>CANQHE010000016.1 GCA_947623735.1 uncultured Bacilli bacterium
TCACTTTAATTAGAGAACTTTTCACTTAAAATTGACTATCATATTTAGAGAACTTTTCATTTAAAAATCACAAAAAATACGTTTATTTTACACTTAACATAAAATATTAATATGTTGATTTATATTTGTATTTTTGATAAAATTAAATTGATAAATATTGTTTAAAGCTTTTTTGGAGGAAATTATGGTATTTATAATGATAATATATAAGTATTGTTTAAACTTTTTATATTTTTTCTTTAAACTTTTACCTACTAAAAATCAAGTTGTTATAGTAAGTAGACAAAGCAATAAAAAATCTATTGACATAGCACATTTAGAATATGAATTGAATAAGAATAATGTAAAAACTGTTGTTATGTGTAAAAAAATTGAGGATGGTTTATTTAATAAAATAGTTTATTTCTTTTATATATTTAAAATTATGTTTTATGTGGCTCAATCTAAGGTCGTAGTTTTAGATTCTTATTCAATTCCTATATCTTTATTGCATCATAAAAAAGAGTTATATATTATACAAATGTGGCATGCGATAGGAATATTAAAAAAATTTGGATATACTATTTTAAATCAAAAAGAAGGAAGAAGTTTAAAAATAGCAAAAGTTATGAATATGCACAAAAATTATAATTGTGTTTTGGCTAGTTCTGAAATATGCGTTGATGGAATTAGTCAAGCTTATAATGTAAGTCCTGATAAAGTTAAAGTTATTCCTTTGCCTAGAGTAGATCTTTTAAGAAGTAAAGAATATATTAAGGAAACTTCTAAGGCTATATTTAGGGTCTATCCACAATTTAAAAATAAAAAAAATATAGTTTATGTTCCTACTTTTCGTATGGACAATTCTATAATGAATAGCAAAATAAACGATTTAATAAAGAGTGTTGATTTTGATAAATATAATTTAATTATTAAATTACATCCTAATGATAGTATAATTATTAAAAATTCTAAGGCGATTATTGATTATAAATTTACTAGTTTTGAAATGCTATGTATTGCTGATTTTATAATAAGTGATTATTCTTCTATTATATTTGAAGCATGTATTTTAAAAAAGCCGATTATTTTTTATGCTTTTGATTTAGATGAATATATTTCAAATCGGGGCTTTTTTATAGATTATAAAAATGAGATGCCTGGAATAATTGCTAGCGATTCAAAAGAGGTAGTTAAAGGAATAGAATCGAATAAATATGATTATAAAAAACAAACATTATTTTTAAAAAAATATGTAAATTTAAATTCAAAATCAGCTACTAAAAATCTAGTTAGTTTAATAAAAAAGCATTTATAAAAAAAGTTTTCTGATATGGAAAACTTTATCTTTTTTTGTTCTCAAATATATATTTATAAATTCGCTCAGTACTATGGCCATCACATGCTGACATATATTCTTCTTTATATTTTCTAGTTCTTTCGATGTCAAACCATTTATCAACCGTTAGTAATTTTTCTATAAGTTGTTTTTGATTAATAACATAAGGCCCCGGTGTTAACTCATCATAAGGATAAAAGAGACCTCTATCGCTTATATAGTCATCTATATCGTAAACATATGATATCATAGGCTTTTCTAGCAATAAATATTCAAAAAGAATTGATGAATAATCTGTTATTAAAACATCAGCAGCACATAAAGCTTCTTCTGGAGTTAATATTTCCGTTACATCATATAGAAAATCTGGAGCGATTAATCTGCCGGATTCTTTAAATCCTTTTTTGGCCATTAATGGATGAAATTTTGTTAAAAATATATATTTATCTGATAGTTTATTCTTTAGAGTTTCAAAATCTAGTTCACAATTTACATAAGATTTATTTAAACTTTTTCCTCGATATGTAGGGGCATATAATATTATTTTTCTATCACCAATATTTGGAAATAATTTTCTTACCCTTGCTTTGGCTTCAGTTTTGAATTTTTCATCAAAGTAGATATCGGTTCGAGGACTTCCAAGCGGTTTTATAATGCTTTTATCACATTTATATGCTTTTTGATAACCTATGCAAACTTTAGGAGATGATGCCGTTGCTAAGGTATAAGTAGTGTGCATTGGATATCTTTTCATATCTTTTTCTGATCTACCCCATGATGTTCCTGATACTGCATAACTAAATTCTTTCATTAAACCACATGCATGCCATAATTGGATAACATCTGTTCCTTTTCTTGGTTTAACTAGATAAGCTAATGGAAAGTAATCTACTAAAAATAAGGCTCTACATTGGGCATATAATTTCATAAATCTAAACATATACTTTATTTTTTTAATTCTTCTTTTTGATTTTGGTACTTTTTTACCAAAGACATCTCCAGATAGTACTACGCATTTATATCCATTCTTTGAACACATATCATATAAGCTTATAAAATTATCAGCCATTTTACGATCACGATGATCGGCAAATAATACTAATTTATTATCTACTTTTCTTAAAGAACAAAATTTATAATAAATTGGTAATAATATTTTAAATCCTAAATATTTGCATATACTTATAATTTTCTTTTTGATTTTTTTTAACATTTTAACACCTGCTTTACTAAATAATTTACAATTAGTTTAATATTATACATTAAAAAAAGCCTATTGGCAAGAGAAAATTTATTATCTGATGGCTTCTCTTAAGTCTTTTATAATTTCTTTCATAGATTTATTTGTATTAGAAAATAATGATGATGTTCCAGCAACAAATATGTTAGCTCCTAATTTATGTAATTTTTCGGCATTTTCAAAAGTAATGTTCCCGTCAACTTCAATAATTATATTTTCTTTATTATTTTCTTTTAAATAATTGGTTAATTCTTGTACTTTATTTATGGTCTCTGGAACCATCGGTCTACCGGCAAAGCCTGGTTTTACCATCATGACAAGAATTCCATCAATCATTTCTAAATATTTATCTAATAATTTATAATCGGTTTCAGGGTTTATGGCAATAAATTTTTTGGCGCCAATAGTATCTAAATATTTTAAACATTCTTCTATTTCATTATTATTTTCATAATGAAAAGCTACTTGATCGTTAGTTTTTATTTCATACCATTTCATTTTTTCTAAAGGATTGTTTACAAGAAAATGATAATCAAAAGGTATATCACTAATTCTTCTTAAACTTTTTACATAATCTGTACCTAAAGCTAGATTAGGAACAAAATCACCATCCATAACATCAATGTGCAAAAATTCAACTTTTCCTTCTTTAAATTCTGTTAAGTAATAAAATATTTTATCTAAACTTGCACACATCATTGAGGCAGATATTTTACCATTATTCATTTTCACCACTCATTTCTATCATAATTTTAATTTTAAATTCATTTTTATCTTTTAATAAATTGAAGGCTTTTTTATAATCATCAATTTTATAAATATGAGTAATTAATTTTTTATATAAATCAGGATTATTTTTTATTTTGGTTAAAGCATCGGCCCAATCATTTATTTTTTGATTATAATTAGAATTCCATGTTCCTATTATAGTAATTTGTTTTCTTAAAATTTTCCAATATATATCTTTGGGAATATTTAGATCGCTTTTGGGATTACCTACGACAACGATGTTTGCGAAATTGCCAGCACTTTTTATACAATTTGCTATTGATTCATTACTTCCAACTACTTCATAAACATATTTAAAACCTTCTCCATTAGTATTTTTCTCTATTTCTTCTTCTAAATTATTAGTATCTATAACATGAAGGCCTAAGGTTTTAGCAAAATTTATTCCTTCTTTTTTTCTAATTCCTACGTAAACTTCATTTCCTTGATCTTTTAAAAATAAAGAAATAAGTAAACCTATTGTTCCCCCACCCATAATAAATACTTTTTGATTTATTAGATTTTTAATTCTTCTAATAGCATGCAAAGCAACAGCAGCAGGTTCACATAATGCTAAAAGAGGATAGTCTAAATCGTTTTCTAATACTAGATTCCATTTGGGAACGACTAGGTATTCACTATCGCCACCATCACAGCGAGAACCAAAATAGCTATAATTTTTACATTGAGCATATTCTTCAATTTTGCAGGCCTCACATTCTTTACATGGTAGTAAAGGAAAAACAGCAGCTTTTTGGCCAAGTAATTTTTCATCTTCATCATTTACAGCTATAATTTGACCGGCAAATTCATGTCCAATAACAGTTGGAAAATGATATGTTCCTGATGTAAATACTCTTTCATTGTCGCTGGAACATATGCCACAATTTTTTATATGTAATATAACACTATCTTTCTGTAATTCTGGTATTTCTTTATTTTCTAGACGTAAATCGTTTATATCTCGCAAGTTTAAAACTTTCATTGTTTTAGGAATATTTTCTATTGATTTCATTGTATATCACTTCCTTTTATCATCGATTCAGCTAAAATAAAATCTGACTTCGTGGTTATTTTAAAATTTTGTTCATCTCCCTCAATCATGTGGATTGGATAATTATTCATAGTACAGATTTGAGAAGTACCAGTAACATTTTTTCTTTCTTCTTTACTAAGTTTATTCAATAATTCGACAAAAACTGGAAGTTTAAAACTATCTGGGGCTTGCCCTTTATAGTAATAATCTCGATTCGGTATTTGTTCGACAACGTTTTTATTTTTTGAAAATAATAAAGTATCTACCATAGGAATAGCGCATACAACAGCATTATATTTTTTGGCTCCTTCGATACTGTCAATTAAAATTTTATCAGTCACAAATGGTCTAACAGCATCATGTATTACGACGATATCATCATTTCCACAGCCATTATCTTTAATTATAGCATTAATGGCATTGGTTATAGTATCTATTCTTTCTTTTCCACCACATGTAATTTTAATTTTAGATTTATTCTCTATATAATTATCTATTAGTTTAGTTGTGTAATCTAAATATTCCTCGGCTACACATACATAAATCAAATCAAATTTTTTTATTTTTAAAAATTTTAATAAAGTATAAATTATTATTGGTTTATTATTTATTAATCTAAATTGCTTGGGCAAATTATTTCCATCTTTAACTCTGGTTCCTTTACCACTAGCTAATATTATGCCGTAATTCATGTTACACCTCTTATAAAATGATTATAACAAAGATTTTATTAACTAGTCAATTCTTTTTCTTAACTTTAATAAACTTGAAAAAAACCGATAATTATTTATCGACTTTTTTTACTTTTTTTCTGGATATTATAGTTCCAATAAATACACATGTGCCTAATAAACTTATTATTACTCCTTCTTTAAAATATGGAGTATGATATTCTATGCGTATTTCGTGTGTTCCTTTTGCGATATTAATGCCTAAGAAATATTTATTTGATTTTATGGTTTCTACTTCTTTTCCGTCGACATATACTTTAAATCCTTTAGTATAAATTGTTTGGAATTGAAGGATTCCGTTTTCTTCGGCATTGACTGTTCCTTTTAAATATCCATCATCCCAATTGGTTACTTCAAAATTAGATTTTCTTAAATTATTTATGTCTTCTTCATAATCATCCATAGATACAGCATATACTTTTATGCTATCAAATGTATATTTACCTATTTTGGATAGTGTTATTTTTATTGTTCCAGATGCTTCATCATAATACCCTAAATTTAATAGAGGACCTGGCAAATTTTCTAAATAAGGATTTGTGTATTTGTCATCAACACTATAACTGTTTTTTATTTTTTTAAATTTTGCCGTTACTTTATACGAGGTATTAATTTGATACCATTTATAAGATTTCTTTACTTTTGCAATTTCTAAAGGAGTTGAATCTTCATCAATGTTTAAATTAATCATTTCATCTTTTGTATAAGGGGTATATTTTAAATTTTCTAAATATACGTATAATTCACTATTTTTTACTTGATCTATTTCTATTTCAAATGAATTTTCATTATCCTTAGTAATTTTAATATCTTTATTGTTGATTATTTTTTTATCATCTACTATATTGTATTTTAGTTCTTCAATATTATTAGAGTAGTCATATTGAAGATGATTTAAACTTTTATTATCTTCTAATACAGTTGCCTTTAATAGACTACTTTCTTTTTCTAAAGAAGATAAGTTATTGTATTCCTCTTCTGTAATATAATTTGTATAAATGGTTGCAAAAGGTAAGTAATATTTATTTTCATAAATTTTTGATTTTCCTTTATAATCGCTAATTTCTTCAAAGCCATATGGTACTATTCCTTTGTTATAATTTATAAGATATTTAACTCCCATTAGAGAATTTATTTTTGTTCTATAATCAAATTCACGAAAGCCTTTTAAAAATTCAAATTTACTATTATTTATATCTAGATTTAAATTATAAAATTCTCGTGGAACAATATTTACATAAGATCCTGTTGAATTAAAGTCTTTAATTAAAGAAACATTAGGGTGATTATATGGATATTTACTTATTTTATAAAAACTATCATCTTTTAATTTAATAAAATTTAAGGCTTTATTAAAATCAGGGATACTATTATTTGATGTGTTCGCAATATGATAAAATTGACCTTTTGGAGCAAATTCAGAAGCATATTCGTGACCATCAATGTCATAAGTATATTTAATAGCTATTCCAATTCCAATTGTTAAGGTTAAAATTAGTAAAATATTATATAGATTTACCTTTTTTAACATTTTGCTTAAATAATCTTTACAAAAAATGATGATTAGCCAAATAAATAATAGCATTATTTGTATTTCCATATAATTACTTAAATTATTTTGCATAATTGCATTAAAAGCCAAAAAAACAATTAAGCTTAAGAAAACTGTTATTATGTCTTTCTTATTAATAGATTCATTTTTATTAATAAATGATGCACTTAAAAAGGCAAATATAAAGGAAAATATGAATGACCATCTATTATTTGGAAAGGTAAAGCACATAAATAATGAACCTATGGGAGCAAATAAAATTGGTAATAATAGTAGTAATAGCAACATTAACATTGAACTATTTTCTTTTCTATATTTTTTTATTGTTAGTGGTAACGTTATAAAAATTAGGGATTGTGTTCCTATTACTACCCAAAATCCAGTATTTTTTAAATGTAATAAGCTTTTTGCAAGAGCTCGATAGTATTCTAATGAATAACTGCTAATTAAATTACCTGCATTTCTTTGGGAACTACTAATAGCAAGGAGAGTTGGTAGTAATAAAACACAAGAAATCATTATACCTATAATACTATAGAATAAAGTTTTTAATAATACCTGTAATATTTTTTTGATACCATTTTTTTTATAATGTTTAATCGCGAGGAGAGTTCCATATATTGCTAGTGTTAAAGACATTGGGTATGCATAATATAAGTTAACTATATATGTTATAGCAATTATGATTGTATAGAATATTTTTTTGTCTTCTATTATTATTTTTTCTATTCCTATCATTAATAATGGAAAAAGAATTAATCCATTTATAAACAATGGATGCCTAACGCTTGTATAGAATACAAAAGATGAAAATGCAAATAATAAAGCACCAATAATAGATGATGTTTTATTTAATTTATGGTATTTTGTATAGCATAAAAACGACAATCCTGCACAATAAATTCTTATAAAAATCAATGCTTCAAAAACAGTTGGTATATTTTTAGTTCTAAATAAAATAGAAACATATGAAAAAAAGTCGCCAAAAATATGATGGGTCATATGGCTAAATAAATCTACTCCATTACCTACATTCCACACAAATGTGGAAATATTTCCTGTTCTTATAAAATTTATTACCATGCTTCTTAAATAACTTAAATTAACTGTATGCATGATTATGCCGTCAGAAGACCATATAAAACTTTTATCATATTTATTGAATATAGATATCATTAATATTACTAATAGAATAAATATAAATGTATATACTAGTATGCTATTTAAAAATTCACTTTTAAATATCTTGTTTTTTACTTTTTTCATTTTTAGCCTCTTTTCTATTATTTTTTATATGTTTTTAAAAAATAATCTAATTCTTCTGGTGTTCCTAAAACATGGACTTTTTTACTATCAATATTTGATATATATATTTCCATATTTTTTTCTAACATATAATTATATAAAGGGGCAATATATTTTTCGTTTTTATCTAGTTTTCGATCTGGTGTATAATATTCTTTATATAATTCTTCAAATAATTGACAAGTTTTAAAATAATATGCCCCAATAGTACAGTTATCACTTATTCTTTCTTTTTCTCTTACTTCTATTACTTGGCCTGTTTCATCAGTTTTAACAAAGCTCCAATGATCTCCTTCAGCATGAAAACAAGGAATAAATCCATCGCCCTTTAGATCACTTTTTTTCATTTCGTTTGGTTCTACATAAGTATCAATATTATAAACTAGAAGTTCATCGTTTTTATCCCAGTATTTGCTTGCTAACATACAAGTAGTGGCTTGACCATCAGTTAAATAATCTATTTCAATGATACGACAATTAGAAACATTATATTTTTGCATTTGCTCTTCAATAAATTCTCTCGCATGGCATTCTTTTCTAACAATAAATGTATATTTTACATTTTCGTCATTAAAGCCGATTAAGCTGTCCATAGACCATTCAAATAATGTTTTACCTAAGGCTTTAATCATAAATTTTTGCTCTTTATAGCCGGCTTTTTGAAAACGAGAACCTAATCCCGCCATTGTAATTACTATTTCCATTATTGATTCTCCTTTTTTACTGATGATGATTTACATATATCTTCTAATTCTTCATATGAATATTTTAAAAATTCATCAGGGCGGACACTACGGTCATCAATATATAAGCCACGATGTCCTGGCCATAATTTACCCGCAACTATTTCATCATATGGAATATCCCATTTTTTTAGCCAATCTAATATAACTGGTAAAGTGTTTTTATTTATAAGACCAATGTTGCAATTATAACTATTCATATTTCGAGAAGTATATAATACTATTTTGGCTCCTTCTTTTTTATAATTTTTTAATTTTTCAATCATTTCTTTATTAGGTATTAAATCAGAATATTTTTCTTCTTTGCTTTTTATGGGACATAATGTTCCATCAATATCAAAAATAAGTGTTACTTCATTATACATTACTATCTATCTCCTTTAATATATTAATTGCATTTAATAAAAAGCCAAATACTTTTTGAGGATTATCCATATGAAGTGGTAACATTGATAGGAATAAGGATGCTTCATATAATCTTACTAATTTATAGTCAAATCCCGATTCTTCTACATATTTTTTAAATATTTCTTTATAAATTTTGTTATCATGGTATACTTCTAATTTAAATTTTAAATTACTATCTAAATATATTGAATAACTGCTACAATTAAAGAAATCATAATTACCACATATAGAATGAGATAATTTGGCAACATCATAATAAGGATTTGTCCATAATTCTTCTTCAGTTAAAGCCCCTTTAGGATCTATTAATTTTAATAAGTCCGCATCTTTATTATATAACATATTAGCAAAACATAAATCGCCATGACCTATAACGGCAATATATTTTTGCTTTTTATTGGTGCTATATTTGTCATATAAACTTTGATAATATTCAAAAATTTCATCTATAGAATTAAAATCTGTGCCACTTTTAATGTACATATCAAATTTAGAAAATAATTCATCTTTTTTTAAGTCAGTGATTCTATCTTTGACTTTTTTGATGTATAATTCTTCTTCAATTTTTTCATATTCTTTTTTAGTTATCTCTTTTTCTTTTCTACTAGTTATATAGTAAAAGGCTTTTTTTAAGATACTTTTAAATTCTTCTTCATTTATGGCCTTATGAGTCCATCTTATGGCAATATCAGTGGTGTGTAATCTTTCCATGGTATACATGGCATATTTTTCTGTTTCTTTATAATCGTAGGGCATTATCATCCATTTTTTCATTTCGTCTGGTAATAAGTGATAATACATATATTCTTGTTTAATTTTTTTCTTATTAGTAGATTTTTTGGTAATTTCGTATTCATTTCCTTCTAGACTGTTAAAAAATCTTGCATCAAAGCCACCAGATATATAACTTAAAAAATTATTATAATTAGCTATGTCTAAAAAGGCATCAACTTCAATACTTTCAAAATTAATAAAATCTTCAATATTACTAATAACTTTTTCATAATCATTTAAAAATTTTTTATATTCAGCGATAGAAGTAAAGGCTAAAGCAACTGTTTCTTTTTCTTGAATAATTTTATAGTTTTCATTTATATAAGGCAATTTTTTTAATAAAATTTTAAAATTATTACTATCTTTTACAACAAAATTAGAGAAAAGATGGCAAATGGTAATATCTTCAGGCATTTTATCTACCAAAGAAAGAATATCTTCTTTTTTAGTACTTATCTTTAATATTTCAATATCAAGGTTTGCTTCATCAATAATTTCTTTTAAACGGGTAAATAAATTCTTTCTCTTTAATATTATTTTACCGTAACTTGTGTTACCAATTATAGTTTGAATGTTTTCAGGTACTTTGATTTTATCATCGTATATTAATATTAATTTCTTCATATGTCCTCCTAACTTTCTTTAAATAATTTACCTACAGCGTACGATATTATAAATGCTATAAATATAATTAAGGTAATTAAAATGTAATATTTTGATAGAATATTTGGGGTGCCAATAAATGAATTATTCATATAATTTATAAAATCGATAAAACTGGAATTATTATTTATTACTTTACTTATTATTGATACAAACCATATTTCAAATGCCCAGGACATAGATGTTAAAATTAGAATTAAAATTATTCGGTCTTTAATCATGTTTTTAATATCAGAAAAGATAATTTTTAATTCTTCAAGTATTTTTAAACATTTAATACAAGTTTCAGAATTTTTATTTTTAATTAAAAATTTATTTAAAAAATTGTAAGTATTTTCAAATGATACATATATTATAATAATTAAACCTACAAATATTAATAGTAATATTGTTATAAAAGATAAGGGCTTTTGATAAAAAATTTCAATCGTTATAAATATTAGTAGTAATATCACAGCATCAAAAAATTTATCAATGATAACTCCTATAATACTTTTTTTATAATTATCCATTTCATATCCATATAAATAAATTTTAAATAATTCGCCTATTTTAAAAGGGACAATGGTATTAATTAAAGAACTCTTTAAATAGGCCTTTGTTAGTTTATGTAATTTCATTTTGTTATCGATAAATATTATGTATTGGCGTAATATCCTTAAGATATGAATGCAAATAAAAGGGATTATAGCATACAAAAAATATGGGACATTTATAGATATTTTTTCTTTGTTTTCAACCAGTAAAAAATATATCACAATAATAACCGCGATAAAATTGATTGTATTATAAAGACCTCTTTTCTTTTTCATATTACTTCACACTCTTCTATTATTTATTAAATAGTATCTTTTTTTAAGTTCTTTTTTAAATTTTTAGAATAACTAGTAACCCTTTTTATAAGTTTAAATCTAGCACTTAGGCCATTATTCCATGATGAAGTTCCTTCTTCTCTTTTATGTTGTTCTACTTTAAATCTATATATTTTTAATTTTTTTAATTTGGCTAAATAATAAGCATATAGATCAAGAGAAAAATCATAAGGAGGATTTTCCCATTCATCAAAGAATTTCTTAGACATTAATGTTGGTTGCCCATTGATGTCCCATAATTTTTTATGAAGTATTAATGTTTCATAAACGCTCATGCCCATAGTAAATAATTTATCTATTAAAGGTCTTTTGGTTCTTTTACCTTTAATAAATACATCTTTAGGATAATCATTAGTTTTTAAATAATCAAACGCCTTAGTAAATTCGATAGGAGCAAATTGCAAGTCAGCGTGGATCCAGCCAACATAATCGCCTTTTGCGGCTTTTAATCCTTGAAGAATACCATAGCCATAGCCTTGATTTTTTTCAACATAAACACATCTTATTTTATTATTGTCTAATTTTAAGTTTTTAATAACTTCTTTACTATCATCAGTGGAGCCGTTTTCAACTAATATAAATTCAACATTATATTTGCTAGGAAAAGCTTTCAAAACTGTGACTAATTTTTTTAAGTTTTTACTTTCATTATAGCATGGTATAACAATGGAATATTTCATATTTTTTTACCTCCTTTAAATACAACAAAATGTTGAAGTAAATAATTGACAATCATAGCAATTAATGTTGCAATGATGAATGCTATTGTTTTGGAATTGGTTAAATTATACATTATATAATTTGTTCCAGTATTTACGCTTATATTTATAACTTGGGTTATGATATATGATATAATCATTTTGGAATTAATTTTTTCTTTATTGCTAAAGGTCCAGTTTTTATTAGCAAAAAAGGAAAATATACAAGCACATAACATAGAAATAAACTTAGCTATGATAATACTTATTTTTATACTTATTAACATATAAAGAGTATAGTCTATTAAAGTAGAAATACCACCAATTATTAGAAATCTAATAATATCAGTGTTTTTTAGTTTTTTGATGATATGTTCTATTTTTTCGTTCACAATTAAACATCTACTTTCCTTTTTATGTATAATAAATTTCATATAAATTATAGCATACCCCCCCCCCAGTGTCAATTTTACGTTATATTTTTGCTAAAAAAATGCCAATTATTTTTGGCTTAAAGCAAAGGCGATAGTATACTCTTTTTTATATGTAGCATCTATTATAATGTTAGGATAATTTAAACATTTTATACATTTATCAGGAGAGATAGATATTTCGATATCATGAAAGTTTAACTCTTTAGTATTAGAAAAGCATTTCATTATAGCTTCTTTAGTAGCAAAGGCGCAACATAAATATTTAAAGCCATATTTTTGATAATCTTTTATTTCATTATTAGTTAATATTAATTCTATAAATCTAGTGGATTTGTTTTTTAATCTTTTATTATATAAAATGTCACAGCCTATATTCATTTCTTTCACCATTGTTTATTATAACATTAATTGCTATTTTTTGGGAAAAATATTAATAAAGGGCTTGTAATTATACCCCCCCCCGGTTATAATATTTGAGAAAGAGGTGAAGAGTTTTTTGAAAGAACTTAAATATCCTTTTGATGTAGAATATTTAATTAAAAACAAGAGGAGAATAAAAAAAGAGTTATTAAATAAAGAAGGTTTAATAGAAAAAAGAATTGCAATACTAGGTGGTTCTACTACTAGTGAAATTAAAAATATGTTAGAAATATTTTTACTTAATAATGGAATTAAACCAACATTTTATGAATCAGAGTATAATAAATATTATGAAGATGCAATGTTTGGTAATCCCGAGTTAGATGAATTTAAACCTGATATTGTATATATTCATACAACGAATAGAAATATAATTAATTATCCAAGTATAATTGATGATGAGGATACTGTTAATTCTTTGCTTAATGCGGAAGAGCAAAAATTTATAAAAATATGGAATAATTTATTTACAAAATTTAATGCAGTTATTATTCAAAATAATTTTGAATATCCATTTTACCGATTACTCGGAAATAAAGACGCTAGTGATATTCATGGAAGAGTTAATTTTATAAATAGACTTAATGATAAATTTTATGAGTTTGCTAGAAGCCATAATAATTTCTTTATAAATGATATTAATTATTTATCTAGTTGTTATGGATTAGATAAATGGGCTAATCAGCTTTATTGGCATATGTATAAATATGCTCTAGAAGTACCCGCGATACCATATTTAGCTTTTAATATTGCAAATATTATAAAATCGATTTATGGCAAAAATAAAAAAGCTTTTGTACTTGATCTTGATAATACTTTATGGGGTGGTATTGTTGGAGATGATGGAGTAGAAAAACTAGCGATTGGACCAGAAGTGCCAATGGGACAAGTTTATGAAGAATTTCAGAATTATATTTTGCAACATAAAAATTTAGGTATCATTTTAAATGTTAATTCTAAAAATGAATATGAGAATGCCATTGCCGGGCTTAATCATCCGGCGGGAGTATTAAAACCTGATGACTTTATTATCATTAAAGCAAATTGGAATCCCAAAAATATGAATATCAAAGATATAGCCGCTGAGCTTAATTTAGGGGCTGATAGTTTTGTTTTTGTTGATGATAATCCGGCGGAAAGACATATAGTGGAGACAACATTTGAGGGAATTGGAGTACCAGAGATTGATAGTCCGGAAAATTATATAAGAATAATTGATAGAAATGGTTACTTTGAAATGACTAATTTTTCAAAGGAAGATTTAAATAAAAATACATTATATAAAGAGAATGCAAAAAGAAGTCAGATGATGGCAACCTTTGATAATTATGATGATTATTTAAAATCTTTAGAAATGAAAGCCGAGATTAGCTCTTTTAAACCAATTTATTTAGAACGAATTGCGCAGCTAACTAATAAAAGTAATCAATTTAATTTGACAACTAAGAGATATACTCTCGCGGATATTGAAGCAATAGCTAATGATGATAATTATATCAAACTTTACGGAAAACTTGCCGATATTTTTGGAGATAATGGAGTAATAACAGTTGTTATTGGTAATATCAAAGGAGAAGAACTTCATATTGATTTATGGATTATGAGCTGTAGAGTATTAAAAAGAAATATGGAATTTGCTATGATGGATGAAGTTGTTAGAGTTGCTAAAGAAAAAAATATTAAAACTATTTTTGGATATTATTATCCAACCCTTAAAAATAAGATGGTTAAAGATTTTTATGATATGCACGGTTTTAAACTAATAGAAACTGATAGCGAAGGAAATAAAAAATATAGATTAGATATAGAAGATTATGAATTTAAAAATAATGTTATAGAGGTGGAAAGATAATGAAAAAAGAAGAAATTTATGAAAGATTAAACAATGTATTTAGAGATGTATTTGATGATGATAGTATTACAGTAAATGAAAATACAACATCAAATGATATTGAAGATTGGGATAGCTTAGAGCATATAAATCTCGTAGTAGCAGTAGAACAAGAATTTGGAATGAAATTTAATATGGGGGAAGTTACAACAATGAAAAATGTAGGTGAAATGGTAGATATTATAATGGAAAGGAAAAATAACTAGCAATAGTTAGTTTTTCTTTTTAAAATAATATTTAAGAGGAATTAAAAAATGGGTTTAACATCTTTTACGTTTTTAGTATTTGTTCTTGTTACTTTAGTTGGTTATTTTATTGTTCCGAAAAAAATTAAATGGTTGGTATTATTAGTATCAAGTTTATATTTTCTTTTTTATGATAATTTAACTTTTGATATTGTAGGTTATGTACTAATTATTTTATTAGTTGCTTATATATTTGCTTTATTAATTGATAAATACAAAAATGAGACGAAAAAAGCAAAAATTCTCGTAGTACTTTCTGTTTTGATAATTTTAGGTGTTCTTATATTTCTAAAATATACTAATTTTATTGGGATTACCATTAAACATATTGGAAATATATTTGGTTTTTCTTATAAATTCCAAAAAGTGTATAGAAATGTGCCTATTGGAATATCATACTTCTCTTTAATTATGATAAGTTATGTAGTTGATGTTTATCGAGGATTATGTAAACCACAGAAAAATATTTTAAAATGTGCTTTATTTATGTCATATTTTCCAATATTAACCTCAGGGCCTTTTATTCGTTATAAAGATATGAATGAGTTATACGAGCCTCATAAATTTGATTATGATAGAATGTGCCGAGGGTTAATTAGAATTGCTTGGGGTGTTTTTAAAATATTAGTTATATCTGAAAGACTAGCGATATTTGTCAATTTTGTTTATGCTAATTATTTAACTTATAATGGATTTTATATTGCTTTAGCGGCTATATTTTTCTTATTACAATTATATACTAATTTTTCAGGTTCAATCGATATAATTATGGGTATATCAAAAATTATAGGAATTGATTTGCCAGAAAATTTTAATGGTCCGTTCTTTTCAAGAAGTGTTACCGAACTTTGGAGAAGATGGCATATTACACTCGGTGCTTGGCTTAAAGATTATGTCTTTTATCCGCTTCAAAAATCTGGTTTTATTCAAGAAATTGGAAGATTTACAAAAAAAATATTTGGTAAAAAGATATCGAAAAAAATTATGCTTTATCTTGCCATGCTTATCATGTGGATATTAATTGGGGCTTGGCATAATGGAGCTTATACTTTTATAATTGGATCTGGTATATTACAATTTATTTATATTTTTTTAGAAGATATGCTTACTCCGATAGCTAAAAAAATTAATAGTAAGCTTGGAATTGATAGTGAAACATTTGGATATAAATTATACCAAAGAATAAGAACATTTTTGTTATTTGCCCTAGCGATGATTTTCTTTTCTGCGCCTTCAGTGGGAAAAGCACTTGATATAATTAGAAATATGTTTGTTTGGAATCCCTGGATATTATTTGACAATAAATCTTTATATTTATGTGGTCTTGATTTATATGATTTTAGAGTTTTAGGACTTGCAATTATAGTACTATTCGTGGTTGATTACTATAAATATATTGGTAAGGATGTCACTAGTTGGTTATTTAAACAAAATATTGTATTTAGATGGATTATTATTTATAGTTTATTATTTGCAATAATTATATTTGGTTGTTATGGAGTTGGATATAATCCGGCAAACTTCATTTATAGACAATTTTAGGAGGTGATATGTCTTGAAAAAATTAATTAAATCTGGGTTATTTTTGGCTATATTCTGCTTTTTGTGGAGTATTGTATTTAATGTATTAGGTTTAGCTAAAACTCCCATTGGACAATTTTATAAAGAAAAAAAAGATACTGTTGATGTTATGTACATTGGAAGTAGTAATGTTTATACACAGTTTATTTCACCTTTGGCTTATGATAAATATGGGTATACTACATATATGTTAACATCTGCTTCACAGCCATTTCCTGCAATTGAATATTTACTTAAAGAAAGTAGAAAATATCAAACTCCTAAATTATATGTAATAGATATTGCTAAAGTATGTGATAAAGGAGAATTATTTAATGAGGGAGATATTCGTAATACAATTGACCAAATGAAATTTTCTCAAAATAGAACAGAAGCTTTAAATAAAATTTTGGATTTTACAAATATATTAGAAAGGGAGCCTGAATATGATGAAAATGGAGATATAACTGAAGAGGCTCCTAATAAGGATTATTATACTTATTTATTTAATTATTCTTTATATCATAATTCTTGGAAAAATTTAACTGATTTTAATTTTAAGGGAGATATAAGATATTATAAGGGATTTAGATTTAATTCTACTTCTATTAAACATGAGGAGCATGTTTATAATCAATGGTTTGATGAAAGAAGTGAATTAGATCCCGAGAATAAAGAGGCTTTAATGAGCTTGCTAAATTATGGCAAAACTAATAATTTACAATTACTATTTGTAATTCCTAAAAGAGTATTTACTGATGATAGAATAAAAAGATTAAACGAAGCTTATGATATTATTAAAGAAAATGGTTATGATATAATAAATTTTAATCTTGTCGACGATTTTGATATTAATTTTAAAACCGATTTATATAATAGTAACCATCTAAATGTATATGGTGCTATTAAATATACTTTAATGTTTAGTAAATTTTTAAATGATAACTATGAATTACCTGACCATAGGGGTGATAAAAATTATCAATCTTGGGCAGAAGAATATGAAAGACTGAAACTTAGTTTTAGTGACTTAACTAATAAAAGTTTTGATAGTCAATTAGATATTTATAGTAATTATTCTGATATTGATTTAAAAAAAGTTTTGCTTGAAAATTAGCAAAGCTTTTTTATTAAATATTTCCATTCGTAATAGATATATTTTCGCCTGTTATACCGTCAGAACCATCGGATAAGAGAAATTTTATAGTTGGGATAACATCTGTTACTGATAAGTTTTTACCCGTAGGACTCTTCATGGCATTTTGTTCTCTTATTAGTTCAGGAATGCTATCTAAGAATTTAGTATCAATCATACTAGGAGAGATTCCATTTATTCTTATATCTTTATCAGCATACTCATTAGATAAACTTTTTACTAAGCCTAAAAGAGCATATTTCGAGGTAACATAACTAGTTAAATATTTAGGAGGAATATTTTTGGTGCAACTAGTAAGCATGACAATTATTTTTCCATTTTTATTTTTAGCCATGGTAGGTAAAAATTCTTGTAGTATTAAGACTAAAGAACGAAAAGAGATATTAAAATCTGTTTCAAATTTTTGCCATGGTATTTTAGGAAACTTTATATTTTCAAAACTTCCGGCTGGTAAATGAACAATCGCAGTAGGAATTTTTCCCTCTTCTTTTATTTTAGAGATAAATACTCTTGTATCTTCTTCATCTTTAAAATTACCTTTAATTAAAATTAATTTGTCTTTTAGTTCCTGTTTTAATAATGATAAATTTTCATTATCTTTGGTATGATGAGCGATTATATAATCATAGTTATTCTTTACTTCTTTTATTAGAGAAATACCAATGTCTGATGAGCCACCAGTTATTAATAAAACTTTATTATTCATCTAAAACACCTACTTTCATTGTGCCGCGGCATACTTTTTCGCCTTTTTGATTTATAAAGGAAAAGGCAATCGTAAATTGTTTAAACATTTCATTTATTTCGATTACTTTTCCTTTAACAGTTAGAGGGCAATCTTTTAAGTAAACTGGTTTTTTAAAAAGTATTTCTTCACTATGAATTAAGCTATTTTTACCTGGCAAATAAACACCGGCAAGAGTTGATAAGAAGGCTGATACCCCCCCCCCGTACACAACTTTGTCTTGAAAGCCTTTTTTCATGGCAAATTCTCGATCATTATGTAAGGGGTTAATATCACCGGATATTTCTTTAAATTTAGTTAATGTTTCTTCGGTAATGTTAGCTTCAAATGTTACTTCCATTCCTAATTTTATATCTTCAAATTTGTATTCATTTATTTTTGGGTTCATTTTTTATTCCTTTCTTTTTTTCTTTGTGTTTAAATAAAATATCAGTTTTTAGAACTAAAAATAAGATTATAATCATTAATATAATATATAAGGCTATAGCTTGTTTGTTATCGCCTATGACATAGAATATAGAGACAATAGAAAATAATATATTTATAGTATAAATTATGAGTATAGTTTTTCTAGGACTAAAGCGCATTTTTAAAAATTGGTGTTGCAAATGTTCTTTATCAGGTTTGCCAATAGATTCTCCTTTTAAAAGTCTTCTTAAAATAGCAAATAAAGTATCAAAGATAGGGATTGCTAAAATAAGTAAGGGAACAATTAAGGAAGTGATAGTGGTTAATTTAAAACCTAAAAGAGAAATAATGGCAATCATAAAGCCTAAAAATAAACTACCACAGTCGCCCATGAATATTTTAGCAGGTGGGAAATTATGACCAAGAAAACCAATAGTAGAGCCGGCCATAATTAAAGATAATATTATATCTAAGCCACCAATTTTATTTACAATAAAGGCTATAATGGCAATAGTAATGTAGTTAATAGCACTAATTCCGGCGGCAAGGCCATCGATACCATCAATTAAATTTATAGCATTAGCAATACCGACGATAAAGATAACAGATACTAACGTATTGACTATGTAAGGAAAGTTTAGTTTTAAACCAAGAAATGTTATATGAGTAAAATAGGTTTTACCATAAAAAACTACAATTGCCGCGGCAATAAGTTCAAATAAGAATTTTGTCCGGGCTTTAATAGGCTTAATATCATCAATAAATCCCAACATAACTATGATAAATGCTCCGATTAAGATTGATATCATTTGAGTTGTTATGTCGCCATATAAAATATAGCCAACTAGAAAGCCACCAAATATGGCAATACCACCACATCTCGGGGTTGGTTCTTTATGAACTTTGCGTTCATTAGGAATATCTATGGCCCCAACATGATAGGCTATTCTTTTGGCGAGAAAAGTTAAAATATAACTCGATAATATAGTTACTAATAATATTAAATATATGGGATGTCCATTTACTTCTAAATTCATATAACAACCCTTTCTTTTATTTTTATTATACCAATAATTTCTTTTAAGATAAAGTATTTAAAGAAAAAAGTATAGATTTAATAATTTATACTTTTTATATTATCGAAAATAGTTTATAAAACTATATGGTAGACGGGCAATATTAATTAACATTAAAAGGAGCATATTGTCTTTATTTTCATCAAATGGTCTAATAATATTTTCTTTTTTTATAGCATCATATATTTTGTTTACTTCTTCTTCATTATGACCAAATAAGTTTAATAAAAGGATTTCTATTATTAAAGCAATAATAAAGAGAATTAAACCAAAATGAATAATATTAGCCTTATTTAGAAAAGCACCAATAATAAGGATTAGATAGGAAGATATAATTATAAATGAATTAAATTTATGACCTATAGCAACATTCTTCCTTTCAGGAGCTGTTTCTAAGGCGATATTTAAAGCTATTATCGCGGCATAGATATCTGTACCATCAAATACTTCTGGGGATAATTTTATTACATTTCGCTCATAGTTATAGTGGTCAAGAAAGTTACCATTTTTCTTGATAATATGAGGCTCTTCTAATGCTAATTTACTGGATATAATTCTTGCTACTTCAAAACCGGATAAGTTAGTTTTATTAGGTTCTTTTTTTAAGTCTTTAGCCATTACTCTAATAATATAATTTGCGATTAGAATAAATAGTAATGCTATAATAAATAATATTTCAATGATTAGGGCCATTTGTTCATCTCCTTTTTTTATTTAATCATTTTTAGAAATAGTTAGATATTTATATGTTAAAATTTTTTAAGTGAAGTGATTTTTTATTAAATTATTTCATAAATTGTTCCTTCTCTTGTGTCTTTTAAGACAATACCTTTATTTAATAACTCACTTCGAATAGAATCAGCAAGAGAATAATCTTTATTTTTCTTGGCATCATTTCTTTTAGTAATCATTTCTTTTATGTATGCTTTATCTATTTCTTTCTTTTCTTCTTTAGTTAAATCAAGAGATAAAACTTCATCAAAACTTTTAATAATTGCTTTTTTGGTAGTGTCATTAGTGTCTATTTTTAAAACATCATAAATTAAAGTAAGAGCATTCGCGGTATTTAAATCATCACTTATACATTCTTTAAATTTATTTATATATTCATTTTTAATATCTAAATTAATATCTTCGTTATCTTTTAAATTTAAGACTTTAGCTTTTAATTTTTTATAAGCATTTTCCGCGCCTTTTAGGGAATCAAAACTAAAAGTTAATTGTTTACGATAATGACTACCTAAAACCATAAAACGATAACTTAAAGGATTAAAGCCTAATTCTTCTAAATAAGAGACCGTTAAGGTTTTACCTTTTGATTTGCTCATTTTACCTTCGGTGTCATTTAAATGTTCACCATGAACCCAATATTTACACCATTTATGGCCAATATAAGATTCTGATTGAGCTATTTCATTGGTATGATGAGGAAAAATATTATCAACTCCACCACAATGAATATCTATATATTCCCCTAAATATTTTAGAGATATACCAGAACATTCAATATGCCAGCCGGGATAACCATAACCCCATGGACTATCCCATTTTAACTCTTGGTCTTCAAATTTAGATTTTGTAAACCATAAAACAAAGTCAGTTTTATTTTTTTTGTTAGTATCTTCTTCAACAGTATCTCTAACACCACTTATTAATTCTTCTTTAACATGATTAGTTAAACGATAATAATTATCTAATTTTGAGGTGTCAAAATAGATGTTACCTCCCGCACTATAAGCATAACCGGTATCTATTAACTTAGAGATAATTTTTATATATTCAGCAATATTTTCGGTCGCGGGACTTACTATATCTGGCATTTTAATATTAAGTTTCTTTATATCTTTAAAAAAGGCATCAGTATAAAATTTGGCAATATCTAAAACAGTTTTATGTTCCTTTTTGGCACTTTTAACCATTTTATCTTCACCAGTATCAGCATCACTACTTAAATGGCCAACATCGGTAATATTCATAACTCTTGTAACATCGTAACCTAAATAACGAAGAGTTTTTTCTAATATATCTTCCATAATATAGGTTCTTAAGTTGCCAATGTGGGCAAAACTATAAACAGTGGGACCACAAGTGTACATTTTAACTATGTTTTCTTTCCATGGTATAAATTCTTCTATTTTTCTTGATTCCGTATTATATAATTTCATTATAATCGCCCTTTCTATTTATATTATATTATAAATTTAGCATTATGAAAAGAAAAAGTTATTTAAGAAATTGATATTTTTTAATTTTATGTTAAAATTAATAAGTAGAATAAGAGGTAATAATGAAAACAGAACGAAAAGTATTAACATTTAGTGCATTTATTAATTTTATTGTGGCTTTAATAAAGATTATTGGCGGTAATATTTTAGGATTTGCTAGTTTAATTGCTGATGGCTTTTATACGGTTAGTGATTTTATAACTGATATTCTTGCTATTGCGGGAGCTAAAATTGGAAAAAAACGAGCTAATAAAAGATATCCTCTCGGTTATGGTAATTTTGAATATGTAATTCAAATGATTATGGGCTTTGTTATTTTATTAGTGGGTTTAGTGGTTATATTTATAAGTTTTAGAATCTATTATGAAAAACCTAGTTTTTTAGTATTATTAGTGCTTTTAATAGTAATGGCTCTTAAAATATATAGTTCTAAAATGCTTTTAATGGTTGGAAAAAGAATTAATAGTAGTATGCTTATTAATTCAAGTAAAGAATCATTTATTGATGTTTTATCTAGTGGGATGCTTATTTTAGTGGTAATTATTGGACAATTTTTTAAAGAGGCTGATAAAATTGGAAGTATTATTATTGGACTTATGATTATTTACCAAGCTTTTAAGATTATATATCAAAATGCGGTTTTATTAATTGGGAAAGCTTCCAATAATGAAGATATTAAAAATGAAATTAGAAAAATTATTTCACGATATAAAAAAATTAATTATAAAAAAGCAACTTTAATTAAACATGGTTCTTATTATCATTTAATATTAGAGATTAATATTACTAAAGATTACACAATAAAAGATTTATTGAAAGCTGAAGCTAATATTAAACAGGCTATTAAAAAAAGGAAAATGGGTATTCAAATTATTGATTTTGATATCGATAGTAGTAAAATTTAGAATTTAAAACTTTCAAAATTATATTTCGTTTGGAAGTTTTTTATTTAAAGGTCCATAAAGTCGGAGGAAGTTTTCTTTTCGACAAATTCATTAATTACTAAACTTGTCGTAGTAAGTAGCATACTCGCGATTGAAACAGCATTTTCGAGGCTAGTGGTTAAGACTTTAGCGGTATCGGTAACGCTTGTTGTTTTTATATTTTCATACCTTTCAGTGTCAATATTGTAAAGTTCTTGATAATTAGAGTTAATGATATGATTAATTATTTCTTCTTTATTTAAAGCCGCATTTTCTAGTATTTGTTCCATGGGTTTAGTTAATGCTTCTTTTAATATAGCTTCCGCGGCATTATTAATATTTAATTCCTTACTTAAGATAAGAAATATTAAACCGGAACCTGGTAATACTCCTTCGATAGCACTTTTAATGGCACATATGGCATCATCATATCGCATCTTTTTTTCACGTCTTTCCGTGGGGGTTGGGGCGCCGACATTAATTTCTATTATACCATTTTTTAACATGCCAATCCTTTTCGTTAAATTTTCTTCTAAATCGTCATTTTCTAATTTTTGTAAATATTCTTTAATATTATTATTATTTTTATAACTTAAAATTGTAGTTTCTCTATTTATTGTGGCATATTCTAATTTTCCAACATGAGTTAATTTTAAACTGTTTAGATTAGTTAAAACTTCAGTATTACTTATAACCGCGATATCATTTAAAATATTATATTCTAATGTGCCATAGCTTGGAGATTTTAGAAGAACAAGCGGGATGTTAGTATCTAAATACATACTAACAATTTCATTTATAAAATCGATGCTGTAATCTTTGGCGATAATAATAAAAGGCTCTTTTTTAGTTATAACATTATTTATAATTAGACTTATATCTTCTAAAGATTCTAAATAACTCGTGGTTATTAAAATATGGGGTGATGCGAAAGTAATATTAGAATTATTTTTAAAAAAATATGGGGAAGCAATAATGGTTTCAAATTGGTAGCCTTTTAAATGATTAACTGTAGTTTCACTTAAATCATGTTCTTTAATTATAATATTATCTATGCCTACTTTTAAAGTACTATCGGTTAAAATTTGGCCAATATTTTTATCTTGAGAGGCAACTTTGGCAAGATTTAGAATATCTTCATTTGTAGGTTTGCGACTTTTATTAGTAATATCCGTGATTAACTTTTTGGTGATAGTGTCTAATTCTTTTTTTAATATGATGGGATTATAACCGGATTTTACTTTTTTTAAACCTAAAGTAAAAATACTTTCTAATAATACAAGAGTAGTTGTGGTTCCATCTCCAACAACTTCATTAGTTTTGATGGAGGCTTCTTTCGCAAGTTCTAAGATAGTGTTAATAACAGCATCTTCACTTGCAATATTACTCGCAATTGTAACTCCATCATTGGTAATAAATGGCGTAAAACTAGAATGGTTAATTATGACATTATGACCTTTAGGGCCTAAAGTTATTTTTACAGTTTTACATAATAAATCTATGGCTGTAAGCATCTTTTCTTGTAAAATATTATCACTAATTACTTTTTTCATATTCATCTCTCACTTCTAATATATTTTTCCAATATTTTTTAGGCATAAAATTGCGACGACAGCGGTCATTTTTTCTTTCTTTAATTCCGATGGTTTGATAAAAATTACACCAAAGCATACTATATAATTCTTCAGCAGCACTTTTTAAATTATCTAATTTTAGGTTATCTTTATTAACAAAATATATTCTTTTTTTATCGTATAAACAGATGATGTTGTGGCTTTTATCATGAATCATCCAATATTCATTGGAAAGTCTTTTTTTAAAATGATTTGCTAAAATATAAATAACATTATGGGTAGGTTCTATTATGCTATATAAAACTTTATTTTGCATCTCTTCAAAGCGAATAAAACCTTTTAATTTGTGGGCTTCATTGCTCACTTTTTGGGATATTTCTAAAGATTTTGTAACACATTTTAACTTTCTTAAATTAAGAGTAATACGACCATACTTGAGAAAATTTAAATAAAGATAATATATAGTTAATTCCTTATAATTGTCATTTGCTAAATAAACATAATACATAACTTTAAGAGGATATAATCCCCAGTTGGTTTTTATTTTTTCAAGTATTTCTGGATTATCTTTAATTTTTAAATTTATAGGATTTTCAAGCAAATTAGGTGTGTAACTTAAGTTTTTAATGTTTGCTGGTTTAATTTTATTAGTTATTAAAAAGTCTATTACTGAAAGTAAATTTAGAAAACTATAATTGTAGATATAAATATTCATTTTAAAATAAACTTAGTTGGTCGGTTGTTCTTTTTATTTCTTGTTTATCTTCTAATACTAAATTACTTTCAATAAAGGATTTGTTAAAATAACTCTCATTAATAAAATACTTGTTATTACAGGTTATAAAATATTTAGCTCGTTTTAATACTACGCCTAATTTTTTTAAATCTTTAAAGGTAAGTTTAAAAAATTTTCGAGCATTAATTATTCTTTGAGCACTTTTAACACCAATACCAGGAACTTTTAATAAGTCATAATAACTGGCTTTATTTATTTCTTTAGGAAATTCATCTAAATGTCTTAGGGCATAATCAGCTTTAGGGTCTATTAATAAATTAAAATTAGGATTATTCTCATCTAAGATGTCTTCAACTTTAAAATTATAATAACGAAGGAGCCAGTCGGCTTGATATAATCTATTTTCTCTTTTCAAAGGTGGTGTTAGAATGGTGGGTAATAATTTATCTTTATTAACAGGAATATAGGCGGAATAAAATACTCTTCTTAATTGATAATTTTGGTACATTGCACTACTTTTTTGCATTATGTCTAAATCTCGTTCATTTGTTGCACCAATAATCATTTGAGTACTTTGACCGGCCGGGGCAAAATATTTAGTACGATGCTCTTTTACATACTTCATTATCTTTGCTGGTTCCTCTTCTTTTTTATTGGGAGCTAAAAGTTTTAATCCTGAAGAGGTCGGAAGTTCCACATTAGCACTCATTCTATCGACTAATTTTCCTAGACGATTTATTAAAACTTCACTCGCACCAGGGATGGCTTTGGCATGAATGTAACCATTGAAATGGTATTTATTTCTAAGTAAACTTATAGTCTTGATAATTTGTTCCATTGTATAATCAGGACTTTTTATAATACCTGAACTTAAAAATAAGCCTTCAATATAGTTACGACGATAAAAATTTATTGTTATTTCACATATTTCTTCGGGAGTAAAAATGGCTCTTTTAATATTATTACTTTTGCGATTTAAACAATATTTGCAATCATAAATGCAACAATTTGTAAGAAGAATTTTTAAAAGAGAAATACATCTTCCATCACTAGCAAAAGAATGACATATTCCAGCATAGGCGGCATTTCCTAAATCATTCTTATTAGCCCTGGTGCTTCCACTTGAAGAACATGAGGCATCATATTTAGCACTGTCAGCGAGTATTGTTAATTTTTCTTGGATATTCATTTTAATCACCTAATTAATTATATCACAAACAAATGTATATATCAAACATTTTTTCGCTTTTTTTGCTGGTAATTTTTAGCAAATAAAAAAAGGCCTGAAGTTTAATTCATGACCCGGTAATTTTAAGTATTAATTATTTTAAGAATAATATTAGAGATATAATAAAGAAAGCAAAGCCTAATATTAAAGTAAGACGACTAATAAATAATTCAAAGCCTCTTTCTTTCATATTTTGAAATAAAACTTCATTTCCTCCAGATATTATTTGACCACCGTCACTAGCTTTATTACCTTGAAGTAAAACAACGGCAATAATTAAAACTGATATTATTAATAGTACTGTTTCTAACATAACTAAATCATTCCTTTTTTCGTTTACGTATTAGATTATATCACACTTTAAGGGAAATATGCAAATAAAATCGTTTAATTTTATTACTTAAAGAGGTAATTTTCCTTTAAAAGCCAAATAATTGGGTCCAATAATACGTTCCATTTAAATTGTAAACACCAATACCAATTGTTTTATAACCTTTATTAACCATATTCGCATAATGGCCAGAAGAGTTTTTCCAACCTTCAGAAACGGCTTTTGGAGTTGAATAGCCATAAGCAACATTTTCAGCATAGGCTTTTTCATTTACAGTAAAACAGTCTGTACCATCAGGTCTAGTATGACTCATCTTATTTGTATAGGCTTGTTCCATACTTCTAACATTAGCCGAATTGACAAGACTTGTGTCTAATTTTAAAGGAGATGCACCAACTTCTTTACGATATTCATTGACATATTTTAAGACTTCATTTATTTCTTGAGCATATTTTTGGGCATTAGATTTAGCCTCAGGCATTAACTCTTCAGTAGTTGCTTTAAAAGTATTATAGGTATAATCAGTACTTTTTAATACTCTACTTATTTCTTTTTTAGTACCATTAGATGATATTTCATAAGTTACTTTTTCAATTTTAGTTATTTTTACACCATATTTAGTAGTGGTTGTGGTAACATCTTCAGTCTTAGTGGTAGTTTCGGTTTTAGTTGGAGTATTATTTGAATTATTTTTAGTTGTTTCATTCTTAGAATTATTTTCATTGGCTTCGGTTTTGGTATTATTATTATCTTTGATAGTTTTTTCTTTTTTAGAATCTTCTTTATTCTCTTTAGAAGTAATGATTAATTTAGTTTTGGCACTTTCTTTATTTTCGTTAGTGTCTGTAGCAATAATTGTAATTTCATAGGTGCCTTCTTTAGTGTATGTTGCCATCGCATTATCACTGAAAGAAAGCTCGCATTTATCTTTTGTTGCGGTCGTGCATGAGGCAATAAAAGAATCAATATTATAAGTATCGCCTTCTTTGATGGTAAGTTCTTTTAAAGTTAAAACTGGAGATTTAGTTGGTTCTTTTGAAGTTTCTTTAGTTTTTTGATTTAAAGAAGTTTTCGGATTATTTTGTGATGATTTAGTATCTGATTTATTTTTAGAGTTAACAAATAAAAGACATGCACTACCTATACCAATAGATATTACAGATATAATTAAGATAATAAAAAGTATAATTTTAGATTTCTTTTTCATAAGTTTTAATCCTCCAATAATTTATCTTATGTTGATGAATTTAATTGGTTATTTTCAGTTTATATTATAACATAAAAATTGTTAGAATTAAAGAGTTAGTTTTAGAGAAAGATTTATCGTTTTTGCTCCCGAGTTTGACAGTTAATAAAGCAAAAAATCACCGTTTAGCCTAGTGTTTATAAGGCTTTATGATGATTTTTATT
>CANQHE010000017.1 GCA_947623735.1 uncultured Bacilli bacterium
CTCCATTTGCGGGTTGGCAAATATTAGAGCCTTATAGGCTTAGTTAAATCCACGTCTTTTAGGCGTGGATTTTAATTTTTTAAATATCTATCCTTACTAATAATTATTGTAAATCATATAATATTTTGATACCTATATTTATTTGACAATCGTATTGTTTTTTGTTATAATAATCCCTAATTCAAGAGGGGTTTTCCAGATTAAAAATAAAAATGTCTAAGTAGTGTCTAATAGTCAAAATAAAAATTGTCAAAACAACATGGATATTTTATAATTAAGATAAGAGGGTGGTAATATGAAAAAATTTATCCAAAAAAGAAAAAAAGAATTAATCGTTGGTTTAGGAATATTCCTAATATCTCTATGTTTAATTGGTATATATAATTGTAGTCATTCCGTCTTAAAAACAAGCACTACAAGTCCTTTAGCGTTGCTTGATTATGATACAACTGACCACGTATATTTATCCGATATTGAATATGAAAAAGATCAAACTTTTGTTGAACCGGGTTATTATCTACGTCTAGATAAAAATAACTCTAGTGGTTTAATATCCCTAAAAGTTAATGGCGAAAATACTCAGTTTATTAAAGGTATCGCCGCTTGGGCTACTAGTGAAGTTGTCTATGATTTATCTAAATTACCTACTTCCTATGATAAATTTACCGCTTATTTAGGTGTCGATTTATCGCAAAATAGTAGTTATTATAATGGTGGTGTAACTTTCTATATTTATACATCTACTGATGGTATTACTTGGGACCAAAAATTAAAAACTGATAGTATGCGTAACTTACCTGACAGCATTCCTAATGCGATTAAAGCCGAAGTTGATATTAAAGGTGCTAAATATTTAAAATTATATGCTTATGAAAATGGTGATAGTTGGTATAGTCAGTGGTACGATGATGCTGTTTATGCTGATGCGAAACTAGTAAAAGATAGTTATGTTGAACCATCAAATACTAATGATACAGTTTTACCACTTGCATCATACGATACTACTGTAAATTCTTTATATGGCAAATGTTCTGAAAATAATTGTAGTCCCGAAGAACAACAAACTTATAAATTAGCTTTATTACGCCGAACTTTTGTAAATAATGTTGGTTATGATATTTTACAAGCCTTAATGCGTTATAGTAATGAATATGTAACTATCATGAACTGGTTAATGAATGATGCTGATACTTTAGAATTATTCTTAATGGGTGGTGCTCCTGATGGGAACTATGTTTCCGCTTTAAAAATTTTAAATGAATTATATAATAAATATCAAGCAGATTTTAAAGATTCATCTATGACTTCTTTAGGTAATAAAACTAAAGGAGAGTTATATAAAGAAATGGTTGTAACTTTATCATTAACGCACTCTGCTAATGTAGGTTTATGGGTAACTGGTGCTCCTGAAGACCCTCTAGACCCTAATGGCTCTTATGCGATAAATCGTTATGCTATCTTTAAAAAATTATATAATGATAATAAACTTGATAATAATATTTTTGAAAACTTATCTGTTGAAGAAATGCGTTTTGTCATGAATAACATCATTGATGATGAAGAAATCATGTGGTTAAATGACTTTGTAAAAGTAAATGATAGTACTGACCCATATCGTTATATTAAATATACTTTTGATTATAACTATGGTAAAAGTGAATATTATGATTTAGCTCGTAAGAGTGAATGGGATAATAAAACTCGGAGTAATTTAACTAGACCATATTTATTTACAACTAAATATCAAGATGCTAATGGTAAAGATTATGAAATAACTTATGGTGATAAAGCTAAACTTTGGATAGTCTTTGAAGAAGGTTCTGTCTGTGGTGGTTTATCCAAAACTGGTTCTAACATTTGGGGTTCAAAAGGTGTTCCATCAAGTGTTATTGGCCAACCTGGGCATGCAGCTTATATTTATATGGCTTTAGATGCGAAAGGTAACAAACACTGGAATTTAGGTAATAATGTTTCTGGTTGGGGTCAATCAGGTAAAACTGAAAAACTTGCTGTTCGGATGCCAAATGGTTGGGGTACAGGTTCATATATTGGAAGTTATCCGGCTAGTTACATTTTACTTGCACAAGCAGCCTTAAGTGATTATGATAAATATGTCGCATCAGAAGAAATCATAATGGCAGCTGATGTATACGAAGGAAATAATACTCTTCTTGATAATATTTACGAACAAGCTCTAAAAGTTCAAAGCATTAATTTTGATGCTTGGTATGGTCTTGTAAATTTATATATTGCTAAAAATGCCTCTGAAGAAGAATTACTTGCTTTAGCCAATCGTATTGTTGACAATTTAGTTTACTACCCACTTCCAATGCATGATTTATTACGTATAATAAGAGATAATATTGAAACTGAAGCTAATAAAGCTGTAATAATTAATACTATAACTGAAGCTTTAAAAAGAGCGCAAAAAACTACTTCTGAAGAATACTATCAAGCAAGTGCCACTGTTGCTGTTGCCAATTATCTCTTAAGTACTCATAAACCAGTTGCATCATTCTCTTTTGATGGGGAAAATGCTAATAAAATAGTTCTTTCTGATGATTTTAAAAATACTGAAACCAACTGGCAATATAATCTTGTCAGTGCTCTACCAAGTGATGAAGCTAACTGGCATGATGCCACAGGTTTAAGCCATGAATTAACGGCTGAAGAAATTGCTCTAATTCATGAAGAAACTGATATTCATATAAGAATTATCGGGGCTAATGAAACTATTTATGATATTAATATTGATAAATCAGCAACACCTCTAAATGTTGGTTCTAACGATAATGAAAATACTCTTACGGGTACTAATGAAACTATGGAATGGAAGTTAGATGGTGAAAATACTTGGACTTCCTTTAAAGATAAAGAACCTAACTTAGAAGGTAATGTATCTCTATCAGTTAGGGTAGGATATACTGCTAATAAACTTGCCAGTGACCCTGTAACTGTAGAATTTACTGATGAAGATAGTAATATTATTAAAACTTATATCAAAACAAGTAAATTGAGTGTTGTTGATGCCTCAAGTGAAGAAACAGTGAGAGAAAATAACAGTAAAGATAATGTTTTAGATGGTAAAAAGAACACCATGTGGCATACTTTATGGAATGGAAGCGATACAGAAAAATATATTACTCTTAAAATTGATGAACCTTCCTATATTACCGCATTAGAATATGTTCCTCGTGTTAATAGTACCAATGGTATAGTCAAAGAAGCTAAAATTGAAGTAAGTAATGATGGTTCAACTTGGGAAACTGTTGAAACAACTGAAGCCTTAACTTGGAATCTTGATAATACTCCTAAAATGGCTACCTTTACAAAACCAGTAGAAGCAACATACATTAAATTAACTGGTGTAAAAACTGAAGGTAACTATATGTCCGCATCAATGATTAACTTATTTGAAGACATGACTAAAAAAATCCCTGTAACCGCCGATATCGAATATAGTACTAAAGATTTAACTAACAAAAATGTAACAGCTACTTTAACCAATGGTAATAGAAACTTTAGTGTCTCTAATTCTAACGGTGAAAAGTCTCATACTTTCACAAAAAATGGTAATTATACTTTTGAAATCGTTGACGATTATGGTAATACCAATAAAGTAACCGCGACTGTAACTTGGATTGATAAAGATAAACCAGTTGGTAAAATATCTTATAGTACTAAATCAAAAACAACTGATAAAGTAACGGCCATATTATCATGTGATGAAGATATAATAATTACTAATAATGATGGTAAAAACACTTATACTTTTGATAAAAATGGTTCATTTGAATTTACATATCAAGATAAAGCTGGTAACACTAATAAAACTACCGCGAAAGTAACTTGGATAGAAGAAACTAAAGAAGATAATATAACTACTAATGATAATCCAGACTATAATGATAATAATTATTATGAATCAAATAATAATTCAAGCAATAATAACACTTATAATGGCAGTTATTCAACTAATCAAGAAACTAATTCTAATTCAAATGATAACAACATAACTAATAATACTTTAGATAATAATACCAGTACCAATAATGATGATACTACCAATAGTGATATTAAAAATGAATCAGAAGATAATAATCTAAATGAAAATGAAGAAATTAAAACTGATAATGATGAAAATACTATTATAGAAAAAGAATCAAATAATAGTAAAAATAATAATCCAGTTTTAATAGTATCAGCAGTTGCTTTAATATCAGCAGGTTCAATTACTATTATCACAATGATTAAAAAGAGAAAATAAAAAAGAGCATTAACCCCAAAAAGTTAATGCTTTTTTAAACCCTTAAAAAGGCTTCTTATCAATTCTCCCCAGTAAATAATCAGCAGATACTTTATAAGTTTTACATATAGCATATAAAAAAGAAGTAGTTATTAAAGTTTTTCCACTCTCATAAGCCGCAATAACTGAATGAGAAGTATTTAAAAAATTAGCCAAATCCACTTGAGTTATTTTATAATCTTTACGAAAACTTTTTAATCTCTCTCCGGCAATTTTTTTATCAATTACTTTCTTTATATTATTATAATTTTTAACATCTGTTAAATTAAACATTTTATCAAATGAAAAATTATAATAATTACATAAAGTATTTAAATGTTTAATAGGCATAATCTGTATCTCTTTTTCATATCTTGCATATAAACTATTGCTTATATTTAATATTTTAGCTACTTGAATTTGCGATAAACCAATTCTTTCACGTATAGCCGTTAAAACTTCTCCATAAATCATTATCTTCACCATTTGAAATTATTTTAAAGTATTTTTATCAATTCTCCCAAGTAAATAGTCGGCGGATACTTTATAAGTTTTACATATAGCATAAAGGTAAAAAGTAGATACTAAATTGCTACCTCTTTCGTACATAGCGATTGATGACTGATTGGTTTTTAAAATCTTTGCTAATTCCATTTGAGTAATTTTATTTTCCTTTCGCCATTCCTTTAATTTTTTGCCAATTAAAACTTTATCAAGCGTTATATTATTATATATTTTCTCATGTTCTTTACCAAAACCAAACAGATAGTCCATATAAACATGAAAATAATTACATATGCTTATTAAATATTTCATAGGCATAATAAAACATTCGCTTTCATAATGAGTATAAGTTATTTCACTAATACCTAATATTTTCGCCATATCCTTTTGTAAAAGATTATTTTTTAACCTAAGATTTTTTAATATTTCAGCATACATACTATCACCTAAATTAATTTTCTCATTAAGAAGGGAACAATAAAAGATGACCGTTAAAACTATGATATTTTTCTTGACTTTTGACATTTACTAGACTATAATTAATATATAAGTTAGAAAAAACTAATATATTTGATAAAATAGAAAGGGAGATAAACTTGAAGTTTGAAAAATTAAATTATAGTAATGGTAATAAAAAGAGAATATTTATTTATGGCTTTATGTTATGTGCCGCATTAGTAATTATAATTAATCTATTTTTAACAAGAGCAAAATATGTGTTAACAGAGAGCATTCCTATAGCAAATGGAACAATTAATTATACCTTAGTGGATTTTGAATTAGCAGGAATAAAATTTAAAGCAAATGATAGTGAAGATTATGCAGATGTAAATACTATAGAAGATAATTATGTATTTAATGAAAATGAAAGTTATTGTACAGAGAAGTATACAAATGAAGGTAATAGTTTTGAAGATGTAAGAAATAGTACTATAAAGTTAGTATATGATTCAAAAACTAAAACAATAAGTGTAAATCCATATAGTAAAAAAGGAACAAAATGTTATTTGTATTTTGATAAAGAATTAACAAGTGAAGATGTCTTAGCAAACTTAGGAATAACAGAAACTAAAGGTAAAGTAGAGAGCTTTACTGGTCCAAGCTGTGATAATAATTCTAATTGTGGAGCTAAAAATATGAATCAAAATGGGATATATGAAGCCGAAGACGATTTTGGAGCCAGCTATTATTATAGGGGCACAGTAGATGATAACTGGCTAAAATTTGGAAAAGCAACAAGTGAAACAGAAACAGGAGACATATGGTGGAGAATTATAAGAATCAATGGAAATGGAACAATAAGAATAATGTATGCTGGTACATATGCAAGCGGGTCAACTCCGAATACTAAAGGTGAAAAAAATTTAATATATCCAACAAAAAGCACTGGTAGAAGCGATTATCCCCGAGCTGTATATTTTAATCAAACATATAAAGATAATAAATATGTAGGATATATGTACAATGATAATCCACAAGTATCAACAAAATTTGAAGAGGCTCATAATGTAACAAGTGATAGTGAAAAAAGTACAATACTTACTCAAGTAGAATTATGGTGGCAACAAACAAATCTTGGAACTTTAATGGATACAATAGATGTCAATACAGGCTTTTGTAGTGATACCCAAGTTAATAATACAGAAGAAACATGGCGGAGTGGTGATACTAAAAACGGTTATGGAACTCAATATACAGCCTATGGAGCATATGGACGCATTTTGCTAAATGGTACATGGAGAATTGAAGACTATCCAACATTAAAATGTGGAGTAAATCCAAGTACAAAAAAAATAGATAGTACAGCACAAAAAAGAGATTTATATACATATACCGGTGCTCAACCAGTAAAAACAACAAGTAGTACAGTCGAAGGAAATAAAGCTTTACCAATACCAGTCGGATTAATAACGGCTGATGAAGCAGTATTTGCTGGTGCTTTTGGAAATCAATCCAATAATGGATATTGGTTAAATATAGACCAATACTACTGGACCATGTCTCCGTCTGACTATTTCGGTAGTGCTAGCATGTTCTTTGTGCAGAAAGGTGGCTTCATAGGCTACGGCGAAGTGCACAACAATGTTTCTGGTGCTCGCCCAGTAATAAATTTGAAAGCTGGTACAACATTTACCTTCGATAAAGATAAACCAGCCGGAACCACAACTAATCCCTATGTAGTTGAAATATCTAATTAAAAATAAAGTATCACTTGCTCATATTGCTTTCGAATTTATATATGGGCAGGAAGAAACTCCATGATAGAGGTTACTCTCTATCTTTTTTGATGTTATTTAATGTCAAAAGAATTAAATAAACTTTTCACTAAGCTATATTTTTGATATAATTTATATAGTGGGGTGATATTATGTTTGTACCATTAAAAATAACATCAGATTACACACTTTTAAAAAGTACAATTAAGATAGATAATCTTATATCTTTCTTAAAAGAACATAATATTACCAGTTGTGCCTTAGTAGATGAAAATTTATATGGAGTTATGTCTTTTTACAATAGTTTAACCGCCAATAATATTAAACCCATAATTGGTCTTTCTGTAACTCTTGATAACAGCATTATTTATCTATATGCCAAAAACTATGAAGGTTACAAAAACTTACTAAAAATCCATACTTTAAAAGAATTTAAAGAACTTACATCAGAAACAATTAAACCATACTTAGATAACCTTAAAATAATATTACCTTATTCTTCTTATCATCTAAAAGATATTTTTCCTGAATGTTTTTTAGGTTACTCAAATGATACCGAAAAAATAGAGGCTTTACTAAACAAAGAAGAAGTAGTTTATGTAAGAGAAGCCCGCAGTCTTATTAAAGAAGATACCGCTTACTTAAAAATACTTGAAGCCATTGAAAAAGGTTGTAGCTTAAAAGAAATAACTTCTAATTATGATAATTTATATCTTAATTTAAATATTAAAGAAGAAGACCAACAAACAACTATTGATTTTATTAAAGACATTGCGATAGAAATGAATAATAAAACTCGTTATATTCCTAAATATTCAACTGAAATAGATTCATTCCAATTTTTAAACAATCTTACTCATAAAGGTTTACTAAAAAGACTTAAAGGAATACCCGATGAAAAATATGAACAACGTCTAAACTATGAACTTAGTGTCATTAAAAAAATGGGTTTCGTCGATTATTTCTTAATAGTTTATGATTATGTTTTATATGCCAAAAAAAACAATATTTTAGTGGGCCCAGGACGTGGTAGTGCCGCGGGTTCTTTAGTTAGCTACACCTTAGGTATTACCAATATCGACCCCTTAAAATATAACTTATTATTTGAGCGTTTCTTAAATCCTGAACGTATCACTATGCCTGATATTGATATTGATTTTGAATATACGAAAAGGAATTTAGTCATTGATTATGTGCGAAAAAAATACGGGGAATTTAATGTTGCACCCATTATGACTTTTGGCACTCTTGGCTCTAAACAAGTTATCAGGGATATTGGAAGATGTTTAGATATTCCTCTAACTACCATTGATAAATTTGCCAAACTTATTGATGCCAAACTAACTCTAGAAGAAAATTTAAAAAAAGACCACGTTAAAGATTTTTTAAATAACTATCCTGAACTCAAAAAATTATATCAAATAAGCCTAAAATTAGAAGGTTTAAAAAGACATATATCAACTCATGCCGCGGGTGTTGTAATATCAAGTGTAAGATTAGATGAAGTAATACCTATTATCAATACTGGTAATACTATTATGACTGGTCTTACCATGGAATATTTAGAAAACTTAGGTTTACTTAAAATGGATTTTTTAGCCTTACGTAACTTAACAATTATCGCGAATGTTTTAGAACTAATTACTAAAGATACTAATAAAGTCTTAGATTTAAATAAAATAAATTTAAATGACCCAACTATCTTTAAACTATTTAGTGAAGGCGACACGGAAGGAGTTTTCCAATATGAAAGCAGTGGCATGAAAAATCTCATGCAAAAATTAAAACCAAGTAGTTTCTCCGATTTAGTGGCCTCTGTCGCTTTATTTCGTCCCGGCCCCATGAATAACATTGATTCTTTTATTCGCCGCAAATATGGTCTTGAAAAAATAACTTATTTCCATCCCGATTTAGAACCCATCTTAAAAGAAACTTATGGTATTATTGTCTATCAAGAACAAGTAATGCAAATATTGGTTAAAATCGGAGGTTATAGTTATGCTGAGGCTGATAATATAAGACGAGCTATGTCTAAGAAAAAAGAAGAAATAATGCAACAAGATAAAACCCATTTTATTAATAATGCGCAAAAAAGAGGTTACGAAGAAAATATTGCTATAAAAATTTATGATTTAATCTTAAAATTTGCCAATTATGGTTTTAATAAAGCCCATTCTGTCTCTTATGCTTTAATCGGTTATCAAATGGCTTATTTAAAAGTCAAATTTCCTTTATATTTTATTGCTAATCTCCTAAACATGAGTATTGGTAGTGAAATAAAAACTAAAGAATATCTTGATGAAGCAAAAAGAAAGAACATTACTATTTTAAAACCCGACATTAACTTAAGTAATAAAAATTATATAATTGAAAATAATAGTTTACTATTACCCCTAAGTAGTATTAAAAATTTAGGTATTAATACTACCAGTGCTATTTTAGAAGAACGTGATAAAAATGGTAAATTTAAAGATTATTTAGATTTTGTATCTCGGACCTATAGTAAAAGTGTTAATAAAAAAACGATAATCTCTCTAATTGATGCGGGAGTCTTAGATAGTTTTCATCTTACCAAAAGAACGATGATTGAAAACTTAGATATTGCTCTAAATTATGCAAGTTTAATAACGGATTTAGACTCTTCTTTCGTAGCCATTCCTGAAATCGTAAATAAAGAAGAATATTCTCTTCCCGAACTAAGAGAAAAAGAATTTAACTCTTATGGTTTTTATCTAAAAAATCATCCCACAAGTATTTATCAAGATAAAACTATTGTTAAATTAAATAATGTTAAAAACTATTTTGATAAACATATAAAATGTGTAGTATTAATTGAAAAAATAAAATCTGTTAAAACCAAAAAAGGGGACAACATGGCTTTTATAACCGCGAGTGATGAAACAGATTCTCTCGATTTTGTTGTTTTCCCCAAAGCATATTACATGTTAAATGATTTAAAAATTGGTAATATCATCACTGTTCAAGGTAAAGTAACCAAACGTTTTGATAGTTATCAAATAAATATTGATTATATAACTAAAAATAATTAAAAAAATAGAAGTAGGTGATAAATTATGCACGATATAAATGCATTTTTAGAAAGTATAAATTATGAAGATGATAAAGAATTATTAAAAGATTTTACGATAACTAAAGTATTATTAAATAAAAAAAATGAAACATTCACGGTATTTTTAGAAAGCCCCACAGTATTACCTTTTACTGTTATAGATAAACTAATTAATACTAAATATAAAATTAATAATACTTATCCCTGTCTTATAGATATAACATATCAAAATATAAGTGAAGAAAATCTCTTAGAATATCTAAATGAAATAATAAAAAAACTAGTTGCTCTAAAACCTTCTTTAATAAATTTACTTGATAATAAACCTTTAATTGATGATGATATTATTATTTTTGAAGTTATAAGTGAATCTGAAGCCGAAACTATCACCAAAGAAGAAGCAAGTATTAGGCGGATGCTCGCAAGTTATGGTTTAAAAGATTATTTTATTACTACTAAACTTAACGAAGAAAAAAGGGAAGAAGTAGAAGAAGAACTAAAAAATGTTCAAGCTCCAGCAACCTATCAAGAAATAACTCATGAATATACTCCTGGTGAGGTCATAATTGGCAAAAATATTACAAAAGAACCCATTCCTATATCAAGTATTAATAATGTTGGTCGAAATATTACAATTGAAGGTTATATAGAGTCCATTTCTTATTTAGAAAGAGATAATATAAATATTATAACTTTATCTATTTGTGATAATGAAAAAAGTATTATGGCTAAAATATTTAAAAAAGATAAAGAAGAATACTTACCTTTAAAAAATGTCTTAAAAGAAGAAAATTGGTATCGCTTAAATGGTAATGTTGATTTTGATTCCTATTCTAAATGTTTATCTTTAGGTATTAAAAATCTTGAAGCCATTGAAAATCGCGAAATTATTATAACCAAAAGTACCGACCCAAATGTAATTATAGGCGCTCACGTTGATGGCGATATCACTCGTATTGATAATATCGCTGGTGCTATGGAAAATATTATTGTTGAAGCTTATGTTTTTGGCGATGAATTATTAGAAAAAGAAACAATTAATATTATGACTTTAAAAATAAGTGATAATACGAATAGTATGCTTGCTAAAATATTTAAAAAAAATAAACGTGAATTTGCTTTAATAAAAACGGCTTTAAAAGATGCTAGTAAGAAAAAAAGATGGTTTCGCTTCCATGGTAATGTTGAATTTGATAATTACTCTCATGAAATGGTTTTTCAAATCTGGGACTTAGAAAAAATTGCTAGTAAAGACGAGGTTATAAAAGATGAAGCCCCCCTAAAAAGGGTAGAACTTCACACTCATACAATGATGAGTATGATGGATGGTGTTATTGAAGCCAAATCTTTAGTTAATTATGCTCTATCACTAGGTCATAAAGCCATCGCTGTAACCGACCATAATGCTCTTCAAGCCTATCCCGATTTATTTCATGCTGTCTGTGATATTAATAAAGGTAAACCAATTGAAGAACATTTTAAAGTTATTTATGGTACCGAATTAAACGTTGTAAGTGATGATATTGATTTCATTCATAATTTAAAAGAATATTCGCTTTTAAATCAAGAATATGTTGTTTTTGATACAGAAACAACCGGTTTTTATGTTGGTAGTGACCAAATGATTGAAATTGGCGCGGTTAAAATTAAAAATGGGGAAGTAATCGCCCGATTTGATGAATTTATCGACCCTCATCGTCCTATTCCTGAGAAAATAACCGCTTTAACTAATATTACTGATGAAATGTTAAAAGGACATGATGATGAAGAAGCTGTAACTAAACGTTTTTTAGCCTGGACTGGCGATTTACCAATGGTGGCTCATAATGCTAAATTTGATATTGGCTTTATTAGTGCTGCTTGTGCTAAATATAATCTTGGTGAATTTACCAATACTGTCTTAGATACGATGAGTATGGCCCGTATGCTTCATCCAGAATGGCCTAATCATAAACTAACTACTCTAGCCCGTCGTTATAAAGTTGAATGGGACGAAGATGCTCATCATCGCGCCGATTATGATGCTGAAGGAACCGCCATGGCTTTTCATAAAATGTGTGAAGAATTAGATGCTCGGAATATTGAAACAACTACTAAACTCTTTAATTCTGTTGATATAAATGAATTAATAAAATTCTCTTATCCTTTCCATTTATGTTGTTTAGTCAAAAACAAAGTTGGTCTAAAAAATCTTTTCAAAATTATATCTTATGCTAATACTACTTACTTATTCAGGGGTAGTGAACCCAAACTTCCTCGTGGGGAGTTAAAAAAATTAAGAGATGGTATCCTTATCGGAAGTGGCTGTGTTAATGGCGAAATCTTTGAACAAGCCAAAACCAAAGATGATGAAGAACTAGGAAGCCTTATGCAATTTTATGATTATATCGAAGTTCAACCATTAAGTGCTATTAAACATTTACTCGATATGGAATCAAGTGGCTTTAAAACGATGGAAGACTTAAAAAATCATTTAAAGAAAATAATTCGTGTCGCAAAAGATGTGGGAAAATTAGTTGTTGCGACCTCTGATGCTCACTATTTAACCCCTAAAGATAAAATATACCGCGATATTATTATTGCTCAAAAAACCAATGGTAAACTTCATCCTTTAAATAAAAGGGGCGTAACCCAACCTGATATGCATATTAGAACTACTAATGAAATGCTTGAAGAATTTTCTTTTTTAGGTAAAGATTTAGCCTATGAAATAGTTGTTACTAATTCTAATAAAATCAATGATATAATTGAAGAAGTCGAAGTAATTATCCAAACGGGTGGGGTACCTTTTTCTCCTCGAATAGATAATTCTATTGCTACAGTTACCGATTTAGTTTACACTAAAGCGGCCGATTGGTATGGTGACCCTCTTCCTTTAAATATTGAAGAACGTATCTCTAAAGAATTATATGGCGATGCCGTTTTAGATAGTATTAAATCTAAATTAATAAGAGAAGAAAACCTAGAAGGGGAAGAACTTACTTTAAAATCTTTTGCTCTTCTTCATGAAACTATTTTAAAAGGTATGGAAGCTGTAAAAGAACTCGTTAAAAGTGAGTTAATTATTAAATTAAAGAACGAACATACCCAAAATATTAAGGAGTTAGAAGATAAAATTGCATCTTTAACTCCCGAAGATGATATTGATGCTTTAAAATCTGAACTTAATACTTTAAAAGAAACCGACCCTATAGCTGATATTGATAAAAAAGTTAAAAAAACTCTTGGAGGTATCATCGGTGGGGGTTTTGATGTTATATATTTAATCGCTCAAAAATTAGTTAAAAAGAGTAATGATGATGGCTTTTTAGTTGGTTCTCGGGGTTCAGTTGGTTCTTCTTTCGTTGCTACCATGATGGGTATTACCGAAGTTAATTCGCTTCCCCCTCATTATCGTTGTAAAAATTGTCGTCATAGTATTTTTAATGATGAAGCTGGAAATCCTCTTGGTGCTACTTATAAAAGTGGTTTTGACTTACCTGATATGTTGTGCCCTAAATGTGGCACTAAAATGACTAAAGATGGTCAAGACATGCCTTTTGCTACTTTCTTAGGTTTTAATGCCGACAAAGTACCAGATATCGATTTAAACTTTTCGGATTTAAATCAAGCCGCGGCTCATGAATATACCAAAGTGTTATTTGGTGTCGATAATGTTTACCGGGCGGGAACTATTGGTACTGTCGCTGAAAAAACCGCCTTTGGTTTTGTAAGAGGTTATGCGGAAAGTAAAGGAATTACTTTAAATAATACGGAAATTGAAAGACTAGCTATTGGTTGCACAGGAGTTAAAAGGACGACGGGCCAGCACCCTGGAGGTATTGTTGTCATCCCTGGTTATATGGATGTCTTTGATTTTACACCTTTCCAATATCCGGCTGAAGATATCGATGCTGCTTGGCGAACTACCCATTTTGATTATCATGCAATTGATGAAGATGTTTTAAAACTAGATATATTAGGTCATACTGACCCGACGCAACTTCGCATGATTCAAGATATATCCGGAATCGATGTTACAACGGTTCCTCTTGATGACAAAGAAACGATGGGCATATTCTTATCTCCGGAACCGCTTGGGGTTACTAAAGAACAAATAATGAATGAAACTGGAACACTAGGTGTCCCCGAGTTTGGCACTCCTTTTACAATTGGTATGCTTGTTGATACTAAACCTAAAACTTTTGCTGAACTTATTAAAATATCTGGTTTATCCCATGGTACTGATGTTTGGCTTGGCAATGCCCAAGAGTTAATCAAAAATAATGTTGTTCCTTTTAGTGATGTTATTGGTTGTCGTGATGATATCATGGTTTACTTAATGTATAAAGGCATGGAACCAATTAAAGCCTTTAAAATCATGGAATTTGTCCGTAAAGGAAAAGCATCTAAAGACCCTGAAACTTGGGCTAAACACAAAGAAGCCATGGAAAAGGCTGGCATTGAAAAATGGTTCATTGATTCATGTGGCAAAATAAAATACATGTTCCCTAAAGCCCATGCCGCTGCTTATGTCATGAGTGCCTTTCGTATCGCTTATTTTAAAGTTCATTATCCCGAAGTTTACTATGCGACTTATTTTTCTACACGTTTTGATGATTTCGATTTAGAAACGATGATTAAAGGTTATGATGCAATTAAAGCTAAAATGAATGAAATAATCTCAAAAGGTTTTAATGCAACAAATAAAGAAACTAGCGTTTTAGAAACTTTAAAACTATGTTTAGAAGCAACCGCTCGTGGTTTTAAATTTGGCAATATTGATATTGAAAAAAGTGATGGTAAAAACTTTATTATCGCGGAAGATAAAAAAACTCTTATTTGCCCCTTTAGAACTTTAGATGGTTTAGGTGATTCTGTTGCCACCAAAATAATTGAAGAACGCAATATTAAACCATTTTACAGTATTGAAGACTTTCAACTTCGTGGTCATGTTAATGGAACAACCGTTGATAAATTAAGGAATTTAGGGGTATTTGGCTCTTTACCCGAAACAAGTCAATTAAGTTTATTTGATTTTTAATAGTTTTTAAAAGTTACTCCTAGTAAAATTATGATTAATATGTTATAATATATATGCTAAGTAAACTTCGTATTTACTTAGAAATAACATACGAGCTTTGATAAAAAGCTTGCTAATAGGACCTTAAAGTCCTATTTTTTGTTTTAAAATTTAAAAAAACTAAACTATAAACCGACAAATTATTTAACTCTCATGTTTTATAATATAATCGGTGATAATATGATTATATATCTTGATTTAGTATTTATAATAAACTTTATTTTAGATTTTTCTTTACTACTTACTGTCAATGTTGCCTTAAAACGTTTTTCTAAAATAAGATATCTTCTTTTATCATCTCTTTTTGGTAGTATTACTCTTTTAAGTTTATTTATTAAAATAAATTCGCTATCTTTAATATTCCTAAAATTTATGAGTGCTCTTTTAATGTGTCTTATCGCTTATGGTTATAAAAATATTAAATATACATGTTATAATCTTTTATATTTTTATATGACGAGTATTATTCTCGGGGGCTTTCTCTATTTTTTAAGAATAGAATTTTCTTATACTGATACTAAATATTTTTATTATGAAGGCTTAAATTTAAACTATTTATTTTTAATCTTTTTAGTTCCCTTAATTTTATATCTTTACCTCCGTAGTATTAAAGCCTTAAAAGAAATCCATAATTATTATTATCGTATCAGTATTACTATTAATAATGTTACTTTTAATTTAAATGCTTTTTTAGATACTGGTAATAAACTAAAAGACCCGATTACAAATAAACCTATTATATTAATAAATAAAAAACTTTTAAAAGGTAAAATAAATATTCGTAGTCCTATGTATATTCCATATCATACCATTAATAATCATGCTCTTTTAGAATGTCTTAAACCAGAGAAAATACTAATTAATAATCAAGAATTAAAAAACTATTTAATTGGTTTAAGTAATAATTCCTTTAAATTAAATGGTATTGAATGTCTACTTAATTATCAAATATTGGAGGATATACATGATTAATAAAATAATTGCTTGGTTAAAAGCCAAGTATAATGAATGTTTTTTTGTGGGCGCCACTGATAAATTACCACCACCTTTAAGTGAGACCGAAGAACGGGATGCGATAATTAAAGCTGGAAAAGGGGATATAACCGCTAAAAATAAACTTATTGAACATAATCTAAGATTAGTTGTCTTTCTTGCTAAAAAGTATGAAAATACCGGCTATGACGTTGAAGATTTAGTAAGTATTGGTTCAATTGGTTTAATAAAAGGTATTAATACTTATAAATTAGATAAAAATATTAAACTAGCTACTTATGCCTCCCGTTGTATTTCTAATGAAATTTTAATGTTTCTAAGAAAAAATAAAAGGCGCAAAGGGGAGATAAGTTTTGAAGATGCTCTAAATTATGATGCTGAAGGCAATGAACTTCATTTAGAAGATATATTAGGTACAGAAATAGATTATGTTCCCAATGAATATGAACGTATTTTAAATAAAGAAATATTAGAAAAAGAAATAGATAGCTTAGATGCTCGCGAAAAAGAGATAATGACTTTAAGATATGGCTTAAATAATACGGAAGAATTTACTCAAAAAGAAGTCGCGGAAAAATTAGGAATTAGTCAAAGTTATATTTCGCGTATTGAAAAGAAAGTAATTAAAAAATTAAAACAAACTATGAAACTTTAAATAGTTTGTTTTTTTATCCAAAAAGAAAATACACTCTAAGGTGTATCTCCTAAGTCATTACTAACGTCATCATCTGATGTATCAATATCTCCTAAATCTCCCGGACCACCGGTATTAGGAATATTACTATCAATTTGAGCTTGCGCTTTAATCGTTAATCCGGAACTCATATTATCTTTAAATTTACTATAAGCTGATTTAACTACGAATGTATAATCTGAAATACTAGGTAAAGCCTTATAAGTAAATGTTGTTTTCTCAGTATAACCTAAATTTACTAATTTTCCACTGGCATTTCTTAAATATACTTCATAACCAACTGTTCCAATATTATCTTTATCATATTTTAAACGACTTTCATAATAACTTTTCTTATATATTTGGAAGAACTTCCAATATTCATCTTTATTATACATTTCTTCAATTAAACTCTGATTAATACCATCTGGTGTATCAATAGGGTCCCAAGAAATAGTAATTGTACTACCATCAAATGCACTAGTACCATTTGTTGGATTTTCTAATTCCGCAAATCTAGTCGAAACCTCTGAAGGTTCATACCCACTTTTATATAATTGTGTTGATTTTAAACCGCTAGGCGTATATTCGCTAGCTAACTGTACAGGATAAGTTTCACTCTCTATTGTTACGGACGTGATGCCCGAGGGCCTACTAAAGGTTGAATTTTTTTCATATACCCTCGTTGCGACCGCACTCATTATACTAAGTCTTCCGACACTACCAGTATAACTATTTAAATATGGTTTTCCGGCTTCTAATCTATCATAACCATACCAAAGAGCAATCGCATAATCTGGAGAATAAGTAATATTCCAACTATCAGGTGTACAATCAGCTCCAACTCCGACTTGGGCGGCTGATGCACCATCAATTGTTGTTGTTCCAGTCTTGGCGGCTATCTGTGTTCCACTGATTGTAAAACTACCACCAACATATCTACTACCACCAGTAACTAACATATCAGTTATTAAATAAGCTGTTTGCTCACTCATAACTCTAGTTCTTTCTACTTGATGCGGATATTCATCTTCACTCTCTAAATAAACAACTTTTGTAAATGAATAAGGTTCAATGTATTCGCCACCCCGGCCAAATGTCGCATAAGCCGCCGACATTGTAAGAGGGTTAGCGCATTCTACACCACCAATTGCAATTGATTCATATAATGTATCACCATAATCAATTCCAAGACTATGCGCAAAATCCGCAATTTTATCTGCTCCCACTTTATTAGCTACTTGTTGAAAAGCTTGTAAAGCTGGAATATTCCGCGAATCTACTAATGCTTCTCGCATTGTAATTGGCCCTACAAATCTATAATCATAGTTTCTTACTGTTTGTCCATTTGAATAACTCCATGGTCTATCAATAAATATTGTCCCAGGCGAACTATTTAAATATTCAATATGTGGACCATAATCAAATATTGGCTTGGCTGTTGAACCCGGTTGTCTTTTAATCCCATTATATTGAGGACCAACTGCTCTATTTAAACTTTGGGGTTGATAATTTCTTCCTCCTGATATTGCTAAAATCGAACCATCTTTAACACTTGTTATTGCCATACCATATTGAACATATTCATCAGGAAAATTATATAACTCGCCATCTTCTAATTGCTCTAAAACATCTTGAATATTCGTATCTAAGGTTGAATATATTGCCATCGGTACTTGCCATGGGTCATCACCAGTTTCATCTTTTACTTGTTCCATAACAAAATCGATAAAGGCTTGATATTTGCTTGTATCATCTTCCGAGTGGTCAACTAGCAAACTAGGAACTGTGACACTTTCAGCAAATTTTTGTTCTTCTTCAGTTATATAACCATGTCTTACCATTAAACTAAGCACGACACTTCTTCTTTCACTTGCTCCCTCAGGATTATTATAAGGATTAAGAACATATGGATTATTAAACATTCCTACGAGTAAACTTGCCTCTGGAAGTGTTAAATCACTTACCGATTTTCCAAAGAAATATTGACTTGCTTGTTCTACTCCGGTAATTGAACCATTATAATAACTTGTTCCAATACCTAACCATTGACTATTTAAATAAAACTCAATTATTTCTTCTTTTGTATATACCGCCTCTAACTTAAATACGGCCATGTATATATCTGAAAACTTTCTTATAATACCTTTAATTCCTTCAGTTTCTTTAGTCGAAAACTTATTTTTAATAACTTGCATGGAAAGGGTAGAAGCCCCACCAGCATTCTGACCGGCTAGTTGCCCAAGACTGGCTTTAATAAATCTCGCGGCATCAAAACCATTATGTTGGAAAAATCTTGAATCTTCGGTCGCAACTAAAGCATCAATAATAACTTGTGGTAAATCATTATAAGTGACTAACTCAACATTTTCTCCTTCTCTTCCCGAAGAACCAATTCTCGCAATCTCTGTTGTTCCATCTTTCGCATAAATAATTGTTGATTCTTTATTATATAATTCTTCTGGAATAAAATCAGGTGATGTAATAATAATATAAAGAGCAAAAGCAAGCACTAAAGAGGCGACAACAATTCCTGAACTAATTAAAACAATTAAGATGCCATTTTTAATACTAAACTTTCTTTTTTTCTTTCTCTTTCCTTTAACATCTAATGCTTCTTCATTATTAATACTTTCTTTAACTTTTTTCTTATTCTTAATTTTTGGTATTTTCATTTAAAATCAACTCCTTATATAGTTCATTTACTCCTACGATATAATCAATCCCAATATTATAATTATATTTAAGTTTATAACCTTTTTTATCAATTATATTAAAAGGAATACTTTTTCTTGTCTCATTATCTATAAATTCCACTAAATCTTCTCCCTTAAATAAATAATAATTATCACACATACTAATAATTAAAAAACATATTCCTCCATGTCTTAAAATATTTCTTATATGCTTTATTTGGTGATCATGAATATTACTTAAAGGAAAAGAAGTTTTCGTATGACATTCTTTGGCATCAAACTCAATATATTTTCCTTTATATAATCCATTATAATCTAAGGTTGATGGTTCTTTAAAATAAGCTTTTTTAATCTGAGCATTATTTTTATAATCAACTTCCACAATCCCAATTGGTGTTGGTTTTTTATAAATAACCGCGATATCCATATCTAAATAATATTTACAAGCATCATTTATTAAAGCTTCTAAATCCATCCCTCGATTTCGATAATTAACTGTACTCTTATAAGTCTTTTTAACATTACCTGGATAATTCATATTCCCCACCTACCAACATTATACTATAACTAAACTAAAATATCTATAATAGACTTCTTCTTTTACTACTTATTTACAACCCATTTTTGTAATCTTTTGTCGAAAAAAAGGAAGTTTAATGAATTTTAATAAAAAATCTGTTATTATAAAATAGGTGATAATATGAATAACTTAGTTTTAATTACTGATGTTATAAAAAATGTTGATGAATTAATATTAAAATTTGATACTTATTATACTTTAAAAAATATTAAAAAAAGTTCCTCTAAATAAATTTAATAACTTAAAAAAATCTTTTTACTTTACATAACTATCTCTGAAGAGTTGACAAAAACCCCTAAAAAATTATATAATGTTAATTGTAAAGGAAGTGAAGAGATGTATAACGACAAGATTTACTTAACTCCTCAAGAAATACTTGATAAAGAGTTTAAAATTGATGCAAGAGGTTATCGCCCTCAAGAAGTCGATAAATACCTTGATATGGTTATACGTGATTATACCGAATTTGCAAGTATTATAAAACGAAATGAAACTGTCATTAAAGATTTAACTGAAGACAATGCGAAACTAAAGGCGGAAATCAGAAACTTAAGAGAAAAGTTAGTTGCGAGTGAAAATTCCCAAAACAGTGGCGCATCTAATGTTGATTTACTTCAAAGAATCAGCAAACTAGAAAAAGTTGTCTTTGGCAAATATGAATAATATCAAGACAAATGCTGCATAAATTATATGTAGAGGAAAGTCCATGCTCACATAGTCTGCGATTTGACTATCGTGTTTGTGCTTAGGGAAAAAATAACCTAAGGTAGATTTAATCTAACGGCGTTTGAAAGCTTCTAAAAGTAATCTCATGAAGCGAGTAAACATAAAGTGCCAAAGTGACGAATAATTCGGAAACGAAGGAAATGGAACGCGGTAAACCCCACAAGTGAGAAATCCAAATTTTGGTAGGAGAGCTCTTACAAAAGAAATGAATGGCGTAAGGGACTAGATTTATTCTAGTAGATAAATATTTGTCAAACTAATTTTAGTTACAGAACATGGCTTAGTGATATTATTTTTTAAAATTTAAAAAACAAAAGGAGTGTTACACTTGGATTTTATAGGGAGTTTATTTAAAGAAACTCGAGAATCATCAGGGGTAAGTTTAAATGAAGCATCTAATGATTTAGATATCAAAAAAGAATTTTTAATTAATATTGAAGAAGGTAAAATTGGTTGTTTTAAAGATATCTTTGAATTAAAAAATTATATTATAAATTATGCTAAATATTTAGGATTAGATAGTGATAAATTAATTGACCGTTTTAATGAGTATATGTTTGAATATACTTCTAAAATACCAATTAAAGAAATAGAAAAACAAGCTAATAAAGAAAAAACTACTAATAAAGTAGTTAGTCCCTATACTATTAAACCTCACAAATATAGTCGTAAATATTATATAAGTATTTATTTAGTAATAATTTTATTAGTTATACTTGCCATAATATGGAGTATTAAACAAATAACCATTGATAATCGAACTACAAGTGTTGTAAGTTATGTTGAATTTTAAAATAGTAAGGAGTATATTATGAATTTACCAAACAAATTAACTTTAGGAAGAATTATAACCGCTATAGTAATATTAGTTATGCTAATGATACCATGGTATAACTTAGGAATAAACTTTCCAGAATATCAAATTTTAGGACGTATCACTGTAAACTTAAAATATATTATCGCCGGTGTCTTATTCGTAGCGGCCGCCTTAACCGACTTTTTAGATGGCCATATCGCACGAAGTCGTAACTTAGTAACCGACTTTGGTAAAGTAATGGATGCTATCGCTGATAAAGTACTTGTTAATGGTCTTCTTATTATTCTAGCTTATGATGGCTTTATAAACATTGCTATTCCCGTTATAATTATCACTCGTGATATCTTTGTTGATTCTTTCAAAATGGCGAGTGGCAATAAAGGTAAAGTCGTCGCGGCTTCATTCGCTGGTAAAGCTAAAACTATGTGTATGATGATAGGTATGGCTCTTACAATGTTTTATAATTTACCATTTGAATTAATTGGTATTAATGTTGGTTATGCTCTAATTATTATTGCCACTATTCTCTCAGTTGTAAGTGGTGTCGAATATTACTTTAATACCAAAGATACATTTTTAGCTAAATAAAATCAAAAATAGTTGTTATTTAAAACACTTTTAATTATAATTAACTAGAGGTGTTTTTTTAATGACTAAATTTTTCACTATATTTATGAAACTAAAACTTAAATATTTAATTGAATCTCAAGATATTAAAACCTTAAAAAATTATTTATTTCAAAATAACGCTTTAATATCTATCTTATCTAAAGAAGAAATTATATCTATTATAAATCTAGCCATAAAATCTAAATCAAATGCTTTATTAATGCTTATAGCTATGTATTATAAAGATTTACAACCGGAAGAAATAATAAATTTAATACCAGCCTCTGAATATGAAACTTTTAAATATTTTTTCTTATCTACTATCATGGATGGAGTAACTTATGCAATAGATAATCACAAAAAAGTTTTAATTCATAGCTATGCTAAATGGTTAAATACGGAACCCAACATTTATGATGCTAAACTTGCTAAAAGAGTTCTAACTGAATATTTTTTAACTAATGATATTGACTATCTAACTATTGATATTGCTTTAATTCCTGCCTTTACTTCTTATGCTTTTGAAACTAAAATCCTAAAAAGCCCAGAGATTAATTATAAAATTGAATATTTAAGAAGGGTAGAGCATCCAGAGGCTTTTTTAACTAAACTATATGAAACTAAACTATCTCTTTTAGATTATCAAAAACTTGCTCATAGTCTAATTAATCATAGTCTTCTTTTTGATTATTTAGTTAATATAACTTTAACTAAAAATATTCCACGTAAAGAATTAAAAAGTGCTTATTTATATATATTATTTAAAACTTATCCCAATCATAAAAAAAGTACCGAAATAATAAATACAATTATCACTTTAAATGATTATCCCACTATTAAAGAGTTAATGAAAGATTTAAAACCCGAAGTCCAAGAAAAAATTGCCACCCATGCTTTAGAAGAATATCCTCTAAATATAATTTATACACTTGCAATTACTACTGATTGTCCTAAAACTCCATCTTTAATTGCAATGTTAATTAAACATAATGACTTTTATGAGCTTGTTGATTTACTAGGTAACTTAAATGCTAAATATTTAGAATATGCTTTAAAAGAAATCTTAAATACATATGGTTCTAACTATTATTTAAGTTTACTTAATAAATTATATTTATTTGGTTATAGTAATTATTTAAGTGCTTTAAAACTAATTATAAATACTAACTTAAAAGAGTTATTCCCTCTAGAAATAGTAAAAAAATTATTACATCATATCCAAGAAATTAACTCTAAAAATACTCTTAAAAGGGCCAGAACCATATCTAAAAATTGACAATTAAATGTAAATATGTTATTATATATTTCAAATTTTGGGGGTATTTTAAGAAAAAATGTCAATTTTTAGGTAAATAAATATTGGTATTTTTCTTAAATTATAATATAATTAAGACTAGGAGAATAAAAAATGAGTTTAAGAAATAAAGAAGTAGAGGATTTAATCTTTAAAAGTTATTTAGAAGAAGTCATGCAAAAAAAGAAATTTTTAAAAATGAATAGATACATCCAACATGGTACTACGACTTGTTTATTACATTCTATTGCGGTTGCTTATTATAGTTACCGGATATGTAATCTTTTAAAAATAAATATTCATGAAAAAGAATTAATCAGGGGCGCTCTTCTCCATGATTATTTCTTATATGATTGGCATGCTAAATATAAACCTACGAGAAATGAAGGCTTTCATGGTCGTATTCATCCTCGAATTGCTTTATTTAATGCTCGCAAAGACTATGATATAAATGAAATCGAAGAAGATATAATATCTAAGCATATGTTTCCTTTAACTTTTTATCCTCCTAAATATAGAGAAAGTATTATAGTATGTTTAGTTGATAAACTATGTAGTATTCATGAAACATTTAATAAACATGCTTATACTAAACTAACTAATAAAGTTGGTGAAACTAAAAAAGAAAGACGAATCATATCTCGTCGTATAAATATTTATAATTAGTTGCATTTAAAAAAATTTGTGATATAATAAAAATGTAGAACGTTAGGCAAACCAACCTAATGCCTACTAATTATAAGGTAGACATTGACTGAAACCAATGTCTTTATTTTTATCATATTTGTTTTTGATTAAAACCTCCTAATGGAAGTAGGAAAGGAATTAAAAGATCCAAACACAAAAAAAGGTAGACATTGGCCCTAACGTTTCAACCTCATTGAAATAAATATTTGTCAAAAAAAGTTTTATTCTCTAAAATTTGACAACTTCTAAATTATGTGATAATATTAAATTACATCAATATTTGATGTAAAAGTGGAATTGCCCAGCCATTAAGAGGCGATTATTTAAAGTGGAATTGCCCAGCCATTAAGAGGCGATTATTTAAAGTGGAATTGCCCAGCCATTAAGAGGCGAATTTAAAATAGGGTTAGATTTATTTCTAATCCTTTTATATTCAGGAGGTAAAATATATGAAAAGAAATCTTTTTTTAGTAGAAATAGACCCTAAATATTGTCGTTTCTTGTGGCAATTTGATAATAGGGTAATGGATAGCTTTAGCCCAAATAAAACAACTAGAAAATATTTAGGAGTTTTATTTATGATTAACAATAATGAATATTTTGCTCCATTATCTAGTAAACCATCTCACTTAAATTTAGAAGAAAAAATAGATTATATTAAAAAGCACAAGACTGATCCATCATTGTTTTTAGTTTATATAAATACTAAAAACAGTACAAATTTAGTAGCCCAAGTTAATTTAAATAATATGATACCAGTACAACCAGAGCTATATAATAAGATATCTTTTACAAAATTAAGATTAACTAATCCTAAAAGTGCAGACTTTTTATCTAATGAATTAAGATATTTAAATGAAAACAAAATTAAAATAATTAAAAATGCCGAAAAATTATACAAAAGTAAAATAAATAAAACTTTAAATCCCAAATTAGATAAAGTAACATGCGATTTTAAATTATTAGAATCAAAAAGCACAGAATATTTATTACCAGTTTAATAAATAGCATTAGCAAGTAAATATAATATTTATTTGCTAATTTTTATTTACATGAAATTTCACATTACTGCTTGAAAAAATATAAATATTATTGTAATATATTTATATAACATAAGACAATACATAATATAATATATAAATTATGTATTTAGAAGTTTTGACAACATTTGTCGAACCTAATGAAATATTTTAAAAAAGTGTTAAGATAGTTAAGTAAGGAGAATTATCGTGAAAAAGAAATTGTTTATTGCCACAGTAGGGGTCTTTCTACTAACTGGAGTTATATCTTTATCCATTTTTTCTAATAAAGATATTAAAACGTCCACTATTAGTATTAATAATTCAAAACTGAATATAGTGGGCACCCTAAATTTAAAAGAAAGTATATCTGAATTTAAAGTAACCGCAACTGGAAGTAATGAATTATTACCATATAATATTATTTATAATGGTAGTAATACTAATTTAACATATAAATTATATAAAACAAGTGAACATATAACAAAAGATAAATTAAAAGATTTAACACCCGTTGAAACAGGTACTTTAAATGATAATACTACCATTATTAAAGATGAATTTATCACTTCTACTACTGAAGGGGATAACATGTATTATTATTTAGTCTTAGAAAATATTTCAAATAATAACTTTAAAGGTGAATTAAAACTAGTTAATTCCAATGCTAAACCAAACATTAATGTTATTGCCGCCTACATTGAAGGTGATGATGGCACATACACTAAAACAACAGAAAAATTCCCACAAACAGGATACACCATCGATACTGAAAGAAGTGTATGTAGTAATGGTGCCATCCCCAGTTGGGATAATAAAAACAATGGTCTACTTGTCACAAGCTTAACTAAAAATGAAACAGAATGCTATTTATATTATAGAAAGAAAACACCAATAGATAATATTCAAGATAATTCATTAGGAACTGTTGACAGCTTTACAGGTCCAAGTTGTGAAGCAAGTTCATCTAATTGTGGCGCAAGTGGGGCAACTAACATGCAACAAAATGGAGTATATGAAGCTGAAGACGATTTCGGAACAAGTTATTATTACAGAGGAACAGTCGACAATAACTGGGTAGTGTTTGGTAAAGAAGGAGAAGCACATATCTGGTGGCGAATAATTCGCATAAATGGCAATGGAAGTATAAGAATAATATATGCTGGAACAAGTACTAGTACAACAGAAGCTCCAAATACAACAGGAGATGAAACAATGATCAATCCAAAACAAAGCACAGGGAATAGTACATATAAAAGAGCGGTATATTTTAATAAAACATCAAATGATAATAAATACATAGGATATATGTATAATAGTACTCCTGCAGCATCTACAAATCATGATCAAGCCCATAAAGTAGATAGTAGTAGCACAAAAAGTGATGTATTGACTCAAATAGAACAATGGTATAATAGTGATACGAACTTATCTTCATTAGCTGATAAATATATCGATGTAGACACAGGATTTTGCAGTGATAGTACAATAGCAAAGATAAGTCATGGTAGTAGTTATACAGGCCAAGGCTATGGAACACAACAGACAGCTTATGCGGGATTAGATAGAGTATGGCAACAGGGGAACACAAGTGACGCCAATCCACAAACCCCAACATTTAAATGCGGATATACAATATCAGCGCAACAAACAGATACAGCCGCAATAAAAAGAGATCTATATACTGGCCCAAATGCTACAGTAACTAAAGGAAATAATAATGAATCTGTAGAAGGAAACAATGCTTTACCCGTACCAGCAGGCTTAATTACTATGGATGAAGTAATATATGCTGGAGGCTTTTATTTAAAAGCGAATGCAAACTATTGGTTAACAACAGATAAGTTATATTGGACCATGACTCCGTCTTATACTAACTCGAGTGGCAATGCTAGCGTATTCGTTGTAGGTACTAATGGTCAGCTCAACAACAACGGTGTGATCAGCACTAACTATGGTGCCCGCCCCGTAATAAATCTAAAAGCCAATACAAAATTTGCTCCTGAAGGTGATGGTACTGCTGGAAATCCATATGTCGTTATAACTGATAATAATTAAAAAATATAAATAACTTGTCTATACCGCTTTTCTATCACTTATAGACAAGTATTAAGTAGAGAATCTTGGCTCTCCAACATTTACTGGGGAGTAAAAGAAGGTTCTCACCAACATTTGGTGGGGACTTTTTTCAACTAAGCTC
>CANQHE010000018.1 GCA_947623735.1 uncultured Bacilli bacterium
AATAATAAGTTTCAAAAAAACAACGAATAAAATCGTTGCTTTTAGTATGTCCTAACATTTAACTGTGAATTGTAACTTTTAAATAATACTTGCATTGTAAATATCATTGATATATAATTATATTAAGGTTAGTCTAATATTACATGGAATGTCTCCGTATAACTTTAACGGCAGCAATGCTAACGTGTTCAATGTGAATGATAGTGGCAACCTCAGCAACAACAACGTGAACAACACTAGCAATGGTGTGCGCCCAATATCCTTTTAAAACTCACATACTTGACTACGGTTTAGTATAGCAGAACTAGGATACAAGATTAATCTTTAGTATATTTACTAAAAAAAATGATACTGATGTTATTTATCCTGAATAAATAACTATTACAGTATCTTTTTTGTTTTTATCTTTCTTTAAAAAACTCACTTATTTCAATATTTAAAACCCTAGCAATTCTATATAATATGGCAATACTAAAAGTTTGAAAAACTTTTTTAGATTCGATATTAGCTATCAACCCAGTACTGACATCGCACAACTCAGCTAATTTTTCTTGAGTAATTTTTCCGTATTCATCGGCATATTTACTTTTATTATTAAGTCTATAATATTTAATGTTTTTACTAACAACTTCATAAATATAACTATCATAATCTTTAGTATCTTTTTCATTACTTTTATCCATCTTTCCTCACCTCTAATATATATTTTCTCATTTATAGTATAACCACGTTATTGACATATGACTGATAAAACATCTACTATAAGTTATAATTTTCTTGACTTTTATTATATGAAAGTTTATAATTTTAGTATAAATTAGAATTTTATCATAGAAGGGAAGTATAAGAGTGATAAAGAAAATATGTTTAGTATTAATTAGTTTTGGAGTTACTTTAGGAGTAATGTTTGTTAATAGTAAAACAAAAACTTTAAATGAAAAAGATATTATGGCTAATAATAAGATGGCTTTATATATTGAAAAAGATGGAACTTATGAAAAAACAAATGCTATACCTAAAGGAGATTATGTTTTAAATAGTAGTAAGAGTAAATGTAGTAATGGCGCTATACCTAAATGGAATAGTAATACAAATAGTTTAAAATTAAGTAATTTAACTAAAGATAATACTAGTTGTTATTTATATTTCGATTTAACAGAGAGTGGAAAAGTATTAAATCAATTAGGATTAACATCAAATGGTGAAGTAGATAGTTTTACAGGCCCAAGCTGTAATAATTCAAATTGCGGTGGATCAGGTTCCACGGCTGGAACTAACATGCAACAAAATGGAGTATATGAAACTGAAGATGACTATGGCACAAGTTATTATTATAGAGGAACAGTGGATAATAACTGGGTAATCTTTGGCCAAGATAATGACGATCAATATATTTGGTGGCGGATAATAAGAATAAATGGAAATGGAACTATAAGATTAATCTATGCTGGAACAAGTACTAGTACAACAGAAGCTCCAAATGCTCAAGGAGCTAATACAATGATAACCCCAAGAACACCAGCAAATAATAGTTATCCAAAATCAGTGAAATTCAATACAAATTATAATGATAATAAATATGTAGGTTACATGTATAATGGTGATCCAACAGTATCAACAAGTCATGACCAGGCACATAAAGTGACAAATGATAGCACAAAAAGTACAGTATTAGATGAAATAGAGAACTGGTATACAAATAATACAAATTTAGGCGATTTATTAGGCCATATAGATGTCGATACAGGATTTTGTAGTGATACAACAATCTCAACCACCAACCATGGAAGTGGTTATCCAGGAACAGGCCAAGGGTTTGGAACACAGCAAACAGCATATGCTGGAACCGATAGGGTGTGGCAAGCAAGTATTTCAGATTGGAATTCGACTGAACAAACACCAACATTGAAATGTGGAAAAGATGCAGCGGCACAAAAAAGAGATTTATATACTGGCCCAGGTGCAAATGCAAATGGAACAAAAGGCAGTAATGGGACAACAATAACAGGGAATAATACTTTGCCAGTACCGGTAGGCTTAATAACCATGGATGAAGTAATATATGCCGGAGGCTTTGCTGGTCAAACAAATAATGGATATTGGTTATACACTAATCAGTACTACTGGACAATGTCTCCGTATAACTTTAACGGCAGCCATGCTGTCGTGTTCAATGTGAATAATGATGGCCGGCTTTATAACACCACCGTGGACAACACTATATTTGGTATCCGTCCCGTAATAAACCTCAAAGCTAATACAACCTTTACCTTCGATAAAAATGGAACAGAAGGTACTCCAGAAAATCCATACGTAGTTGAATAATTACACTTTCCATGCTATAATTAATATAGTAGGTGGTACTAATGAAGAAGCAGGGTTTTACAATAATTGAAACAACAATTGTGATTGTTTTTCTAGCAACCTCTCTGCTTCTTTTATATGGTTCTTTTAGGGGTATGGTAACCAATACTAAAAAAAATCTATATTATGATGATGCTAGTCTTATATATAAAACTTATTTTGTTAAAGAGTATCTTTTAAAAAATAACTTATCAAAGTATCTAACAAATACTGATATAACTTCTCTTAGCTGTGATAACTTTAATTTTAAATCATGCTCTAATTTATTTAAAAGTCTAAACATTAATAAAATATATTTAACAAGATATAATTTATCCGATTATAATAATAAAAACTTAAATTCTAGCCTCGTTAATTATTTAAATAGTCTAAATAATAATGAAGATTATGAGTATCGTTTTATAATTGAATATCAAAATGATACTACTTATTCTTATGCTAGTATTGGTTTAAATGGTGAAGATTATGAATAAAAAAGGTATAACAATAATAGAACTTTTAGTAAGTATGACGATTATCTCTCTTGTCATGATTTTTCTTGCTCGTTTAATGTTTATGCTCATGAATGTTACCAATGATACTACTTATGCGAGTGATGATGAAATAAGAAGAACAACAATTATTAAAAATATTGAAAATGATTTCTTAAAAAATAAATTAAATGGCCTTGATATCACTAAAACTAATCATGAAACAACAATTAATTTAAATTATGCAAAAGAAAGTAGTACTTTAAAAATAACTTCTAAAGAATTAACTTATAACAATACTACTTATCCATTAGAAAGTAAGAATGCTACCTATGATTTATGTCCTATCTATTCTTATTTAGAACTAGATCCCAATTATTATCTAGTAACCATTACGATTCCGGTTTTAATAAATAATGAAAATACCACTCTAAACGATGATTTAACTTTTAGTTATTTAAGTGCTAAAACTAATAGTGATAACTATCCTAAAAATTATGTTTGTTCTAAATAACTAAAACTAAAATAACACTAATTATCACTTGCATAATTCTTCCTTTAAAAAATCCCTGATAATTAATATCACTATCATCTAAAATACCTTTTATTTGGGTATGAATACTAAGTCCTCCAAAAGAGATAATACTAATTGCTATTATTTCTTTTAATTTCCCATAAATTTTTATCGTACTCATTGTATTAAGTCCGTTAGTAATTTCTAAAAATCCGGCGCTTATTACTTTAAAAACTCCTGTAAAGTTAAATAAATTATTAATAATATAAATAATAAGCATATAAAAAACTATTACTCCAAGTATCATGAGTAAAGTATTGATACTCTTACTAATACTTTTGGGTATCTCTCTACTAATACTATGTTTATCTCTTTTAATCTCTCTATTAGTTATAATGGGAGCATCTCTTCTTTTTATAATTCCAATAATTATATTACTAAAATAGTGAATTAGAATAATTTTAATTGTTGTCGAAATAGAAAACAATACTTTAAGCATTGTATATAAAAATAGGGGATTAGAAAAATACGTAAAATACAAATAATGGTTAGCTTCTTCCACGCTTATTTTATTATCCTTTACTAAATTTTTTAAAATATAAGCATTACTTGGGGTTCCACTTAATAGACTTAATAAAAAAACATAAGCTAAAATTCCACTTGCTCTAAATACTTTTTTAAAAATATTATTAAACACTTGATAAAAATAAAAAGGAAAATTCGCCATCATTAAGATATCATTTATAATAAACATCGGAAATAAAGAAACAAATACTTTTTTAAAAAATAAATCTATCGCCTTTAATATAACATCTCTTACTTCCGCATTTTCTCTAAAAATAAAAAGAATCGCCCCCATGGACAATAAACAAAAAGTAAAATCAACAATTTTTTCCTTCATACTTCCACCCATTCCGTGATATAATGTAATAAGGTGATATTTGTGTTTACTAAAATATATGAAAAAATAAAAGCATTTATTAAAGAAAATTATAAAAGTTTAATTGTTTTATTAATTGTTTTCCTTTTATTTACAGTTGAACTTCCCTATCGTATTTATACTCCGGGTGGGGCTATTAACCTAAATGATCGGATCACTGTTACAAATGGTGAAGATGTCTCTGGTTCATTTAACATGGCTTATGTTTCGATGATGAAAGGAACCATTCCCTTTTTACTTATATCTAAAATTATTCCAGATTGGGATATCGTAAAGAAAGAAGATATCACAATCGAAGGGGAAGACTTAGACGAAATGATGTTAAGAGAACGTTTATCACTAAAAGAATCCCAAGATGCCGCGGTTATTAATGCTTATAAAGCCGCCGGAAAAAAGCTAACTATTAATAGTACTAATAATTGTGTAAATTATATTACTGAAGAAGCTGATACCAATCTTTTAATCGGAGATAACATTGTTAGTGCAAATGGTATCAAAATAAATTCCTTTGATGAATTAAAAAGTATTATCGAAAAATTACCCCCTAATGAAAAAGTAACTTTAAAAGTTATTCGTGCTGATAAAGAAAAAACCGCTTATGCTAAAACTTATGAAGTAGAAGGGGCAACTAAAATTGGTGTAAGCCTAACTACCACTTATAATTATACTACTGATCCCGAAGTAAAAATTAAATCTAAATCAAGTGAAATGGGCTCTAGTGGGGGTTTAATGATGAGTCTTACGATTTATAATAAATTAGTAAAAGAAGATATTACTAAAGGTAAAACTATCGTTGGGACGGGAACTATCGATATTGATGGTAATATTGGCGAAATTGGTGGTGTTAAATATAAACTTATCGGGGCGGTAAAAAATAAAGCTGATATCTTTATATGTCCCGTCGAAAACTATGAAGAAGCACTAAATGTCGCCAAAGAAAAAGATTATAAAATAAAAATTATAAGTGCTAAAACTTTTCCGGAAATTTTAACTAAATTAAAAGAACTTTAATTGTAATTTAAATTAATATGCGTTACAATTATATACTGTGTTAAGGAGAATCACAATGACTAATGAAATAGAAACTACTGAAGAAACCGAAGATTTAAAATATCAAGAATTAAAAGCAGCTTTAAAAATAGCTTTAAATAATTTTAATTATAAAGAAGTTATAACTATCACTCAAAAAATAACAACTCTTCCTAATTATTCTATTACCGCGGGTCATGCTCTAAAATGTATAATTGCTTTTAAAAAAACTAATACTTATTTAGAATACATTCCAAAACTAGAAGCTATTATCGCTTCTAAAAGACCTGATTCTAACTTTAAAGTATTCATGGGTATGTTATATCACAATCATCGTTTATATACTGAAGCTAAAAAAATTTTATTAGAAGCCATATCCGATCCTAAAAGTGCCCACGATCCTCTTGCTTATTCTTATCTTGGTAAAACTTGTTTAGAACTCGGTTTATATGATGATGCTAAAACTTATTTATTAAAATCCTTAGAATTAAATCCTAATTCTAAATATAGACCTTTAATAAATAAACTTTTAAAATGTTGTGAAAATAAAGCCCAAAAGAGTTCTAATCGTTTTGCTCTTAAAGATTTTTTATCTTCTAAAAGAACATTAGCTCCTGGTTATATTGTCTATTTAAGACCAGATTCAAATATTAAAAGTAATGTCCCATATTTAATATATCATGTAACCCCTAATATTATTTATGCTTTTGCTCTAACCCCATATAAAACTTTAGAAACATATCATTTATCTCCAGAAACTAATAAAGATAATTTAGAATTTTATTTAAGTGGTCGTATTGCTAAATTTTATCCTACTGATATTGAAAATATTCGCACTCATATAAATATAGATTTTCTTCCTGATATCATGAAAAATCTCGCTTTATATTATACCGAATTAAACCCACTAATAGATCCTAAAAAAATTGAATTTCTTTCTTTTATTAAAAAAGATATTAAACTTCATAGTATTATAGTTCTAAAAAATACTTCATATCAAGAAGAATACTATTTTATAGTGGGTATCAAAGAAGATGGTTATGAAGCTGTAAAATTAGATTTTGCATCTGGTTTATATATTCCCACCGATATTAATGTAATTATTGATAAACATATTTTTATTCCTTCAGTTATTAACCTAAATAGTCGGCAAATAAATAATATTTTAAACTTATTAAAAAAAGAACCATTAACTTTAAAATTAAAAAAATAATTTTAAAAAAGAAAAAGTGCCTCTAACCAATTTAATATTTTTATAAACAAATAAAAAATGCTTGACTTTAGATTTCTAAAATGTTATATTGATTATGCATTTAAATGGACCTCTAGCTCAGTTGGTTAGAGCATCCGGCTCATAACCGGGCGGTCGTAGGTTCGAGTCCTACGAGGTCCACCATATAATTTGCGCGTGTGGCGGAATTGGTAGACGCACTAGACTTAGGATCTAGCGGATAATTCCATGGGGGTTCAAGTCCCTTCACGCGCACCAGATAGATACCAAACTCGAACTTTTTAAATTATTTGATAAGTTCGAGTTTTAATATTCAATAATTTATGATAAAATGATTTTAGAAATTAGGGGGAAATATGAAAAAAGAGTTAATTAAAACAGAAGAAATAATATAGGATTATAGGAACAATTAAATAATGAAGTTGGATATTCATCATTTACTTTAAGCCATAAAAGAGGATTGATAGAACAACCGCCATAGGAATATATTCTAAAGGTGAGAAATATAGCATAGGAACATTTGAAAAGAAAATATTTTTAGAAAGGTATTAAATTTTATTAGAAAGGTTGTCATACTACTTCCTAATGTAGGTGCAATTTTAATTTAGAATTACGAAAAGTAACACTATTTAATCTACAAAAAAATATAAAAATATGATATACTTAAAACATAAGAGAGGAGTGTTAAATAATGGAAGATACATACTATCTTGCTGTCGAAACCAAACCAAACAATTATTTTCCGATTAATCTCATAGATTTAAACCTTATTCCTAAAAATACGACTACCAAATTAGAAGAATTAGATAAATTCACTTTAAATTATACTATCGAAGAATTAAGAAAAGCGATTAAAGAAAGCAATATTTTAGATATTGATGATAATATGCCTTTAGTAATTATATATAATGAAAAACATGCAACTAGAAAAATAAATGTTTTAACAAAAGACATATCTTTTGACATGTGGAAGTATATTAAAGATAATTTTTCTAATAAAAACTTTCTTAATAAAGTTTATAATTTCCTTCAAAATAAAACTTCTACAAATCTAAGTGCAATAAAAAATCCCCAAGATATCAAGGAATACATCAGTAATCTGGCTAAACTTCCATATCCTGTAACTAGAAAGTTATATTTTTATTTATATGAAAAATGATATAAAAAGTTATATTGCATCTTTTAGTGATTATCTATTATATGAACTAAATTACTCTAAAAAAACCGCTACAACATACACTCAAAATCTTAAAACATATACTAAGTTTTTAGAAAAATATCAAATTAATTTTTTAAATGTTACTATAGATCATGCTGAAAAATATAAAGCATATTTAATTTCTTCTAATTTTGATAATAAAACTTCTTCTCTAAATCTCAGCGCTACCCGTAGTTTTTATAATTATTTATTAGATATTAAAATGGTTTCTTCTAATCCTTTCTTTAACTTAAAAAATCCCAAAATTGCCAAAAAACTTCCGAACTTTTTAAAAACCAGTGAAACTAAAAACATGTTAACAAACACTCCCACCGATGATCTTCTCACCCAAAGAAATATTTTTATTGTTGAATTTTTATATGCAACCGGCATCAGAGTAAGTGAATTATGTGCTATAAAACTTGATGATATTTTAATGAGTGATAAAAGCATTCGTATTTTTGGCAAAGGAAGTAAAGAGCGAATCGTTTATTTTAGTGCTCTAGATCCTAAACTTTTTGATAATTATTTAAATGTTATTCGTCCTAAATTACTAAATGGTACTACCAGTGAATATTTAATTATCAATAATAAAGGTAAGCCTATAACTCCTCGAAGTATTGAATTAATCGTGAAAAAATATTCTATAACTCATAACATCAAAAGTAAAGTTACCCCTCATACCTTAAGACATACTTATGCTACTGATTTATTAAATAATGGGGCGGATATCCGTTCTGTTGGGGAACTTTTAGGTCATGAATCTTTAAGTACCACCCAAATATACACTCATATAACTAATGAACGTTTAAAAAAAGTCTATAATAATACGCACCCCCAAGCGAAAAAATAAAAAAGTACTTGTTATTTTTCTAAAATAAATTTATAATTTATTTAGGAGGGATTAATCAATATTTATATTGATTATACAAAAATAAAATGTCAAAAAAGAATTTAATAATATTTATAATATGTGGTTTTATTATTATAGGTTTAATAATATTTGCTAGCACTAGAGAATATCAAGACAGTCATTTAAGAATTGAAGGCGTAAGAGTAAAACTTCCAAGTGGTAGTTTAGTGGTCGAAGATTCCACTTGCCCTAATGTTGCTTCATGTACTAAAGATCTAACTCTTAATGATACTAAACTAACCTTAAAATTTGCTTTTAAAAACTTTAAGAAAAATGGTTATCCTGAAACAATCGTGGGTACTATTGGCAATAAAGAATTTTATCGCGAAGATGATTTAACACTTGATAATGAATACAGTTATGATTATGAAAATTTTTCTAATTTTAATGTTATCGCGGATAAATATATTGCTTTTACCGCCTCTAACAGTATTAATAATTTATCTACAAGTTTATATGTAATTGATGCCTCAGGAAATGTCATTTTAAAAGAATATGAAATCGCCGACGATTTATATATAAAGGATAGTATCTCTGATTATATAACATATAATGATAACACGATAACTATCAGTGTTGCTAATATTAAAAATTATTCTTATGACGAAAATACCAATATTTGCAATCTAGATAAAAATATTACCGCGGAAGCCACTTATACTTACACTTTAGAAAATGCGGAATTTAAGAAAAAAGAATTAAGTAAAACAACTTTCGGAGAATACATTAAAGACAATAATATAACTTGTGAAAGTGATGAATAATCACTTTTTTTCCTGTTGCTATTTTCTTTTAAAAAAGATATAATAAAAAAGGTGATTAACATGAAATTTACTTTTAATTTAGAAAAAACTGAAAAAAGCACTAAAGCCCGTTTAGGTTCATTTATATATAATAATAAAAAATATGATACTCCAATGTTTATGCCTGTTGGAACCCTTGCAACTGTTAAAACTTTATCACCCGAAGAACTAATGGCCATAAATAGTGGTATAATTCTTTCAAATACTTATCATTTACATATCCGTCCCGGTGAGGATATTGTAAATGCCGCGGGAGGTCTCCATGAGTTTATGAATTATCATGGTCCTATTTTAACCGACAGTGGGGGATATCAAGTTTTCTCTCTTGCAAATTCTAAAGATATAACTGAAGAGGGAGTTGCCTTTAAAAATCATTTAAATGGCGATAAACTTTTTATAACTCCGGAAAAATCTATTCAAATCCAAAATAAACTCGACAGTGATATCGCGATGTCTTTTGATGAATGTCCTCCAGCTAGTGCTGATCATGAATACATGCAAAAATCTGTAGAAAGAACTCTTCGCTGGGCAAAAAGAGGAAAAGAGGCCCACAAAAATCCTCATCAAATGTTATTTGGTATTGTTCAAGGTGGAGCCTATGAAGATTTAAGACGTTATTCGGCCGAAGAAACTGTAAAATTAGACTTTGATGGTTATAGTATTGGTGGTGTTGCCAATGATGATGAATGTAAAGAAGATATGTATAAAGCCATCGACTACAGCATTCCTTATTTACCTGAAAATAAACTAAGATATTTAATGGGAGTAGGGGAACCAATTGATTTAATTGAAGGTGTAATAAGAGGAATAGACATATTTGATTGTGTTTTACCAACTCGTCTTGCTCGTCATGGCCATGCTTTTACGAAATATGGCAAAATAAATCTTAAAAATGCTAAATATAAAACTGATTTCACCCCTTTAGATGAAACTTGTGATTGTTATACTTGTAAAAATTATACTAAAGCTTATATAAGACATTTAATAACTTCGAATGAAACTTTTGGTGCTCGTCTTTTATCCATTCATAATATTCGCTTTTTAATTCACATGATGGAAGATATGCGTCAAGCTATTTCAAATGATACTATTTTAGAATATAAAGAAGAATTTATTAAAAACTATTATGGAGAAAATCATGAATAAAAAAGTTATAATCTTAACTATTTTTATTATCCTCGGAATGATTACTTTTCCTACCATTTATAAAATATATGATAATCATAATAAACATTTAATTGAGGTCGTTGAAAAAGAATTTTTATATCATGCTAAAGAATGTTTTAATAAAAATATATGTCAAAATAAAATAGTCTATTTAAAAGATTTATATAATAATAACTATATAGAGGAAAAACTAACTAACCCTTTAACTAAGAAATATTATCAAGAAGATTCTTATGTAAATCTAGAAACTAATGAAATTAAACTTATCTCTTAAAACTTCTAGGTTATCTAGCAAGTTTTTTTATTTTAATATTTTTCCCAAACGAACCACCCAAAATACTACTACAAATAAGAATTATATAATAAATAAACCGATCTAAATTAAAACTACTTCTAAATATTATTAAATTAACTAAAACTAAAAACAAAACAAATATTCCACCCATTTTAATTCCTAAAATATATCCCTTATCACTTGTTTTATTACTTGCTAAGGCACTTACTATAAAAAATGATATTGCTGTGAGTATTATTGCTATTTTACTTACTAAAACACTATTAATTCCCAAAAGACTAATTAAAGAAGAGATAAGTCCCATTCCAATAATAAAAAGCATAAATATTCCCAAATATTTTAAATAAAGAATCACTGTTTTCATAACATCACCCATACTAATATATATTAAATGTTTAAAAAAATATGAATTATAACATAATATTATTAGGTGATTTTAAATGGAATTATTTAATGTTATATTTCGTACTTTATTCTTTTATTTCTTTATAACTTTATGTTATCGTATCATGGGTAAAAGAGAAATAGGGGAATTAGGAATTATTGATTTAATAGTTTCTATTTTAATCGCCGAACTAGTTGCTATAAGTATTGAAAATATTAATGATTCTATTTTTCTAACTATCTTACCCATCTCTCTTTTAGTAATATTAGAATTAATTTTAGCTTATATCTCTATTAAATCTCGTACTTTTCGAACCATATTCGGAGGTAAACCTTCTCTAATAATTGTCGATGGTAAAATAAACTATCATGAAATGGTTAAACAAAGATATAGTATGGATGATCTTTTATTAAGTTTAAGACAAAAAGAAATTCGTAATGTTGAAGATGTTGAATATGCCTTTTTAGAACCTAATGGTAAACTATCAGTATTTAAATATAATTTCTTTAAAATAAAAGGTTCCTATCCCATGCCTTTAATAATTGATGGTAACATTCAAAAGAAAGCTTTAAAATATATCCATAAAGATAAAAGTTGGTTAGATGCCTGTCTTGCTCATAAAAATCTAACTTATAAAGATATTTTCTATGCTTTTTATAAAAAAGATAAAATATATCTTGTCAAAAAAAGTGATACTATTTCATAAATAAATCTTGCCTTTATATTACAATTTATTATATAATATAAGGACACCAAGGAGGTTAAATTTATGCGTGATTTATTCCATGAATTAGATATTGCAACATGGGAATATCAAACTATAAAAAAAGATCTAGCTAATTATCAAAAATATTATTATGAAATAATAGAAACTTATTATCAAAATCTCCCGGAACACTTAAATATTGATGCTTTACTTCAAGAAATTCATTATCAAGATTATAATCAGAATATAGCTAAAAAAATGACTTCTTACTTAAGTGAAAATAATCAGAATATTGCTACATTAAAAAAAGAATATAGTTATTCCACAATCTATTTAAAAAGTCTTATTTTCCTTATTATTAAATTATCTTATATAACCCCAACTGAATTTCAAATATTATTTGGTATATCTCTTAATAAAGGAATAAATCTTTTCTCTTATAAAAATTTTACTTTAATAATTAATCCCCAAATCAAAAGTTTAATAACCGATGAAATATTAGATTTTTTAAGATACTTAATTAATATGCGTTATAACAAGCCTCATCTAACTTTAAAAGAATGTATAACTAAATATCAAAATCAACTAATAGAAGAAAAAAATATAATGCTTTAAGTAATAATATTCCTAAAAAAAATTTGACAAATGAGTTTAAATATGTTAGAATAACCCCCGTTACAAAAGGGGGTCTATTTATGTATAATGAAATAGAACAAATTAATGAAGAAATAAGTAGATTAGAAAACGAATACTATTATTATATTAATAACATTGAGGAGATAAAAGCTTTAAATGAAGCCTATTTAAAAGAATTTAATGATGCTTATTATCCTGGCTCTGTTACTATTAAAAGTACACCACGTGAAAATGTTATCCGTAAAGTTTTAGATACCATTCAAACTAAAAAGCTAAAATTATATCAACAAAGAGAAGAACTAATTGCTAAAACTCTAGATAATTCCTGGTTAAATGTTGCTGATGTTATTAAAATTCTTGATAATTTTGGAATTTATTATCGTCCTATAAAATATGGTTGTCTAACGCTTTTAGCACCCATCGATTTAGTTTTATTAAATGGTGTTGTTGATGGCTCTAAAATCGATGAAATGGTTAAACAAAAAAACGATGTAAGCGCACGTCCTAAAAATATAACTGTTATTCATATGTATCGTAAAGATAATGGTAAAGTATCATTAAATGATAAAATTTTAGAGTTAACGCCATCTTTATTAGTAAACGATTTAAAAGGTATTCCTTTTTATCGTCGTGAAAAAAATAATGTTGTCTTAAATGAAGAAGTAGTAAATATATTCCCATATGATGTTTTAGCCTTTATCGAATATTATATAACTTTAAAAGAACAAAATCCTCGAATAACTATTGATAATGCTTTTAAAGAATATAGTCAAAAGGAAAATCGTCTTCGATAATTTTTCTTTTTTTCTTGTATAAAATCCTCTTTTGTGGTATATTATAAAAGTAAAGCGAAAAAGAAGCTAAGTAATATATTATTTTTATGTAGAAAGTTCATGGTTGATGAAAATGAATTAAAAAAATATATGAAATCTCCTTCTAAAGTGGAGCCAATCCCTCCCGTATTTGCCTACGTTACAGGCTTTAAGTGATATAAAGGATGGTACCGCAGAATTTGCTCCTTAGAGCATTTTCGCGGTTTTTTAAATTAGAAAGGAATGAATACCATGATTGATATCAAATTAATAAGAGAAAATAGAGAACTAGTAAAAGAGAATATTAAAAAGAAATTTCAAGATGAAAAATTACCTTTAGTAGATGAAATTTATGACTTAGATATTAAGTTTCGTGAAAGTAAAGCTAAAGCTGATACTATTCGTAGTACCAAAAATAAAAAGAGTGAAGAAATTGGTCTATTAATGCGTGATAAAAAGATTGAAGAAGCAAACTTAATTAAAGCAGAAATTGCCCAAATGAATGAAGAAATAACCGAATTAGAACAAAAAGAAGAAACATTATCTACCGAAATTAGAAAAAAAATGCTTCTTATTCCTCAAATTATTGATGATAGTGTTCCTATTGGTAAAGATGATTCTGAAAATGTTGAAATTGAAAAATTTGGTGAGCCTGTTATTCCTGATTATGAAATTCCTTATCATGCCGATATTTGTGAAGCCTTATCTGGTCTCGATAAAGCTGGCGCGGGTCGCACTAGTGGCAATGGTTTTTACTATCTAATGGGGGATATTGCCAGACTTCATAGTGCAATGTTATCATATGCTCGGGATTTCATGATAAATAAAGGTTTTACTTATTGTATTCCACCATTTATGATTCATAGTGATATTGTAACGGGCGTTATGTCTTTTAAAGAAATGGATGCCATGATGTATAAAATAGAAGGGGAAGACTTATTCTTAATCGGTACTTCCGAACATTCTATGATTGGTAAATTTAAAGATCAAATTGTTAAAGAAAGTGATCTTCCCATAACTCTTACTTCTTATAGTCCATGTTTTAGAAAAGAAGTAGGAAGCCATGGCTTAGAAGAAAGAGGTTTATATCGGGTTCATCAATTTGAAAAACAAGAAATGGTTGTTTTATGTAAACCTGAAGATGCGATGGATTGGTATAATAAAATGTGGAGTTATACTGTTGAATTTTTTAGAAGCTTAGATATTCCGGTAAGAACTTTAGAGTGTTGCAGTGGTGATCTTGCCGATTTAAAAGTCAAATCTTGTGATGTTGAAGCTTGGAGTCCAAGACAGCAAAAGTATTTTGAAGTTGGTTCTTGTTCCACTTTAGGTGAAGCTCAAGCCCGAAGACTTGGAATTAGAGCTAAAGGTGAAAAAGGTAATTTTTATGTTGCTACTCTAAATAATACTGTTTTAGCAACTCCAAGAGGCCTAATCGCTTTCTTAGAAAACAATTATCAAAAAGATGGAAGTATATTAATACCTAAGGTATTGCAACCTTACATGGGTGGTAAAGAAAAACTAACTCCTAAAAAAAACTAAAAAGGTGATTAGCTTAAATTAAGCATCATCTTTTTTATTTACAAAAAATACTTGATTTTATATCAATAATATTGTATATTAGAAATATAAGTTAGAAAAGTATAATACAAAGGGATGATTATTTATGAATAAAAAAATAGCACTAATAATGGCAATAACCCTATTGGGGGGGGGGTATATTATATCTAAATAAACCCCAAAATAATACTCAAGAACTAACAAATGAAACTTTAAATATTGAAAATAGCATGGCTATTTATTTAAAAGGTGAAGATAATAGTTATCATCAAATAAATGCCATACCCGAAGGTAATTATGTTTTAAATGAAACAGAAACATATTGTACCGAACCAGAAAACCCAGATACTAAATTAAAAGAAAGAGTAGCATATGACAGTAGTACTAAAACATTAAGTGTATCAGCATTAACAAAGAAAGATACTAAATGTTATTTATATTTTGATGAATCTGGAAGTCCTGATAAAACATTAGCAAACTTAGGAATAAGTGAGGATTCACAGGGAAAAGTAGATAAATTTACAGGTCCAGCATGTGGAAGTTGTAAAGTATCAGACGAAAATGGTTTGTATGAAGCTGAAGATGATTATGGAACAAGTTATTATTATCGAGGAACAGTAAATAATAACTGGGTAGTATTTGGAAAAGATAAGAGTGGTGCAAATTATCTATGGTGGAGGATTATCCGGATAAATGGCAATGGAACCATAAGGCTTATATATGCTGGAACAAGCACTAGTCCCAAAAGTGCCCCAGAAACAACAGGAAATACAACAATGATAACACCAAAAATTCAAATAAATAGTACAGAACAATATAAAATGGCTGTAAGATTTAATGAACAATATAATGATAATAAATATGTAGGGTATATGTATAATAATGAGCCCACAGTTTCAACAAGTCATGATCAAGCCCATAAAGTAACAAATAGTAGTACAAAAAGTACAGTATTAGACGAAATAGAGAACTGGTATACAAATAATACGAATTTAAGTAGTTTAGCAGCAGGTTACATAGATGTAGATACAGGATTTTGTAGTGATACAACAATATCAACTACCAACCATGGAAGTAGTTATCCAGGAACAAGGCAAGGTTTTGGAACACAGCAAACAGCATACGCTGGAGCAGATAGGGTATGGCAAGCCAATAGTACAAGTTGGAATTCAACTGAACAAACTCCAACACTAAAGTGTGGTAAAGATGATGCATCAAGAAAAAGAGATTTATATACAGGCCCAGGAGCAAATGTAAACGGAACAAAAGGCAGTAACGGAACAACACTAACTGGAAATGGTGCCTTACCAATTCCAGTTGGTTTAATCACAATGGATGAAGTAATCTATGCCGGAGGATTTGCTGGCCAAACAAATAATGGTTATTGGTTATATACAAATCAATACTATTGGACAATGTCTCCGTCTTACATGTACAGCAGTGGCTATGCTTCGGTGTTCATTGTGCATGATAATGGCAACCTCACAGACACCAACGTGAACAACACTTACTATGGTGTGCGCCCAGTAATAAATCTGAAAGCTGATACAAAGTTTGATTTCAATGATAATGGAACAGAAGGTTCATCTGGAAATCCATATATAGTAAATACAGATTAATAATTATACTTGCTCATGTTGCTTTATATTAATCTATACATGGGCAAGATGAAATTCCACGAGGAGATTATTCTCCTCAATTTTTTTGTTCTTTTACTTTTCTCTTGCTAAAATAATTGCTAAGATATATAATAAAAACCAAAAAAGGTGATGCTATGGATTTATTAAATATTAACTTTGATGCTTATACTCCTGAAATAATAGATGCTTTTGTTGAAGTATTTGGGGCATCTTATAAAGATATAATTGTAAAAAGATTTAACCAACCCTTAAAAATTATTTATAATGATTATGATGGCATAAAAGAATATCTAACTTTTTTAAAATATTGTGAAAACCAAAAATTATCTTTAAAATTCTTATTTACTATAAATAAAATATCTAATCTACCCTCAAATTATAGTAACCCTTTAGATAAATTAACTAAAAACTTAATTAAAACTTACTTAGGCTCATCTTTTCCTTTTGATAATCACTTTAAAAAAGAGGGGATTTTTGCCTTTTTAAATCCCAAATATAAAAAAGAACAAATAACTTTTATAAATTATTTAAGAAATAATCACAAACCTCTTATAACTCTAAATAATTATGAAAAATATAGGAAAACGAAAGAATATTTAATCTTAAATAAACAAATCTTAACTTATCTAAATATTTATAATAATTTAGAAAAAGAATATTTATCTTATCTTCAAGATTTAAAAAAATATGATATCTATTTAAAAAAAGAAAAATCCCGCTTAAATAAAATTCTTTTTGCTAAAAATCAAAAATTTTTAAGTGCTCTAAAAAAACTATTTTCCCCTAAAATCATTTCTTGTTTAGAAAAATCATCTCTTGATATTACTACTAAAACATCTATAGAATATTTTTCTATTAAAGATGAAACTCTATTAAACAGTGAAAATACTAAAAAAGAAACTATATATAATATTTATTATCATCGTCTAAATTATTTAAAAACTCTTGGTTTTAATATTGTTATTCCTTCTAATTTAAACCAAATAAAAAAATTATATAACACTCTTATATTAAATAAAGAAATTAAAAAAGTTTTACCTAAAAAAGAAACTTGCTCTATAATTACAAGTTATCGCGAATCTTTATTAGAAGAAGCCCAAAAAGAATTTATAACTACTAGTAAAACTTATAATACTAATCTAAATTTATTAAGTGATAATATAACTAATCGCGAAATTTTATATGAAATCATGCGAGATGGCAAAATCTGTAATACTGGTGGTAATATCGCCCAAAAATTTTGCCCTATAATTTGTTATACTATTAATTCTACCGCGAGTGGTGGTCTTGATTATTTATATCTTCATGAATATATTCACGCTATAGAATCCAATTCTCTTAATGGTAGTGATTATATCAGTGGCTTTGATATTACCTCTTCTAAAAATCACCGCTATAACCCTTCCAAAAGAGAGTATGAACTAATAAATGAAATAATCGTTGATATCTTTGCCCTAGAAGCTTTAACTATTCTTCAAAACAAAAATATTTATATGGCTGAGCCTCAAGAAATAATAAGAGATGTCAATAGTTGGAATACTGATAAAATTTTAAAAGATATGTTAAAACCTTTATTAAATAATTATCGTGATATTATTATTAGCTCTCGCTTAACTGGTAATTTAGATTTAATCTTTAATACTATTGGTAAATCTAATTTTAATAAAATAAATGACTATTTAAATATTGTTGATTATCTCATAAATAACGAAGAACTAGTGGAAAAACTATCAGCTAACTATATCGATAAAACTGTAAAAAAATATTATGCTATATTATCTAAACTAGAAGATTTATACCACACTCTGGGTCTTAATAATCAAATTTATCTTCTAAAAAGAACAATTTAATCTTGTTCTATGGTTTTATATTCTTTATAATAATATTATCAAGTAAAGGAAGAAATAATATGAATAATTCTCTAATTAATGAAAAACTAAATGCTTTAAGTAAATCTAAATTTCGTAGTAGTAAACATTTAACTAAAAAAGAAATTTTATATACTAAAGAAAAAGGGTTAGATACTATAAAAAAGCATGCTTATGATTTTATTAATGCCCGACTAAAACCCGCGATTATCAAAAACGATGGCAAACAAACTCCCTGGCATGGCCATCCGGTATTTGTATCAGAGCATGCAACAGCCACTTGTTGTCGTTCTTGTCTTTATAAATGGCATCATATTCCTAAAAATAGAGAATTAACTAAAGAAGAAGTTGATTTTATTGTTTCTCTTATTATGGCTTGGATTGAAAAAGAAATAAATAACACCAATAATTCTTTCTAAAACTTCAAAAATAAGTTATAATTAAAAAGGAGGGGAAACATGGAAGTACTATTAAATAACACTCATATTAATGTAATTATCACGAAAAAAAATAATAAAAATATTTATTTTCGTTTTGATGATGCCCTAAATCTTCTCATTACTACCCCTAAAAAAATAAGTGAAAAAGAACTAAATCGTTTAATTTTAAAAAATAGTAAATCTCTTGAAAAGATGCTTCAAAAAGCTCGAATGAAAGCTCTTAAAAATAGTGAATTTTGGTATTTAGGAAATAAATATAATGTTATATATGATGAAAGTGCTCCCGATATTATCTTTTATAATGGCACTATAACTTGCAAAAATCCCCAAACTTTAGCTAAATTTCTCCAATCTCAAATTAAAGATATTTTTACTGATGAAGTAAATAAAATGCGGGCCATTATTAAAACCCCCAATTTTACTCTAAAATTTCGGCATATGAAAACCAGATGGGGTGTATGCAATTATGTTAAATGTACAATTACTTTAAATACCGAATTAATTAAATATAAAAAAGATTTATTAAGATATGTTATTATCCATGAAATGTGTCATTTCTATCATCATGACCATAGCCCATCTTTTTGGCATATGGTATCTCTTTATTATCCAGAGTATAAAGAAGCACGAAAGGAGCTTAGAAATTCATGAAAATTACCTCTTTAAATAATCCTAAAGTAAAAGAGTGGTCTCATCTCTTAGAAAAAAAATACCGTGATACAACGAATCTTTTTCTTATTGAAGGCGACCATTTATTTAATGAAGCTATGAAAAAAAATTTAGTTGTCGAAATAATATCAGATGATACCTCTTTTAATATTCCTGGTATTCCTTTTTATGAAGTAACTAAAGAAATTTTAAAAAAATTATCGCGCCAAAAAAGTGGTACTAATCTAATCGCGGTTGTCAAAAAACTTGATAATTCTAAAATTACCGGAAATATTTGTCTTTTAGATAACATTCAAGACCCTGGTAATCTTGGTGGTATCATTAGAAGTGCCCATGCTTTTAATATTAAAACTATTATCATGAGTGAAAATACAGTTGATTTATACAATGATAAAGTAATTCGCTCTAGTGAAGGCATGATTTTTCATTTAAATTTTTTAAAAACTAATTTATCTGAAATTATTGTTAAACTAAAAAAAGAAGGTTATCATATATATGGCACTGATGTTACTAAAGGAACTAATCTAAAATCTATTTCTTTTTCCCAGTATTCTGGTATAATTATAGGTAATGAAGGAAAGGGCATGTCACCTGATTTAATTCCTTTATGTGATGAAATGATAAATATTCCTCTTAATAAATCATGTGAAAGTCTAAATGCTTCCATCGCGGCTTCGATTATATTTTACAAAATGACTGAGAATGCCTAAACTTATTAATTATTAGAAGGAGGAAATAATATGGAATATATTTATCTTGGTAAAGTAACTAATACCCATGGCTTAAAAGGGGAAATTAAAATTATTAGTGATTTCCCTCAAAAAAAAGAAGTATTTACTCCCGATTTTCCTCTTTATTTTACCGAAACTTATCAAAAAGAAATAATTACTACTTATCGCCCGCATCAAATATATGATATGGTTCAGTTAAAAGGTCTAACATCTATTGATGAAGTTTTAAAATATAAAGGAAAAAATGTTTATATTAATCGTGCTGATTTAAAAACCAATACTTTATTATTAAGTGATTTAATTGGTTATACTATCAAAAAAGACTCTAAAACTTATGGCGAAGTAATAGATATTATGCAAACCAAATCCAGTTATTTATTATATATATCCTCTAAAAATAATTATTATATTCCTTATCTTCCCGAATTTATTACTAAGATAAATAAGGAAGCCAAAGAAATTTATGTTGAAAGGGTGGAAGAGTTATTATGAGATTTGATATTTTAACCTTATTTCCCGATATTATTAAGGCTTATATAAATAAAAGTATTATTAAAAGAGCTTTAGATAATCATTTAATTACAATAAATATCATTAATATTCGGGATTTTACTCTCTTAAAAAATGGTCAAGTAGATGATGCTCCCTATGGGGGTGGTTCTGGTATGGTTTTGATGTGTGAACCAGTTGTAAGAGCGATAGAATCGGTTAAAACTCCAGAGTCTCTCACTTTTTTACTTACTCCTCAAGGACGGACTTTTAATGATGAAATGGCCTCAAATCTTATTGAAAAAACTAAGCATCTAATCTTAGTCTGTGGTCATTACGAAGGCTTTGATGAACGGATTTTATCTTTTGTTGATGGAGAAATATCTATTGGCGATTATGTCTTAACTGGTGGTGAACTTCCGGCTTTAGTTATCATGGATACGATATCAAGATTTATTCCTGGGGTAATTAAAGATGAATCTTTTCAAAATGATTCTTTTAAAAATAATTTATTAGATTATCCCGAATATACTCATCCCCGGGTTTTTAGAGGTCTTGAAGTTCCCGAAGTCTTATTAAGTGGTAATCATGCCAAGATAAAAGAATATCGCTATAAAGAACAACTTCGGGTTACTAAAGAAAAAAGACCAGATTTATTAAAGTAGGTGATGCCATGAAAACATTTGTTATAAAAAAACTTCCAAAAAATAAAAAACTTGATAACCCCCTAAATAATATTGCTGGTTACAAATATATTCCAAAAATTAAAAGCAAACTAAAAATATCGGAAGTAACGATTGTAAGTCCTGAAATTACGGGTGCTTTAATTACTTCCAGCTTCAATAAAAAATATAAACGGATTCTAGAATTTTATTTAACATCTCTCGATAGTGATGATACTGATAGTACTAATGGTAATCTTATACTAGCCTTAAATGAAATAACTCGTCTAAGAAATATAATCATTAAAAAATATTTAAAAATATTGCAAAAAAAAGAATCCGCCCATCTTTTAAAACGTTTAAAACTAATTGAAAATGAAATTCGCACCAAAATTATTGATATTGAACTCATAAAAGAAGAACTTTTAGTTCATAATAATATTGTAGAGGAAGAAAAAAGCATTCATCGCTAAATTTCTCTTGCAAATTTTACCAATTTATTATATAATGAAATACAGCTAGTAGTTATGACTCCGTAGCTCAGCTGGATAGAGCAATCGCCTTCTAAGCGATCGGTCGAGCGTTCGAATCGCTCCGGAGTCACCATTTTAAAATTTAAGCCTTACTTTAAAGGCTTTTTTCTTTTACCCTAAATTATAAAACCCCAAAGTAAGCCTTTAATTTTCTTTAAAACTAGCAATCACTTTATCATTAACTTTAAAAATAACTTCTTCCATATTAAGCGTATCTTTTAAAGATAAAGCAATTGAATATTTAACTTCTTCTAATATATCATCTTCCTTAATATTCGCCAAAATTTCATTATTAAAACTAAGCGTAATTTGTTTTTCTAACTCTTCATAATTAAGAAGTTCCACGCCACTTGCAAGATAACTAATTAAATTAGTCGCATATATCGGGCTACTTTTAAGTTCTTCAATAATAATTTCTACTTTATCATCTTTTTTATTATCAATTTTTGTTACTGGTACATAATATACCAAATCATTTTCTTTTCCCACATAATAAATAGTTGTTTTACTAGTATCTTTAATATTTGTAATATCATATACTTTATTAATTCCGATATTTCGATCTAAAACATTCGGTAGTATTACTTTACTATGCTCTAAATAATCAAGTTTTTTCCCTTCAACAAAAATCATAACTCCTTTAACACTTGGAATTTCAGTTAGGGTATAAACGATTGCTTCAATCATTTTTTCTTCTATCTCTTTATCTATATCTAAAAACTCTTTGGAAAAATCAATTTTTAATAAACCCTCATCTAATGAAATATTTAAAACTCGGGTATTTTTGGGAATAACCTTTTTAAAATTACTTGGAATATACGCGTTATCATGGTCTATAGTTAAAGCATCAATTAATTCTTTTATTTTACTAATATCATCACTACTATTAACGACCATCGTACATCTTACCACATAATTATCTTTATTAATTAAATAAATAGGGGTTTTAATAGCATCTATAAAATGCGTAACTTGCATAATTTCTTCTTGATTATTATTCGGAAATAAACAAAGAATCGCGACAATCACTAAAGCAATAGTATAAATCATTATTTTTCGCATCAAACATTTCTTAAGCATAAAAAACCACCTAATAAATCATACTCATAAAAAAGTTTATTATACCTAAAAAAATCTCCCGTAGGAGATTAAATTATAATGTTATTTCGCCAAGTTTAAGTAATTCCACAACTGCTCCAGCTCTTCCTTTAACTTCTAATTTTTGCATTGCATTTGATATATGATTTCTTACAGTTTTTTCACTAATCATTAATTTATCGGCTATTTCTTTAGTTGATTTATTCTTAACTAGGAGAGTAAATATTTCATGTTCTCTTTTAGTTAAAATACTTCGCTTCACCATAACCATCCTTTCAATCACTAATAGTATCTAGTGTATTGTATGAATGGTTTAAATAATTTGTTAAATTAATAGCCTAATTATCGAACTTAATTGTAATATATTTATCTTCTTGATATAAGTTTTGGATACTTCTTATGATGTTATTAGCAAGCGTATTATCATGAGTCTCACTTGCTATTGTAACTGTTATATTATTCCCATTTATATCGACAAACGAATCTAACTTAAACTCTTTTTTAATTAACTTTTCAATTGCTTCTTTACTACTTTCATTTTTATTAATTGTCTGTAATTCTTCATAAGCACTATTTTTCTCTTCCATTGTTGCTTTATCACTTAAAAGTATATCTTGAAGTTCTTGCATTTTACTTACCATTGCTTCTTCACTTGCCACTTTAAGGGCGACTAAAGTATCATTTTCGGATACGACAATTTCACTAGTCTCTTCTTTTACTTCCGTATTCTTACTTATCGTTGATAAAGTATCATCACTCATTGTCAAATAATAAATACTAAGTACCATTATTAATGAAAATAGGGTTATAAACCATAAATTTTGTTTATTAATCATAAAAATTTATCCTTTCAAATTACTAAATTATATGTATTTATTTTGTAAATATACATCGATTTATTTAAAATTTTTATTTAAAGTTATCTTTTTATCCAAACTTATGTTATAATTTTAGTTAGATAATACTTTGGGAGGTTTACAAGCATGAATATTAAAGAATTAATTGATATTAAAGAAGAAAACATAGAAGATATTGAAGAAGAAATTCTTTCACTATTACTTATCGACCACACCACCAATAAAAATATTATCTGGGGAACTGATACTTATAAAAAATGGGGTAAAGGCTTTGCCAAGAAAGATAATATTTCTCTTCGTAATATTACTGGTGAATATAAAAATATAATTAAACCTAGAATAAAGAAAAACAAAGAAGAACAAATAAAAAGATCGCGAGATAAAGCTGAAGTATTTACTCCATCTTGGATGTGCAATAAGCAAAATAATCTTATAGACGATGCCTGGTTTGGCCAAACTGATGTTTTTAATAAAGAAAATGCTCATACTTGGACTACTATAAATAAAAAAATAGAATTTCCTTCTGGTAAAACTTGGCAAGATTATGTAGAATTATTACGCTTAGAAATATCTTGTGGAGAAGCTCCCTATTTAACAAGCCGTTATGATACCATTACTGGTACAATAATTAATATTAATGATCGCATAGGTTTACTTGATCGCAAGTTTCGGATTATTAATGAAAATGTCGAAGAATATGGAGAATGGATAAAATGGGCTAAATTAGCCATGAAAAGTGTCTATGGTTTTGATTGGCAAGGAGATAATATTTTAATTGCTCGCCAAAATTTATTATATACCTTTATTGATAATTATCTGTATAAATTTTCTCAAAAACCTGATTTTCAATTAATTAAAGAAATAGCGAGTATTATTAGTTGGAATATTTGGCAAATGGATGGTATTAATTTCATTATTCCCTATAGTTGTAAAAATGAAAATAATAATGAATTAAATCATTCTTCAAAAACTCAAGCTATAGAATGTCCTGGATGTAAAAAAAATAATTATCATTTACATAATGGTATCTATTCTAAAATAATGAATTGGAAAACGAATCGTCCCAACAAATTTATAAATATAGTTACTAAAAAAGGAAGACTGTCATAAGAAAGTCTTCAAAAAATACATTTAATAAGGAGATCAAAATGAAGTTTAATGCTATAATTGGAAATCCTCCATATCAGTTAATGGATGGTGGTAATGGTGCTAGTGCTGCACCGGTCTATAATTTGTTTGTTGAAAATGTCAAAAAACTAAATCCTGATTATATTTCTCTCATTATGCCTTCAAGATGGTTCGCTGGGGGAAAGGGTTTAGATAAATTTAGAACCACCATGATAAATGATAGACATATTAGAATTTTGCATGATTATCTTAATGCGAAAGAAGTATTCCCTGATGTCGATATAAAAGGGGGCGTAAGCTATTTTTTAAGATGTCATAATGAAGAGGGCAAATGTCGCATTACCACTCATAATAATAGTACTATAATTTCCACGATGGATCGCTATTTGCATGAAGAAAATTGTGATGTATTCATAAGATATAACGAAGCTATATCCATATTAAATAAAGTATTATTAAAAACAACATCATCTTTTTCTAACCTAGTTAGTTCGCGAAAGCCATTTGGTTTTGCTACTAACTTTATTGCTTTTTCTAAAAATAAAAAGCATGCTACTGCCATTAAAATATATGCCAATCATGCCACTGGCTATGTCGATATAAAGCAAGTAACCAAACATAAAGAATGGATAGATAGTTGGAAAATATTTGTTCCTAAAGCTCTTGGTTCTGGTGAAACTTCGGTAGATAGAATTAAACCTATTATAGGTGAACCAAAAACTTGTTGTACGGAAACTTATCTTGTAATAGGTCCCTTTAACACTAAAGAAGAAGCCTATAATGCGGCAACATATACTAAAACCAAATTTTTCTTATTTATGCTCGGTTTAAAAAAAATAACTCAAGATGCTACCTCAAAAGTGTATCAATTTATCCCGATCGAAGATTTTTCTTCTTCGTCATCTATTGCTTGGACTAAACCTCTCCCGGAAATTGATAGTATTTTATATCATAAATATAATTTAACATCTGATGAGATAGCCTTTATTAATGAAACTGTTGGCGCAACAAGTGAGGTGAAGTAAAAATGAAAGCATTAAAAGAAACAAGTGAAAGAAGTAAAGACAAAAATTTAGCCCAACAAAAAATAGATTCCTTCCCAAGCATGGTTCAAATAGAATTTGAAGGATTTTCTGTAAAAGAAAATAAACTAACCGGATTATTTGATCGTTTATGTATCACTGAAGGAAATATCGCGGAATTAACTGAAGAAAAGATAAAGCAAGCCATAAAATTAACCGAAGTAAATCTTGAATACAAAAAAATAATCGCCACCAAAGCTCATGTTTCTTGGTATTATGTTTTTTATGAATATCAAACTCAAACATCTTTAGTCTATAACATCACTAAAAATAGCCTTGAAGGTAAATATAATTCCTTTCTCGAATTAGGAATATGGCTATCTAATTTTTCTGATCAAATAAATTTATCTAAGTATGAAGAATCAGGCTTACCTGAAATAGATAAAATAATGCGAGAAAATAGGCATCCCTGGCCTGGAAATTTGGATGGCTTATTATTTGATAAAAACACTCAAGAAATTATATGTGTTATAGAATATCAAAATACATCTAGAAAGCCTGTATCTGAACATGATAATAACGATTTTATGCGTAGTACTCCCTACCGCAAAGGTGATTCTCGTCGCTGGAAAGTTATTAAAACTATTGCGGATACAGTTGGAAGCAAAATTATGGTTATTGTCTGGTCTTATAATGAAAGTGTTGTTGCTCTTAAAAATATTAAATCATTTATCTTAGATGATTTAACGAATGTATCAAAAATTATTTGGGGTAAAAAAACTATTATTGAACTTGATAAGTTAGATGCTAATAATTTTTTAGAATCTCTTGAATAAAAACTAAAACAAGCATTTTTACTACTTATGTCTTAAAAAATAATTTATATTTTAAATAAATATTTAAAGTAGTATCTACTAATAAATAATCATGATTTATAAGTTCATTAATTTACTATTTTCATTATCCATGTTATAATTATAAAAGATAGTGTGAAAAGTTTTATGGAAAACAATTCAGACTAAATGAAAAAGATATTAAAATGAAGAATTTTAATATAAA
>CANQHE010000019.1 GCA_947623735.1 uncultured Bacilli bacterium
TTAAAAACAGAAAAATTTCCTTTTCCAAAACAAAAAAGGACTGAATGAATTTATTTTATTTCATTACAGCCCCTTTTTGTTTTTTAGAAATATAAATATTGTTATTAACTATCTTTAGAATTACCAATTAAAGATAATAAATGTAAGAAAATATTTATAAAGTCTAAGTATAATTCAAAGGCTCCATGAATGGCTAAAACTTCACTATTAAGGCCATTATCACTTAGTTCTTTTATTCTGTTGATATCATAAGCGGTGTAACCTAAAAATATTAATACAGCAATAATAGATATGATAATATCAAAGGTAGTATTGCCTAAGAATATATTAATGAGTGAACAAATAAGTATTCCGATTAAAGCCATTAAAAGATAAGTGCCAAATTTACTTAAATCTAAGTTGGTAAAATAACCAATTAGACCAAATATACCAAATAGTATCGCGGTTGCTAAGAATACATACATAATAGAAGATATTTCAAATATAATAAAGATACTTGAAAAGGTTAGACCACTCACAAAAGAATATAACAGAAAGCAAATAGTCGCGGTGGTTTTACTCATTTTGGTAATTCTTGCTGAGAAAAAGATTACTAAAGCAATTTCAACAATAAAAATTATCCAATAAAAACTACTATTAAAAATGGCTTCAAGCATATTTTCATTTGTTGATACTACATAACCAGTTATAAATGTTAATAATAAACCTATAAACATGTACATGAAACTCTTTGATAATAATTTATTCATTTTTCCCTCCTTTTATATTTTATATTATATCATAAAAATTATAGTTAGTAAATTAGACATTATTTTTAAGAGAAAAGTATTCTTTTTGCCAAAATTTATATAATATAAACATTATTAGTATTTCCATTATTTCTAAGATTATAGTAGGATTTAGATTATTTAGAAAAGGAAAAATTTTTAAGATAAATAAAGGAATGGACTTAGAAAAGAAATAATTGGTATGAAAATAATTATTGAAAATATTCATAAAGAAATAGAGAATATTTAAAGATATAAATAATTTTAAAATGTCTTTTTTAGAAATATTTTTAGGATAGAAATAAAATGTTAAGATACCTCCGAGCATAAATAAATGATGAGATATTAGGTATAAATAAAAATTAAAACTTTCCCAAAAAGAAGGACAATCAAAGAAAATAATCGCGGGTATGGGACCTAAAAAAGATAGAAAATAGTTATATTGATAGAGATTCTTTTTATTAAATAAAATAGTGTAAATATAAAAATAATTAGATAGATAACAAAGATGTAAGGGTAACATGGTTTTATAATCAAAATTATGATAATAGATAGATGATACATATAATACTAGCATGTTTAATAAATAGACAATGGCTAGAGTTTTGGTAATTCTTTTTTTTATTTTTAGGGGAGTTTTTATTAATTTTTGTTTATTTTTTATAATTAAAATTGTACCTATAATTACTATCAATAGTAAAAAAATATGGGTTTTACCAAATAATTTATAGGGAATAGTAATGTTTTCATCAATAAAAAATTCTTTTAAGTTCATACTTTATTATATGTTTCTTAAAAGAATTATACTTATTAAACATTAAATCTAAAATAAACTATATCGCCATCTTGCATGATGTAATCTTTTCCTTCGAGACGGAGTTTGCCAGCTTCTTTTACTTTTAATTCGCTACCTAATTCTTTTAAGTCGGTAAAACTGGTAACTTCGGCTTTAATAAATCCCCTTTCGATATCACTATGGATTATACCGGCACAACTTTTGGCTGTCATTCCTTTTTTGAAAGTCCACGCCCGGCATTCATCTTTACCACTGGTGAAAAAGGTTTCTAAGCCAAGAAGATTATAAGTCGCAAAAATTAACTTATCTAACCCAGAATTTGATATGCCAATTTCATTTAAAAATACTTTTTTATCTTCATCAGATAATTCGGATAATTCTGATTCCATTTTAGTGCACATAACGATGATGCCACTTTTTTCTTTTGATGCATACTCCCGCAATGTTTTAGTGTAAGTGTTTTCACCAATTACGATATCTTCTTCATTTACATTAGCAACATATATTAGAGGTTTTAAAGTAATAAAATTAAAAGAACGCATAACATTTAATTCATCTTCAGTAAATTCAACTCTTCTTAATGGAATATTTTTCTCTAAATTATTTTTAGCTTTAGTTAGAGCATTAACTTCAATTAAGGCTTCTTTATCTTTGGTAGTTTCAGCTTTTTTGATAATTTTACTTAAACGATTTTCTATTATTTCTAAATCAGATAATATTAACTCAACATTTATTATTTCAACATCTCTTATAGGGTCTGTTTTACCTTCAACATGAGTGATAGATGCATCGTCAAAACAACGAACAACTTCGACGATAGCATCAGTTTCCCTTATATGACTTAAAAATTTATTGCCTAAACCTTCACCTTGAGAGGCTCCTTTTACTAAACCAGCGATGTCGGTAAATTCAAAAGTTGTGGGAACAGTATTTTTGGGTAGATACATATTTTCTAGGAAAGTTAAACGTTCATCAGGAACAGTTACCATACCAACATTAGGGTCAATAGTCGCAAAGGGATAATTGGCGGCTAAGATATTTTTTTTAGTTATAGCATTAAATAAAGTTGATTTGCCAACATTCGGTAAACCAACAATACCGGCTTTTAAACTCATTTTTCTTCTCTCCTTTTTCTTATTAATTTTATACTTGGATTTGCTTCATTAAAAGCAATTTGTTTTATTTCTTCTAAAGTTTTTTCATCAGTTATTTTAGTATATATATCGATATGAGATAAGCGACTATCTATGTAACAGACATGGATGGCATAACTAGCATTATTTAAAGTAACATATTTATCGGTTATTTCTCCAGGATAATTTTTAGGAATTGGTTTATCAATGATAATACCATCAGTTATTAAATTCCAAATTATTTCTTGATCTTCATATTCGCCTTCAATAATGGGATAATCATTTTTATTGGGGGAAGATGAAATAATATTTAAAGATACGGGAGTATTCATGTCATCAAGATATTTAGCAAGACATTTTTCAATTAATTCACTTATTAAGGTTTGGTATATTAAAGGTATTTTAATATTTAAATTGTGAAAACGTTCTTTTCTTATATGGACAGTTGGATAATCAAAATTTAAATAACCTAATGAACTTAATTGCCAGATAGCATCAGATAAATCTATATGATTTGTTAATCTTCCAACATTTAAAAAGAGGGGTATATATTTATTTTCAGTAGTGGCATAATAATATAAATAATGTTCAATATCAACAATATTAAAGTCAGTTATATTATGTTTGATAAATTCATTTATTAAACCTTTGGTAAATGCTATTTCGGATATTCCTACTTCTTTAGTAGCTGTTTGCATAAGATTTTCCTTTCGTGATATTTATTATAGCACTTTCTTATTAAGAAAAAAAGACTTTTTAAGTCTATATTTAAACGTGAACAACACCATTAATACCAATAGGAAAACCAACGATCCACCAAACTATTAAAAGAGAAAATAAGATAATGCCCGTGACTATACTATATGGAAGTTGATATCTTAATGTTTTAAATAAATTTATCGGTTTTTTATCTTGATTGTATTTTTCTAAGAAGGCTAAATATATAACATAATAGGCCATTAAAGGAGTAAGACCCATGGTAACTGATTCGCCAAAACGGAATATTACTTGAGTAAATTCCGGAGAAATACTCGCATCCATTAAAGTTGGGACAGCAATACCGGATAGTATAGCCCATTTAAAACCAGAGTTGGGTAAGAATATGGTTGATATCATCGATATTACAAAGAGTAAAATGATTAAAGGAAATACACCAAGATTTTTGATAGTTAAAAGATTGGCTAAAGCTGCGGTAATAGCTTCTCCAATACCAGTCTTTTTAAAGACACTGATAAAGGTTGATGCAAAAAAGATTAAAACCAGAGTTTTTCCAATACCATCTAGGCTATGACCTAAATCATCACAAAAGTCTTTATTATTTTTAATGGTTTTAGCACCTATTCCATAGAAGAATCCAACAATTACAAAAAGCATCGTAACAACAAAGACAAAACCATTGCTAAAGAAAGAGTCAGCACTAAATAGTTTATCAATATAGAATGTTTGATGATGATCAAGTAAAGCACCTGATAAAGGAAGTCCCGGAGTTATGCAATAAACAAAGAATAAAAGATAAAGTAGACCGGCGATAATAGCAAGAACTAAACCTCTTAATTCTTTATTAGTAATTGTAAATTCTTCTTCCATTTCGGTTTCAGGAAATTCATATTTAGGAAGTTTAGGCGCAATATAATTTTCAGTAATAACAGTGATGGCGATGGCAAGTAAGATAAAAGCCGCGAGCATAATGAAAACAAATGATGTTGTACCTAAATTATAGCCGGGATTGATAATATGCGAACCTAAAAGAGTGCCTTTAAGTAATTCCGAATCACTACTTGTAAATAAGAAACTGACACCAGTGCCGGCAGTTAGAGCCGCGAAAGAAGAAATAATTCCGAGATAGGGATTACGACGCCCATAACTAAAGATTAAAGCACTTAAAGGGATCATAATAATATATGGTAGAAAACCAGCAACGCTTGATAATAAACAAATAAATACTAAAATAAAAGTGACAGTTTTTCTTTTTAGTTTTTTACTAAGTAAAGTTACTGAGGTTTTTAAAAAACCACTTTTTTCCATGACCCCAATACCAATTAAAATAATAATTAAACTGGATAAAGGAGTAAAGGAAACAAAGTTTGCAACCGTAGTAGTAAAGATATACTTTAAGCCACTTAAACTAAAGAGAGAGGTTACTTCGGCAAAACTTTCGGTATAATCAAGAGTAACATTGTTTGCAATAGTATTATAATTTACTTGGACTCCTAATAAACTTAAGAAACCACTAGCAATAATAGTTATAACAATTAATACTAGTAGGGTCATTATTGGGTCTAAAGTTATTTTTTCTTTAAGACGACTTTTCTTCATTATTTCCTCCTATAACTTTTTTTAGTTTGCGAGTAAATTCAAGACGATCTAACATAATCTCACGATTACAAGCTAAACATTTAAGCTTTATATCTACCCCATTACGAATGATAAGCCATTTATTTTCCCCACATGCATGAGGCTTTTTCATAATAACGATATCATTTAAATTAAATGTCTTGTCCATGATGCACCTCGATTTGATTATATGGTATTTTAATATTATTTTTTTCGTAAGCAAGTTTAATGCGTTCTAACATCACTCTTTTTACGATATAACGATTGTTTTGATGACAATGAATATTTATTAAGTATTTAACAGAAGAAGAGGATAATTCATTTACCCCAAGATAGGCACTATCTTCAAGGATTATTTCATCTTTTATCGCATCCGCGATAACTCCTTTTAGAACTTTTTCTACTTTAGCAACTTTTTCTTCATAGGCTGTATCTATTTCAAGTAAAAGATGAGCTTTTTTTTGTGATGCATTAATAATAGTATTAATATTACGATTAGCAACTACTAAAACTTCACCATTAAAACCTTCTATTTTAGTGGTTCTAAGACCTAATTCGATTACTTCCCCAGTAAAATTATTATAGGTAACAGTATCCCCTACTTGAAGATAATTTTCTAAGATAAGAGATATGCCCCCGATGAAATCTTTAACGGTATCTTGCAAAGCTAAACCTAAAACAGCACCAAAAATACCTAAGCTCGCAATAAGACTTCGGGTATCTACTCCCCAAAAGTCTAAAATAATTAATATAGCAATCGCATATATTATCCATTTAACGATATTTTGAAATAAACTAATAATCGTGGTTCTTCTTTTTATTTCAAATTGGGTACGACCAGTTATTAATATTTTAGAGATAATACTTTTAATAATACTTACTAAAATAACGGCAATTATAAGAGTAATAATTGAACCTAATATTCTTTTGGTCATAAAAGTTTCATAAACTTTAGTTAAAAAATCCATTTTATTCTCCTTCAATAGATATGTTTAATTCCTCTAAAATACGGGTTAATTCTTCATCGTCTTTGTAAGGAATTTCAATTTTTTTATTGTTTATTTTGACTTTAACTCCTAAACGTTCACGACATAAATTTTCATAGATACTATAACGGATATCAAAATTAGAATTTCTGGTTATCGTGTGTTTTTTAGGTAAGTTTTCTAAGTTAATTAGCTTTTCAGTATCTCGGACACTTAAGCCTTCTCTTACAATTCTTAGAGCTAATTCATTGATTTTAGATTCATCTTCTAATTTACTCAAAGCTCTAGCATGACCCATCGATAATTCTTTAGTTTCAACAAGTTTAATCGCAATATCAGGAAGATTTAAAAGCCCTAACATATTAGTAATATAACTACGAGATTTAGAGAATTTGTGGGCTAATTCTTCTTGAGTAATGTTATTTATACGTAAAATATTATCATAGGCTTTGGCTTCTTCAATGGGGTTTAAATTTTCGCGTTCAATGTTTTCAATTAAAGCAATTTCCATCATTTCCGTATCATTAAAATCCTTGATAATGGCGGGTATAGTTTCAAGTCCGGCAAGACGAGCAGCCCTCGTTCTTCTTTCCCCAGCGACTAATTCATAACCTTTGATACTTTTTTTAACGATAATAGGTTGGATAATGCCATGCTCTTTAATAGACTCCGCGAGTTCATTTAAAGCATTATCATCAAATATTACACGGGGTTGATAAGGATTACTTCTAATTTCTTTTAAAGGTATTTCGGTAATACCTCCATTAGATTTTCCTTCATCAACAATTTTTTCCTCAAACTTGTCAAAATTAATTACTTCATTTGAAAATAATTGTTCAAGGCCTTTTCCTAAAGCTTTTTTTCTATTCTCCGTCACGAGCTATTACCTCCTTTGCTAAATTGGCATATGCAATCGTAGCTTTACTTTTAGGGTCATATTCATTTATAGGTTTACCATGAGATGGAGCTTCAACTAATCTTACTAAACGAGGAATAATAGTATTAAATACTTTGTCTTTAAAATATTTTCTTACTTCTTCAATTACTTCAAGACCAATAATAGTCCGACCATCAAGCATGGTTAGTAAAACTCCTTCGATTCGAAGAGTCGGATTCATACTTGATTGCACCATAATAATGGAATTAAGTAATTGGGTAATTCCTTCGAGAGCAAAAAATTCACATTGAACTGGGATAATTACCGAATCACTGGCAACTAAAGCGTTCATTGTTGGAAGTCCTAAGGCTGGTTGGCAATCAATTATTATATAATCATATTCATCTCTTATTTCATCAATGGCAAGGCGTAGTTGTTCATTTTGGTGAAATTCCGGATTATCAAGCATTTTTTTAACAAATTCAACATCAACACCCGCAAGATTGATAGTTGAAGGTAGAATTGATAAATTTTTAAATTTGGTTTTTTTAATGGCTTTTTTAATGGGGATAGCCCCTGTCATAACTTCATATATATCGTGAGTATAATCACCATTAGATAAACCTAAACCAGTGGTAGCATTTCTTTGGGGATCTAAGTCTATTAAAAGAGTTTTTTTATGCTCTACTCCCAAAGCAGCGGCGAGATTGATGCTGGTGGTAGTTTTACCAACTCCACCTTTTTGATTAACTAATGAAATTACTTTTGCCATTTATGCTACACCTCTTTATAATTTTTAGATAACTAAGAATATTTTATCATATTATTTTTCTTTTGTCTTTATTTTTCTAGTTAATTTAAAATTTATTTTTTAACCTTTATTTTATCATAATAAAAGGATAGAGTTTGTTTAACTCTATCATGGAATTTCATTCTTGCCTACTTATAAAATTCGAAAGCAAAATAGGCAAGTGCTTATTAATTTGTTTTTACAATATATGGATTTGTTGGTGTACCGTTTCCACCAGGTTCAAAAGTAACATCGGCTTTTAAATTTATGACAGGGCGTACACCAAAAATTCGGTATTGCACGTTTGCACCATTAAGAACGCCCATACTATCTATTCTAAACACTGTAGCATATTCACCAACATAATAATAATTCGGAGACATGGTCCAGTAATTTTGATTCGTATATAGCCAAAATTCTTTCACTGAATTTCCTCCATACCCTCCAGCATAGACCACTTCATCACTTGTTATCAAACCTACTGGCACAGGAAGCGCATTATTTCCTTCTACAAATTCACCATTACTTTCCTTTATACCTCCTTCTGTTGCATTTGGCCCAGTATATAAATCTCTTTTTCGTGCGGATTTATCAGTACTTTGAGTTGATACTGTATACCCACATTTCAATGTTGGGGTTTGGCTTTTTTTCCATTCGCTATTAGTATATAATCTTGCCATAGGTGCATATCCTGTTTGTTGGGTTCCGTATCCAGCACCATTAAAGCGCACATCAGCTTCTTTATCTATTGTTGTATCGCTGCAAAATCCTGTATCCACATCTATATAACTTTTTTGTAATGAACTTAAATTAGTCTGCTGATACCACAAAATTATTTGACTTAATATTGTACTCTTTGCACTTCCACTTGTCACTTTATGAGCTTCTTCATGAGTAGTTGAGACTATAGGAGTAATATTATACATGTACCCCATATATTTATTATCATCATTTTTTTCATTAAATTGTACTGCCCGTGGATAGGAATCATTTCCGGCATTTTGATTTGTTTTAATCATTGTTGTTTCGCCTATTACTGGTGGAGCTTCTATTATACTTGAACTTGTCCCAGCGTATATCAATCTTATTGTTCCGTTGCCATTGATTCTTATGATTCGCCACCAGATATATTTATCTCCTTCTGTTGTATCTTTGCCAAATACTAACCAGTTATTAGTGTCACTTTCTTTACCTCGATAATAGTAGCTTGTTCCATAGTCGTCTTTTGCTTTACACATCATGGCGTTTGTGTTCTCTGCTTTTGTTATTATCCCATCACCATTTGCATCTAAATCTGGGCAAGTTGCTCCAAAAACTATATTGTCTATTCCTAAGTTTTCTAAAGTATTCTCACTTGGAGTTACTAATTTATCAAAATATAAATAGCATTTTTCATTTTTAGATAAATTGGCTATAGTATGATTACCATTTATAGTTTTTAATATTGCATTATTATCCTTATCTTTATTATTTAATGTACAATAACTTCGATCTTCATTGATAACATATCCACTTTCTGGCATTTTATCTATTGGGTTTTCATTTTCGCCATCTATTATATACATAGCCATGATTTTGAAATCATAACCAGTAGTAGTTATGGTACCTCTTGCGATAGGAATACTTTCGGTTAATTGATATTTTGCTTTAGTTAAAAATAAATTTATAACAACAAATACTAAAGCACATAATACAAAGCCTATAACTATTCCTTTTTTTAAATTATTACTTCCATAATTTATTTTTTCAAACTTCAATATTCTACTTCCCTTCTATTTTAATTATCAATTATATTAGAAATTTCTAACTTATAAATAAATTATAGTCTAGTAAATGTCAAAAGTCAATATTTTTTCCGGTATTTTATTCCTTTCCGCATTTATTATTAAAAGTGTGAGAAAATAACTTTAAGTGATAAAATATGATGTATGGTGATAGATTAAAATTTATAAGAGAAGAAAAAGAAATAACCCAATATTCTATGTCTTTAATATTAGATTTAAATAAAAGAGTATATGGACAATATGAAAGAGAATATGTAGTTATGCCTTTAAAGCATCTTAATAAAGTATGTAATTATTTAAATGTTTCTTTTGATTATTTGTTTGAATTATCTAATACTAATAATTATAATGTTGATAGAAAAGAACTTGATTTAAAATTAATTGGAAAACGTTTAAAAGAATTTAGAAAAAGTAATAAATTAAATCAAGTTAAACTCGCTAATAGTATTGGTGTTAGTAAATCAATGATTAGTTCATTTGAACGGGGTGAATATTTAATATCTACTACTGCTTTATATGAGATAACTGATAAATATAAAATATCCGCGGATTACCTTTTAGGTAAAATTGATAAAAAGCCTTTTTGAGGTTTTTCTTTTGCTTTACTTTTGAACTTTTTTTCATGGAAGATTTTTGATATAATAAAATTAATAAGAGAGGACTAAAATATGAAGAAAATTATTTTAATATTTTTATTTGGGGTACTATTATCTGTCGGAATATTTTTGGGAGTTAAACACGCCTATTATGAATATCAAGTTAAACATGCGGTTATTAATATTACTTATAAAGACGATTTAACTGTAGAATTTTTAAGTGAAGTAAAAGTATCTGATTTTATTACTAGTATTAATGGGAAAATTACAAATGATTATATTATTGATACAAAAACAGTTGGTGATAAAGAGATAAATTATGAATATATAAATGATGATAATATTAAACTTAAACAAACATTTAATATTAAAATAGTTGATACAACTTCGCCAATAATATGGCTTGGTAGTTCTTATACTGTTAATATGGGAAGTGATATTAATTTAACAGAAAAGATTATGTGTGGAGATAATTATGATAGTTCCCCTATTTGTGAAATTGTTGGTACTTATGATATAAATAAAGCTGGTTCATATCCTTTAGTTTTTAAAGCAACTGATAAAAGTGGAAATATAAGTGAACAACCTTTTAATCTTATTGTAAGAGATCCAAATAATGGATCTGGTGGTGGTAATAATAATTATACGCCCACTGTTACTTATTTTAGTGATGTGGTTAAAAATTATAAAAATGAAAATACCGAAATTGGGATTGATATTTCGGAATGGCAAGGAGATGTAGATTTTGCAAAATTAAAAGAAGCTGGAGTGGAATTTGTGTTTATTCGGGTAGGTTCTACTAGAGGTATTGATGGTGAATATTTTGTTGATGGAAAGTTTTTGGATAATATTAAGGAAGCAAATGAAATAGGAATGCCGGTAGGTTTATATTTTTATAGTTATGCGAATAGTAAAGATAAGGCAATTAAAGATGCTAAATGGGTTTTAGAACAGATTAAAGGTTATAAAGTTGATTTACCTATTGCTTTTGACTGGGAGAATTGGAGTTTTTATAATGAATTTAAATTAAGTTTCTTTGGTTTAACGGATATGGCGAATACTTTCTTGGATGTTTTTAAAGAGGCCGGATATCAGGGAATGCTTTATTCTAGTAAAAGTTATTTAGAACAAATATGGCTTAAAAGTAATTATCCAGTATGGATGGCTCATTATGCTTATGAAACAAATTATGCGGGAGAGTATTCTTACTGGCAAATGTGTAATGATGGTAGAGTTGATGGTATTTATGGGGATGTAGATATAAATATTAGATATAAGTAATATAATTTAGTGGTGATTAATATTAAAAAAATTGGGATAATTTTAAGAAAAATAGAGGAAAATAATAAAAAGTTTGTGGGTATTAGATTAGATATGTTTCAGGCTTTTAAAGAATTTGATGTTATAACGATAGGTATTCCAATAACTAATGATTTTAAAGTAATTAAAAAAACCATTGCTTGGTGTGATGGTATTATTTTACCTGGAGGAGATAATTTTTTAGAGAATGATTTTTTGTTAGTAAAATATTTATATGAAAATGATATTCCTGTTTTGGGGATTTGTTTAGGAATGCAAGCGATGGCTTTATTTTTTAATAATTGTCAGGAAATAAAAGTTTTAAATCATAAATCTAATTTAAAATATGCTCATTATATTAATATAAATAAGGATAGCCTTTTATATAAAATAATGAAGAAAAAAACAATAATGGTTAATTCGCGACATACATCAGGTATTATAAATTCTCAGTTAAAAGTAAATGCTTATAGTAAAGATGGGATAATTGAAGGAATAGAAGATAATACACGAAAATTCTTTTTGGGAGTTTTGTGGCATCCCGAAAGTATAATGGACACTAATAGTTATGAGTTATTTAAATATTTTATAAAATCATTATAATTATTTAATGGTTTTTATTTTGGGGAATTTTTATAGGATTAACATGAACTGTTAGTTTATAAATTTTACGAAACTTTTCTGGGATTTCTTGCTCGAGATTATCAGCAATTTGATGGGATTTAAAAGTTTTTAAATTACCATCAACTTCAATAGTTAATATGGCAATATATTTATAGCCGGTTGCAACTGTATAAAAATCTTTGACATTTATGATATTTTTCTTTTTATTTATATAATTTATGATATCTTCTTTAGTAGCATTATCAATTGATACATCCATTAGGACTTTGTAACTTTCATTAAAAATAGATAGACCAGTAACTAATATGTATAAAGCAATAATAGAGCCAATGATACCATCAGCATAATAAATATGAAAATATCCTAAAATAATTGATATAAGGGTTCCCATTGTAAGTAAAATATCATTACGATGATCTTTCATGTTGGATTTAACTAAAATATTATTACTTTTCTTATATATGTTCTTACAATATAAATATAGAATTAGTTTAGTTACAATTGTTGTTAGAGCAACGATGACTAAAAAGAAAGAAAAAATAAACTCTTTTTTGGTTATAATAGCTAAAATAGAATCACATAGGATTTTTAAGGAAATAAATAACATAAAAATACTTATAAGTAAAGAGAAAATATATTCGGCTTTGCCATGGCCAAAATTATGGTCATCATCACTTGGAGTGGAAGCAATTTTACCACCTATATAAGTCATTAAAGAAGAAAATATATCCCCGGCGGAATTTATCGCATCCGCGAACATGGCTTCACTATGGCTATATATAGAAACAATAAATTTAATTATAAGTAAAAATAAATTGCCTGTTATTCCTAAGAAACCAACTTTTTTAGCACTTTCATATCTGTTCATATTATCACCTATTATTACATTATATTATATCAAAAATAATTAATATTGAATATTATTTATGTTTATAAATGAAATTAATACCACTTGCTAACTTCTTCTAAAGTTTTTCTTGGTCGGGGATTTGGTAAAGTATCAAAGTATCCTAAAGCAACAGCACTAATTAAAGTATCATCATTCTTAAATTTCTCCTTTAATTCTTGTTCAATTTGTCTTATAAAGCCTATCCAAAGACTTCCAACTCCTAAATTAGTTGCTTCTAATATCATATTTTCGATCGCGGCCCCAATAGATACAACATCCATTATATTATCTTCTATTTTGCCAAATACTAAAACTAAAGATTGGCACTCTCTTATTACATCACAAGTAAGTTTAGTATCAATATTACTTTTATGCTCTAACATATCACCAATCTCTTTTTTTAATAATTGGTCTTTAATAACAATAAAATGCCAGGGTTGTTTATTTTTGGCGGATGGAGCAATAATTGCACTTTCTAATATTTCTTTTATTGTCGCATCATTTAATGTTTTGCCATTAAAATGTCTAATACTTCTTCTTTTATTTATTACTTCTTTAAATTCCATAATAATTCTCCTTTATTCTTAATTTAAGCATATCATATATTTAAATTATCTGCAAGTTAATATTTTTTGCGCTCAACTTTTGCAATTTTAATAGTATAACCAATAGGGCCTAAAATTTTTAATAAACTTAAAACTGAGGGAGAGTGAGAACCATTTTCAATACGGGCTATTTTTTCTCGGGAAACATTAGAAAATTTAGCAAATAAATCTTGAGTTAAATTATTTTCTTTGCGAAATCTAATAAATTCTTTAATAAATACTTCATTTAAAAGTTCACCATCGTAGGAGTAGTCAACATAACTAGAATCATATTTCATAAGTAAAATCACCGTAATTATTGTATCATATATGATACATTTAAAGCAATAAAATATTGATTTATATAATTTATTATTATATATTTAAAGTGGATATGAAGTAATATTTTTTATATTTTTATTAAGAACATTATAATATATCATTTTTAATTAAATTATGATATAATTATAATGATATGGTTAGGAGGTCAAATATGGAAAATATACAAAAGAATACCGGTTATGCTCATATAGATAAACCTTGGATGAAGTTTTATCAAGATCGAGATTTAATCCAAGAAATCCCCAAGACCAATGTCGTTGAGTATTTAAAAAATGAAACTAAAGATTGGCAAGAGAATATTGCAAGTGATTATTACGGGAAAAAACGAACTTATAGAGAGTTATTTGAAAGAGCTGATAGAGCCTCAACTGTTTTAGAACAAGCGGGAGTTAAAAGTGGCGATATTGTTTTAAATTTAGTGCCAAATATTCCGGAGGCTGGAGAATTATGGCTTGGTGGTATCCAACTTGGGGCGGCAAGTGATTTTGTAGATCCTAGACCTGATAGTATGGATATTGAAGCTAATGCTAAAAAGTTACTTGAAATTATTAATTTTGAACAAGCAAAACATATTATTGCTTTAGATAAATGTTATTTAGGAATGTTAAGACCTATTGAAAAACAATTAAAGGATATGGGTATTGAAAGAATTATTACAGTAAGCCCTAGTGATTCAATGAATATTAGAGGTATTATAAGTTATCTTACGGATGTTATAAATTATAATCAACTTCGTAATATAAGAAATAGTAAAACTACGGCTGAAAAACTTAGATGGTATCAGGCTTTACTTCAAAATTTACAAATGATGAAGAAAAGCGAAGCGGCTTTTAATGTTGCGGCGAAGTCATCAGTACTTGAAGTATTAAAATATAGTGATTTAATGCATGATTGTCGAACAATAAATTTTAGAAAAGATTTAAATCCTGATGCGACTATCTATATAGGACATACATCTGGAACTAGTGGGGCAAGACCTAAACCTATTCCTATTACAAATAGAAATGCGATGTCAACATTAGTGCAACTTAAAAAAGGTGATGCTTATTATTTACCAACTGATAGATGCTTACATATATTACCATTCTTTGCTCCATTTGGTGCTTTTGATAATTGGTTAGTATTTTTAGAGAGTGGCTCTTGTAATTTGGATGTGCCAGAATTTGAAATAAATGAGTTTGGTTATTTATTAAAAAAATATCATCCAACAGTAATTATGACGGTTCCCGCATGGTTAACGGCTCTTCCTGATTGTAAATATTTAGAACATGAAGATTTATCTTGTATTAGAAAAATAATTTATGGTGGCGATTCTATGACTGCTCATGATGAAGCTCGCATTAATAAATGGTTAGAAGAACATGGATGTAAAGCAAAAGTTGCGAAAGGATATGGCATGAGTGAATTTTGTGGCTGTGGGTCTTATGCGCAAAAAGATTATAATCCAGCAGATTCAATTGGGATTCCCCTTCCGGATACAACATTTGGATTAGTGGATCCTAATATCGATGAGGAGTTAGTACCACTTAAATTTCCTCAAGATAAAGATAGACTAGAAGGAGAACTAGTTGTCTCAAGTGAAGCCACAACTAAAGGCATTTTACATGATGAAGTAATTGTTCCGCATTATACTTTAGATGGCAAAGATTATATTAGAACTAGAGATATTGTTGAAATGGATAGAGATGGTATATTTTATCATTTAGCAAGAAAAGATAGGTCTTTCGTAAGATTTGATGGATATAAAGTTAAGCCTTATGAAATTGAGGCGGCTATAGCCCTTAATCCTTTAGTTAAATATGTAGCAATCGTTCCCTATTATGAAGAAAAATGTCGGGGTATAATGCCAATGTGTCAAATAGTTCTTGAAGATAATGTTGATATTGAAGATGTAAAGATAGTGGAAGAAATTGTTTATAAAAATATTATTGGTAATTCAAGTATGGCATCAAGACAAATTCCTTCTAAGTTTAAATTTAGAGATAGTATGCCACTTACTAAAAATGGGAAAGTTGATTTTAAATCTTTAGAGAAAGTTACTTTAGATGGAACAGAAATAGATGTTATTGTTAAAGAAACTAATTTAACAGTTGGGGGTATTGAGATTAGTAAGAATAAAAATTTAACAAAAGTATTAAAAAAATAATTTTGGAGGTGTGATATTATGCAAAATATTTTAGAATTATTATTATTAAATTTATATGCATTATGTTTAATTGGAGCAATTAGTATCGTTTTCTTTTCTAAAAGAAGAATGAAAGAAATTGAAGATTCTACTTATGCATGGTTTTTGATGGCGAATATAGCTATCTCAATTACAGGATTAATACTGGGGGTCGCGGTTAATCCTGATTTTAATATTCCTAACATAACAATAATTGTTTTAAATAAAATTTATTTAATTTCTTTATTATCATGGATATTATTACTTACTTTTTATACCTTTTATATATCTTTGAATAATAAGAAAAATACTAAGAAATGGGAAAATATTTTCTTTATAATTAATGTTATTGGAGCGATACTTATTTTAATATTACCTACAAAAGTTACAGTTGAAGCATCAGGAGTTGTGGCTTCAGGTTTATCTATAATTCTTACTTATTCTATATTTGAAATTTGTTATTTATTTCAACTAGTTAGAATGATTATTGACCATAAAAATTTAAAAAGTAAGAAATATATTCCTATTTATTTATTAGTATTATTTGGAATAGTTATTTTAGTAATAGTAATGTCTAATCCTAGTTTAAATTATATTATAAACCCGGTTTTAATATTTATTGCCTTTATAATGTATTTTACCATTGAAAATCCTGATGTAAAAATGATTGAACAATTAGATATAGCAAAGACACAAGCTGAAAAAGCGAATAAAGCTAAAACCGAATTTTTATCTAATATGTCTCATGAGATTAGAACTCCGCTTAATGCCATCGTGGGCTTTAGTGAATGTATGCTAGATAGAAATGATTTAAGTGAAGAAACTAAAGGTTTTGCTCAAGATATAGTAGACGCTTCGAATAATTTACTAGAAATTGTTAATGGTATTCTTGATATATCAAAGATAGAAGCAAATAAGATGGAAATTATTACGAAAGAATATAATCCAAGAGAAGTATTTAATTCTTTATGTAAATTAGTTAAACCAAGAATTGGAGATAAACCTATTGAATTTAAATATACTTGCTGTGATGATTTACCAGGAGTACTTAAAGGTGATGTTAGTAAAGTAAAACAAATTTTATTAAATCTTTTAACTAATGCGGCTAAATATACTGATGAAGGTTCTATTGAATTTATTGTTAATTGTATTAATAGACTTGATACTAAAACTTGTCTTTTATATGTTTCAGTTAAAGATACTGGACGAGGAATAAAAAAAGAAAATATTGAAAAATTATTTAATAAATTTGAAAGAATTGATGAAGATAAAAATACTACGATTGAAGGAACAGGACTAGGACTTGCCATAACAAAAAGTTTAACCGAAATGATGGGTGGTAGAATAAGTGTAGCAAGTAAATATGGTGAAGGTTCTACTTTTAGAGTTTATCTCGAACAAGAAATAATTAGTATGGAAATACCAGAGGCAAGTACTGAAGAAATAGAAATTGATTATGAGGCTTTAAAGGGTAAAAAAGTATTAGTAGTTGATGATTCAAAAATTAATTTAAAAGTAGCCGATAATGTTTTAAAGCCTTATCACTTTGAAGTAGAATTGGTATCAAGTGGAGAAGAAGCCATAAATATAGCTAAAACTAAAACTTTTGATATCGTTTTGATGGATATTATGATGCCTAAAATGAATGGAATTGAAGCATTAAATGAATTAAGAAAAATTCCCGGGTTTGATGTTCCAGTTATTGCTCTTACCGCGGATGCGATTGAAGGAACAGATGAGAAATATAAAAATGCAGGATTTGATGATTATTTATCTAAGCCGATTGATAGATATTTATTAAATAAAGTTTTAAATAAGTTTTTAAAATAGATGAAGGGAGTTAGAGTTATGAATATTGATATTTTAAAAAATTATGGCGTTAAAGTAGATGAAAGTTTAGAGTTTTGGGGAGATATGAACTCTTATAATGAGAATTTAAAAGAGTTTTATGAATCTTTGGATGAAAAAATTAAAAACCTAGAATATTTTAAAGATACTAATGATTTTGAAAATTATGGTATTCTTGCTCATAGTACTAAAAGTGAAGCCAAATATTTAGGGTTTATGGATGATGCGGAAGAATTTTTAAAACATGAAATGGCTGGGAAAGAAAATAATGGGGAATTTATTCAAAATAATTTTGCTAATCTAAAAAAGACATTTGATAAAATTAAAGAACTTTTAAGTAAATATTTTGAGGGCTATCAAGAAAATAAAAAGACATTATTAATCGCGGATGATTCCAATATTATGCTTAATTTTATTGAAAAAAATATTGGGAATGAATATGAAGTTGTTAAAGCTTCAAATGGGAAAGAAGCTATTGAGAAATTAAATGATAATATTTATGCAGTTATGCTTGATTTAAATATGCCAAGTATGAATGGTTTTGAAGTTTTAGATTATATGAAAGAAAAAGAATTATTTGATAAAATACCAGTAGTTATAATTACTGGTGATGATACGGAAGAAACTATTAAAAAAGCTTTTACTTACCCTATTTTAGATGTTTTAAATAAACCATTTAAAGAAGAGAATATTAAAAGAATACTTGTTTCGATAAATAGTTTTTATGAAAAAAATTAGTTAGTAATGTTTAAGTTACTAACTTTTTTTATTGGGAATAAAATTAATTACAATTATGGCTTTACATTTTATAAATATATGTTATAATTCTAATATAAGGTAGTCATTTTTTATTGCTTAATAATTTAAACTGACACCGGAATTTTAATTATACATATGGTAAAAATATTTTATATAGCTCAACGTCTAACACATAACATATTTCGAATAAAGTTAGAGTTGGAACATTTATTTTACCACATTCTATATCGCTAATATAAGAATTACTCAAGTTCGCCTTTTCAGCTAGTTTTTCCTGAGTTAAGCCTCTAAGTTTTCGATACTTTCTAATATTTTTGCCTAAATTAATTAAAACATCCATCATTATCACCTATAAATAGTTTAATATTTTTTTATGAAGTAATATATATACTGACACCGGAATTTTAAGAGAGGAAGGATAAAATATGCGATTTGAAAAATTAAATTATGTTAGTGGAAGCAAAAAAAGAATATTTTTATATGGCCTACTATTGGGCGCTTTACTTATTGTTATCATGAATTTATTTTTAACAAAAGCTAAATATCAAGTAATCGAAAGTATTCCTATAGCAAATGGAACAATTAATTATACGTTAGTTGATTTTGAGTTAGCTGAAGTAAAGTTCAAAGCAAATGGTAGTCAAAATTATGCAGATGTAGATACTATAGAAGATAATTATGAACTTAATCAAGATATGAGTTATTGTACAGAAAAATACGGTGATATAAATGATAATTTTAGAGATGTAGAAAATGAAGAATTAACAATAGAATTTAATAAAGATACAAAAACAATAAGTGTTAAACCATATAGTAAAAAGGGAACTAAATGCCATTTGTTTTTTGATGAAAATGAAATAACTAGTGAAGATGTACTTAATGATTTAGGTTTAACTTCAAAAGGAAGCGCAACATTTACAGGAACATCATGTGATAGTGGATGTAATTTAACTGAAAATGGAGTATATGAAGCAGAAGATGATTATGGAACAAGTTATTATTATAGAGGAACAGTGGATAATAACTGGGTAGTATTTGGACAGGATACATCTGATAACAGTAAATATATATGGTGGAGGATTATCCGAATAAATGGCAATGGCACTATAAGAATAATGTATGCTGGTACAAGTGTAAACAAAGAAACTGGGCCAAGTACAGCAGGTGATGAAACAATGATAAAGCCAACTAAAAATACAAATAATGCCTCTTATCCTCGTGCTGTGTATTTTAATCAAGCTACTAATGATAATAAATATATGGGATATATGTATCCAGGACTAAAAAATCAAGCAAGTTCAAATTTTGATGGAGCACATAAAGTAGATAGTACTAGCACAGAGAGTGATGCTTTAATACAAATCAAACAATGGTATCAACAAGATACAAACTTAGGAACTTTAGCAGCTCAATATATAGATGTAGATACTGGATTCTGTAGTGATAGTAGCTTAGCAAAAGATAATCATAAATATTATACAGGAAATGGAATAGGTACAAGTCAAACGGCATATGCTGGAACAGATAGAGTATGGCAACAAGGAACTACAAATGCTGTAATTCCACAAACTCCGACATTTAAATGCGGATATACAATATTAACACAAAAAACAGATGAAAATGCAAGAAAAAGAGACTTATATACAGGTCCAAATGCAAATGTAAATGGAACCAAAGGAAGCAATGGAATAACAATAACAGGAAATAATGCCTTACCAGTACCAGTCGGCTTAATAACTATGGATGAAGTAGTATATGCTGGAGGTTTTTATGGAAAAGCAAATACAAACTACTGGCTAAAAACTGGTAAACATTATTGGACCATGTCTCCATCTAACTTTGGCGGCTATGCTCGTGTTTTTTATGTGTACGATAATGGTATTCTCAGTGACGACAATACAGGTAATAGTACACGTGGTGTGCGGCCAGTAATAAACCTCAAAGCTGATACAACATTTACATTCGATAATACTAAACCAGCAGGTACAACAACTAATCCCTATGTAGTTGAAACAACCTAATTAGAAAAAGTATCACCCGCTCATATTGCTTTCGATTTATATATGAGCAGGAAGAAACTCCATAGACTGAGTGGAAATAAATATTTCTATTCAGTTTTTTTATAAATTTAGAATTTTGGCAACATAAAATTTATCTTGTTTTATCGTGATGAAATTAAGCTTATATGATATAATAAATTGTAAGGTGAACAAAATGATAAAGAAATATAGAATTAAAAGAAGTTATACTCAAGAACAGTTAGCAGAAATCTTAGATATTAGTCCTAGACATATGCAAAGAATTGAAAAGGATTTTTATAATACTACTATTAAAATGCTTATTAAAATTATTGATGTTTTAGATATTTCTGATACTGATGTTATTAAAATGTTAAAAAAAGATAATTAAAACAATTAAAAATCTACCCCTAAAAGAGGTAGATTTTCTCAAAGGCCTATAAGGCCACCTTCTGGCATACCACCATTTGGTGGCTTTTTTAGTCTGCCAATTGCCTTTGTCTCTCTTACTTACCCGTAAACGGGTTTTTATATTCTTTTATACTTTTGGCATCTTGAAGTCTATCTTCTGTTTCTTGTTCTTGTATATATTTTTTTATTGTATTTTTATTTAGTCCTACTGTACTTACATAGTATCCTTCCGCCCAAAAATGTCTATTTCCATACTTATATTTTAAATTCGCATGATTATCAAATATCATTAATGCACTTTTCCTCTTTAAATATCCCATAAAAGATGATACACTAATTTTAGGTGGTATTTTCACCATCATATGTATATGGTCACTACACGCATTCGCTTCAACTATTTCCACACCTTTATATTCACATAACCTTCTTAGGTATTTTCCTATATCACTTCGTAGCTTTCCATAGATCTCCTTTCTTCTATATTTTGGTGCAAATACTATATGGTATGTGCAATTCCATTTTGTATGAGATAAGCTACTATCTTCATCATTTCTTTTTTGTCTCATAAAAATAATCCTCCTCCTGATTTTTATATTTTGGTTGGCAGACCAATTTATATTATATCAGAAGGAGGATTATTTTTTAATGCTCGCTATTGCTTTCTCTATTCTCACCCGCATAGCAGGTGGATTTACTCGCGCCTTATTTAGTCGCGGCAATTCTGTTGAATTGCATATTTAAAAGACACTTAAGTTTTATGATTAACCTAAGTGTCTATTTTTATATTGGATTTATGAAAAATTCTTTATACCATAAGAGGAAAGCATAAATTGTATATATTTTTCGATGAGCTGATATTTTGCCGGTATGATGATCCTCTAGTAATTGGAGAAGTTTTTCTTGATCAAAAAATTCTTTTGTGTATTCTTCTTCAAATTCTTTTTTAATAATATTATAATATTTATCTTCTTTTAAATATTCTTTAAAAGGAACTAAGAAACCTAATTTAGGACGATTAAACCATTCTTGAGGTATTTTTTTAGAGGCCGCATCTCTTAGAGCTCTTTTGCTTACTTTTTTATGAATCTTATACTTTTTAGGAAGAGTTAGACTTAGTTCAAAAACTTCTTTATCTAAGTATGGGACACGTAGTTCTAGAGAACTTGCCATTGTCATTTTATCCGCTTTTAATAAAATATCATTTGGTAGCCATAAATTCATGTCAACATATTGCATTCTAGTTACTTCATCTAAGCCTTTAGTGGCATCAAAATAAGGTTTAGTGATATCTTGGGCTTTAATATTAGTTTGATATTTTTTAGTTACAATATTATTGGCTTCTTCATCACTAAAGATATTTGCTTGACCAATATAATATTCTGTTAAAGTTTTAGAACCTCTTATTAAGAAACTTTTACCTTTAATGTCGGGAAGTTTTTGAGCAAGTTTTAAGTTTAAATTTCGAATACATTTTGGTAAATGACGATATGCTCTTAAGATAATACTATTATCATAAGTTTGATAGCCCCCGAATAATTCATCAGCACCTTCACCAGATAAGACAACTGTGACATCTTTACGAGCAAGTTTACTTAAAAAGTAAAGAGGAACACTAGAAAGGTTCGCATGAGGTTCATCTGAGTGATATTGAACCTTGGGTAAAACTTCAAAAAATTCATCTGGAGTTATGATTTCGTTTTTATTTTGGATCTTTAATAATTCACTTAAATGTTTGGCGGATTCTATTTCATTATATCCTAAATTTTCAAAACCGACAGTAAAAGTATTATCCGGTTTAAGAAGAGATACTATATATGAAGAATCAATGCCGGAACTTAAGAAAGCCCCTACTTTAACATCACTAATTTTGTGATATTTAACTGATGAGGTTACTTCATCATTTACTTTTTCAACGATATCTTCATATGGTATTTTTTTATTAGGTTTAAAAGAAAATTGATAATATTCTTTGATTTCTATTTGACCATCTTTCCATTTTAAATAATGGCGAGGAGGTAGTTTATATACGTTTTTAAAGAATGTTTCATCTAAAGGATTATACTGAAAAGTTAAATAAGTTTTAAGGGCTTGTTCATTTATTTCTTTATTAAAATTAGGGTTAGGTAGTAAAGCTTTTATTTCACTTGCAAACATAAAAGTATCATTCATAATAGTATAATAAAAGGGTTTAATACCAAACATATCTCGAGCAGCGAATAATTCTTTCGTGTTAATATTCCAAATTACAAAAGCAAACATACCTCGGAGTTTAGGAACAATATCTTCCTTATATTCTTCATAGCCATGGAGAATTACTTCCGTATCTGTTTCCGTAGAGAATTTATGACCTTTTTTTAGTAAATCGGCTTTTATTTCTTGATAGTTGTAAATTTCACCATTAAATAAGATAACTAAATCTTTATTTTCATTATATATTGGTTGATTACCACTGTTTAAATCAATGATGCTTAAACGACGGAAAGCCATATGAAGTAGATCATCTAAGTATAAGCCTTCACTATCGGGACCACGATGAATTATTTTTTCACTCATGGCATTGATAATCTTTTTATCTTTTTTTTCTTTATTTATGTATCCACAGAAACCACACATATATATCACCATACTTAATTTAGCATAAATTTTTTAGTAAAGCAATAATTTGAAGAAATTTGACGAATTTAAGTAAAATTTGTTTTACTATGTATTTACTTTCTTTTTACTTAACTTTCAATTAGTTTAATTTTTGTTTACTTTAAACTTTACTTATAATTTACTTTTATAGGGTGTCTTATTTTGATAAAAATATTAGTTTTTAAAAAAAAATTACTTTTCGTAATTCTTTTATTCTTCAAAACTAGCTTCTAAATAATAAATAGGACGACCTTCTTCATAATATCTTTTTTCAAAGTCAGTCATAATATTAGGGATAGGTATTTCATTATGGTGAAGATCTAAACTTACTCTTTCAAATGTATACCAATACTGGGATAAACTTTCTAGAGAATAAGCAAATAAACCTTTGTTATCAGTTTTTAAGATTATGTGTTTATGTTTTTTAAAGATTTTATCATAGAGTTTTAAATAGCTAATGTGGGTAAATCTTTTTTTCTCATCAATTTTTTTAGGCCAGGGTTCGGAAAATGTTAAATAGATAGTATGAATTTCTTTACCAAAGACTTGATCAATATTTCGGGCATCCATGTTAATAAGTTTTAAATTGGGTAAATTTAAGTTAGATAAACGATCAACAGCTTTAACTAACTGGCTATCTACTAGTTCTATCCCGATAAAATTAATTTTGGGATAAGTTTTAGCCATATTGATAATAAAATCCCCTCTTCCGGTTCCAAGTTCGATATGAATAGGATTTTTATTTTCAAATAAATCACTCCATTTATTTTTATATTGGGTAGGATTTTGAATTAAATAAGGTGATTTTTCAATTATTTTATCAGCGTTTTTAATTTTATTATATTCCATAAGTTTCACTTCCTAATATTATTATAACATGACATTTTAAATAAATAAATTATTTTGCCATTTCTTCAATAGCAATAGTTGCGGCGATACTACCATCACTTACAGCAGTTGTTAATTGCCGAAGCAATTTTTGCCGGGTATCACCAGCGACATATATATTTTTAGTTTTAGTATGAATGCCATCAGGTGATATTATATAACCAAATTCGTCTAATTCAACTACATTTTTAAATATTTCATTTTGAGGAGTTCTTCCGATGGCAATAAATAAACCATCAAGAGTGAGCGTTGTTTTTTCACCATCAGTATTTATTAAAGTAAGGCTTTCAAGCTTTTCAGCACCATTTAAAGATTCTATGGTAGAGTTTAGAATTATTTTAATATTCTTTTTGCTTTTTAAGGCTTCTTGATATTTTTTTTCGCTCCGAAATTCCTTACGACGATGGATTAAATAAACAGTATGAGCAAGATTTGATAAATAAAGAGCATCTTCAAGGGCAGTATTTCCTCCACCATTTACAGCGATTATTTTATCTTTATAAAAAGCTCCATCACAAGTGGCACAATAAGAAATACCATTACCAAGAAATTTTTCTTCATTAGGGAGATTTAACTTCCGAGTTTCAGCGCCAGTAGCAATGATAATAGCGTGGGCTTGATATTTGTTTTTAGTGGTTGTAACTGTTTTATTTTTAGTAATTTTTAGGACTTTTTCAAATTTAAATTCCCCTTTTAAATCTTTTACTTGATTATAAAGATTGGTAGCATATTCAAATCCTGAAATTGAAGGTAAGCCGGGATAATTTTCAATTAAATTAGCATTAATTATTTGACCACCGTAAGTTTTGGCTTCAAGGATTAAAACTTTTTTATTTGCTCTTAGAGCATATAGGGCCGCGGTAAGTCCGGCTGGTCCAGCACCAATTATGATAATATCATATTTATTCATAAGTCCTCTTTTCTTAATCACGTTCTTTAAATGATTTAATTATTTCGCCGGTTTTAGCATTGATATAAAATTCGTATTCATGGCGATCATACTTAAATTCTATCTCGTAAATGTCAGTGTTAAATTTGTAATCCAGTTCACTTTTTAATTCGTAAACATCTTCAGCATTAATATTTAAACTTTTTAAAGCAATATTTTCGGCTTCACTACGAGAGATAAAATCTTTAGTGTTAGTATTATCTTGGTTATTAACATTATTATTACTATTACTATTATTATTATTACTATTATTATCATTATTATTTAGAGAATTTTCATATTGATATTCGTATTTTTCTTCTAAAAACTCCATTTTTAAAAATAAAAAGATACAGATAATTACAAGTATAATAATAATTATAGTTAAAGCAATAGTTAAAATATTATTATTTTTCGTATTCATAGTTAAACTCCTTTACTTTTTTATTATAGCATAAAATAGATAAAACACCTAGAAATTTAATTGTTTATAACTTTTTTTTGATATTTTAGTTAAGACTTAAAACTAAAGTTACATCATCCCGAGTTTGACAGATGAAGAAATAAAAAAAGTTTAATTTCTATTGAAATTAGGCTTTTCTTTTTATTCAAAGTAT
>CANQHE010000020.1 GCA_947623735.1 uncultured Bacilli bacterium
TACTCATAAAATCGGAGTATAAAGGAATAATATTATCTTTTTCCATATTTAATACTCCTTTTGAAAGTGGACAATTTTATATTACAATAAATATTAGAAAAAGTCAAATAAAAACTACCTCTCGGGTAGTTAATTAATACTTTTAAAAAAGCATTTACTATTTTTCGTAAACGCTTACTTTCTTTTTATCGCGACCTAATCTTTCAAAACGAACAATACCATCTATTTTAGCAAATAAAGTATGGTCTTTTCCCATCCCAACATTAGTTCCAGGATATATTTTTGTTCCTCTTTGACGATATAAGATTGAACCAGCCTTAACACTCTCGCCGTCACCTACTTTAGCACCTAATCTACGTCCGCGAGAATCACGACCATTTTGAGTTGAACCTTGGGCTTTAACGTGAGCGAATAACTGGATATTTAATTTCATAAAATTCATGGTCTTTCCTCCTTTATTATTTTTATATTTTTTTGATAAGCTGCTGCTAATTCTGCAAGCATATTTAACATATTTTCAATTATTAATAAACAATTATTATTATCACCAATAATATTTATCCTTAATTTATTTGGTTTTTCTTCATAAGTTAAGAATTTATTATCTATTTTTAGACAAGCATTAACACTAGTTATAACGATAGAGGAAGCGGAGGCACAAACAATGTCTTTTCCAGATTCATCATATCCCGCATGACCTGTGATAATAATACTATTTTTATTAACAGTTACTTTTATCATACTTAACTAATTTTTTTAACAACTAATTTAGTATATGGTTGTCTATGACCCTGAGTTTTACGATATTTCTTCTTAGGGCGATATTTAAACACTTTAATTTTCTTTTGTTTCCCGTGTTTTTCAACTAAACAAACAACTTTAGCACCCTCAACATAGGGGGTACCAACTTTATCACCTAAAGCTAAAATAGTAGTAAATGTTACTTCACTTCCCGCTTCATTAGGTAATTTTTCAACATATATTACATCATTTTCTTGAACATAATATTGTTTTCCGCCGGTTTCAAAGACAGCTTTCATATTCATTCCTCCTTTTAAATTTTTAAGACGCACCATAATGGTAAATATTTAAATTTTTTTAGACCATTTCTGAGTGGTTTTTTACGAATATAAAATACTTCGCGTTTATAATTCTAACAAAAAAGTTAGAGTTTGTCAAACTATTTTAACGAGTTAGGGGCTCTTCTTCTCTTTCTCCTGTAAAAAGTGGGGCAAATTCATCTTTATAGTGCGCAATTGTTTGGATATCACCTTTAGCATATAAATCCATTAAAATTTTAAACTTGCTATCTAAATCAAGATTATCTAAATATAAAACACGGTATTTTAAGTTTATTTTTTTGATTAAATTTTTTATATGATCCTTAGTAGTTAAATTAGTAGTTTGACTTTCTTGAATCTCTAAATAATTAACAAGATAAGTTAGAAATTCTAAGTTATTAATAGATATTAAAATATCTAATATTTCTTCAGTATTAGTAGAGGTACTTGTCATAGTTTCAATTATTTTTTGATAGGCTTTTTTATCTATAAGATATTTAAAGATATTTTCTAAGAGATTGTGTTTTTTTATTTTGGTGGATTGAGGAAAAGATGTCTTTTCTTCAAATGCCGAATAAATAAAACTTATTACTCGATCCATAGATGAATAAGAATCTTTAATTATTAAATTATAAACAATTAGTTCGATATCAGCATATTTAGTATCGTATAAAAAGGCAATCATAAACTCAGCATTAGTTTCTAATATGCTATCTTGTAATTTTTTTATTAATTCTTTTTTAGTGCTTTCATTTAGTTGGGTTTCGTCTTTTAGATTTGTTATTACTTTTGCGGTTTTACATATTAAAAAACCATTCGCACTTTTAGTTACTTCAGAAACTAAATTATGAGGGGCAATAATACCATGAGAGATAAAAGCTTCAAGCATTTTTTCATCATTAATAATTTTAGATAAATAATCAGTCATTTTTAATACCTACTTTCTTACTTATTTTTTTATTCTACATTAATTATTATGTTTTGTCAAACTTTTCTTTTAATAATTTAGTTTCAGAAATAATTTCTTTATTATTTTTAAAGTAATGATAAGTATCTTTTTTTAATAAGTTTAAATTAACTTTATGATTATATTTTATTTTATGATAACTAAAGGGATTTAAAAACCGCTCCAAAAGGAATTTAAAATGAATTAGTTTAAAATTTTTATATTCTTCATATAATTTAAAAAGTAAAAAGGTTATGATTAGATAATTGTTTAGGCTAAAAAGACCATTTGTAAAAATAAATATTAAAATAGAGGCAAGACCAATGATAAAACTTAAATAAAAAGAAAGATGAAAAGAAAAGAATATTTCTAAAATACTCCGGAGTATGTGATAACCATCTAGTGGAATAAGCGGAAGTAAATTAAAGATAATAATTGTTAAGTTATATTTTTTAAATAAAAGATAAGTAGTTTCATTGATAAAGTTTAGTTTTAAAAAGAAAAGAAAAAAGAGACCTAAAAAAATTTGAAATAATACACCAAATATGGCTATTAAGAGTTCATCTTTTATTTTAGTATTAATCGGTTTATTTAGAGTAGTAACACCACCCATGGGATAGATTTCCACTTTGATGATGGCATATTTTAAGATCTTAGCAATAAAAATATGGCCTAGTTCATGAATGATAATAATTAAATAGATTAAAATAATGTTTTTGATTAGACCCGTGATTAAAAAGGTGAGAATTAAAAAATAAGTAGCTAAATTTATTTTAAATACTTTGTTGGTATTCATCATAACTTAAATATTCGCCATCTTTTAAAAACGTAAGATATATATAATCACCAAGGCTAGAACCAATAATGGTGTCTTTAGTGACATAATCATAGACTGATAAATCAGTATTCGCAATATTAGAATACCAGATATCAACGCCATCATTTCCTTGAACAATAATTGTTTCCCCTAAAGTGTCTTTAGTTCCCATGAAGACGATGATACCACTCGTTAAGACTTTTATTGCTTCATCCTTTTTGACCGCGAGTTTAAAAGAATTGTTATATTTTTCAATTGAAGTAAAATTTAAATTTTCAGAAAAGACGGGAGTTTCTGGTTCTTCTTTATTTTTTAAGAAATTAACTTCCCCAAATAAATCATGATATAAATTATTTATTTTGGTAAATTCTAAGGAATCTTCTAAAACATACTTTTGGTATAGTTTTTTATTAGAAGCGCTGATGTTAGTAAAAATAATACTTCCTAAAACAAAAATAATAGTTAAAAGAGTTCTTGTGATAAGGCCTTTTAAGTATAAGATATTTTTAGCCAGATTAGGTTTTTTAGATGAGGCACTAGTATTAGTTAAATAACTATTTCTTTTGGCTTTATTCTTTTTTATTATTTCTTCAGCATTCACTTTTATCACCTAGATAATTGTATGCGTTTAAATAAAATTTTATAACAGAGGATATAAAAAATAAAATTGGGAAGAAAGTTTTTGATGATATAAATTATGAGATACGAAAGACTATAAGAATTTATTATACCGATTATTAATATATAAGTCGTATAAATAAATATAAGTGATATAAGATAATTAAAAAAAGTTAGTTTGGTAATTTTTAGTTTTTTATAAAGAAGAAAGATGATGGTAAAAATAAGCGTATTAAGAAAATAAAGATTAAGAATTAAGATATCTAATATAAGGGGAATTAAAATAAATTTAAAGTAATCGGCTTTTTTATATAGTAAAAAGTTTAATAAAATAAAATAGGTGGGATAATTACTTAGAAAACTTAAGATAAAATCTAAGAGAAGAAAAATCATGGTAACACTCCCAGATAATTTAAGTTATAAAGGCTCGCACTAGGATTAACTTCAATTTTATATTCTAATCCTAAATCATCTACTTCTATCTTTTTAATAGTACCAATTAATAAGCCTCCTTTAATATCTGTTAGGCCGGAGGTATAAACTTTATCCCCTTCTTTTAGAGGATTATTTACCAAAACATTTTCAATAATTATTTTATTATCGCTACTTTTTAAAATACCATAAGAGTTATTTATTTTAACAGATAAATTAATATTAGGATTAGTTAAAAGAGAAACTTCACTATATGAATTATAAGGAGTAGAAATAACGCCGATTACACCATCTTCATTTAAAACAATATCCCCTTTTTTTAAGTTATCACTTGTACCCTTTAAAATAGTTATTTTATTATAAAAATCATAGATATCTTGAAATATAACTTTAGAATAAACAATGTTATAGCCTAAATTATTTAAGTTTAGAGTTTTAGTTAAAGCATTATATTCGGTCTCATAATAAGATGCTTTAGTATTATTTAAAGTAGTAGAGAGATTTTTAATATCAAAACTTGCGAAAAGTTTATCTTTACTTAAAAAAAGAAGATAGATAATAAGGATTATAAAAGGAAAAAACTTATTTTTCATTTAAAAACACCTATTTATATTATTGGTGTTTTTAAGTAATATATGTACTAAATACATTTAAAATAGATTTATTAATTGAAGGATATAAAGAGGTATCACTGGTTTTAATAAGGTTTTCATAGGAAGTAGTAGTTTTTAAATAATTATTAGGAACTTTTAGAGTAGATGTTTCAAAGGTTAGGCCTTGGTCTTTAAAAAAACTACTCATTAAAGCAATAGTATCATTATTAGAATAGATGCCAATTACAACTTTATAAATACCATTATCGTTTAAGATGAGAGAATCAGGATAATTTGTTTGTTTATTACGGGCGGATTCTAAAGTATTATAAGTTCCAATATAAAAATAGGTTACGTAAGAGTTTTTAGCAAGAGCAGTGATGGTATTATCAAATTTATAAGCAAAAAAATATGATGATATTGCTCCAATTAGTAGAGCAATTAAAAATATTTTAAAGTTTTGTTTCATTTTCTTCACCTTTTATATCATATCATATAAAAATCAAAAAAAGTGTCGAAATAAAGATTTAACCAAAGAAAATAAAAGTGATAATAAAAGCCGCGATGATACCCATTAAATCGGCGAATAAACCTACTGGTAGAGCATATCTCGTTTTAGTTATTCTGATACTTCCAAAATAAAGAGCTAAAACATAAATGGTCGTATCAGTGCAACCTTGAAGAGTAGAGGCAAGACGACCAATAAAACTATCAGGGCCATAGTTTAGGAAAATATCATTCATGATTGCTAAAGAGGCACTTCCTGAGATAGGTCTTAAAAGAGCCATCGGAACAATATCCATAGGAAGGTGCATATGATTAAATACAGGCTTTAAAAAACTTAAGACGCCTTCTAAGAAATTACTATCTAAAAAAATATTAACCGCGAAAACCATCGCAATAATAGTGGGAGCAATATGAAAAACCATGATAAGGCCATCTCTTGCTCCTTCTAAGAAAGTATCATAAACATTTACTTTCTTTTTAACGCCATAAAAAATTATGCCGAAAACAAATAAAGGAATGATGATTTTAGAGATAGTATTCATTTGACACCCCTTCTCTTTTTATTTTTGCGAATAAAATAATCAAGAGTGAGTCCCGAAATACTCGAGATGGTTGTTGCTAGAATACTCGTAATAATTATTTCAGTCGGATTCGCACTATTACTCATCATACGAAGAGCAATAACGGTTGTAGGAATGAGCGTTACCCCGGCGGTATTTAAAACGAGAAAAGTAATCATCGGTTCGGTCGCACAAGTTTTATCAGGATTATCTTTTTGGAGTTCTTCCATCGCTTTTAGGCCAAAAGGAGTCGCCGCCGAACCAAGCCCTAACATATTGGCCCCAATATTACTAGCAATATAACCTAAGGCTTTATGGTCTTTAGGAAGAGAAGGAAAAAGTTTTTGTAAAAGAGGATTTAAAAAGTGGGAGAATACCTCTAATAAGCCAGATTTTTCAGCAATTTTCATAATACCCGTCCAAAGAATAATTAAAGGCATCATATCAAGTATTAAGTTTAAACCCGTTTCAGCATGAGTTAAAATACCATTATTGATGGTTTCAATATTACCTGTAAAAAAAGAATAGATAATGGCAATAAATATAAGAGATGCCCAAATAACATTTACCATGATTTAAACCACCTAACTATTTTTTGCCATAAAGTTTCTTTAGAAGAAGTTTCGAACTTGATTTTTTCAAGATAAATGTTTTCAGTATGTAAAAGAGTATCTCCTAACATTACTTTTACTTCGCCGACTTTTAAATTATTAGTTAAAGTTAAGTTTTGATATATAGTAATATCTAGTTTTAAATTATTTTTTTCTTCTTTAGTTAATAAAGCATAATAATTATTTTTTATATATAAATTGGTATTTTTATAAGGGTTATTCGCTACTTGAAATTTGGTTTTATCTAAAGCTAAAATAGCATCATATTTATTAAAATAAGTTTCATATAAAGTTTTATGGTCTTTAAAATCATTGGGGTCATTTAAAGTTACGACAACTAAATTTTTATTATCTTTACTGGCTGTAGTAACTAGGGTGCGATGGGCACTCTCGGTGTAACCTGTTTTACCCCCAGTTGTATATTCATACATACTAAAAAGTTTATTTTTACCGAGCCAATTATAAGTTTTTAAACTACTTTTCGCGGTATATTTAGTCGTATTAAAAATTTCCCTAAATGTTTTATTTTGCATTGCAACTTTAGTTAAAAGAGCCATATCATAAGCCGTAGATATATTACCTACACCATTATTATCAAGTCCATGAGGGTTTAGAAATTTAGTATCTTTCATACCAATAGTTTTAGCATATTCATTCATTAAATAAACAAAGTTTTCTTCGGTCGTACCGACGTGTTTAGCGATAGCTAAAGAAGCATCATTACCACTTCGAAGCATTAAACCATAAAGTAAATCTTTTAATTTCATCGTTTCCCCTACTTCAAGATAAATACTAGAACCATAGGCTTTTAAAATATTATCGGAGGCGGTTACATCATCATCTAAATTACCATACATAATCGAGATTAGGCAAGTCATGATTTTAGTAATGGATGCAATAAGATGGGGCTCATGACTATTATTTTCATAGAGAATACGCCCACTATTTAGGTCCATAACGATAGCCGATCTAGCTGATATGGCAAAAGCATTTAGAGGAAAGAGAAAAAGACAAATAAATATAATTATGTATTTTTTTAAAAGTTTCATAGTTGGTCACCTATTTAAAGATATGAATTTCTTTTAATAAAAATACAAAAAAGCTTATTCGGAAGGATAAGCTTTGCTAATATTAGTTCTAACTCTTTTAACAATATCTTGGTAAGACTCTTTATCTTTTTGATTATCTTCATTAAAAGTTTCGATAAGTAAAGGGTAAAATTCTGTTAAAATTATTTCTCTTAGAGTATCACGTTTTTTAATTGTGGCCATTAATTCATAATATACCTCTTTTTTTTGGGAAGTTATTTGATAAATAAGATTACTTTGCCGCTCTTTAGCATAAAATAGATTTTTTAAAATAGTATTACTTTCGGTTAAGGCGCTTTTGTGAATTTGACGATATCTTTGATATTTGATTTTTAATATTAAAAGAATATTAAGACAGATTACTTCACTTAAGAGAGAAGAAAGAGGAATAATAAGATAAAGTAAAGATGGAAAATTAAAATTAAAGGTTAACATTAAAAAAATTACAGCAATAAAAATAGTTATAATCATGACACTTTTAACATTGGCTCTATCATAATTTTCTTTACTACTTTTATTAAGCTTGTCAAAGGCCATTAAAGCTTTAAGATAATCATCATATATTTTTTGATAGATTTGACGATTTTGGGCTTCTTCTTGCTCTAATAATTTCATTTTGCCACGGAGTAGTTGTATTTTTTCATCTTCGGTTTTTAATAATTCGAAATAATTTTCCATATTATCCCCTTCTGTTGTTTAGTTATTTTAACATAAAGATGGATATTTGACAAGATATTAAAAAAACAGACTTTAATATCTGTTTAATTGTTTAAATCATAATTATATATACCATGAATTTTTTCTAAAGTTTTTTCATCAGGTTGTTCTACTACCCATTTACTATCTTTCTTGATAGTTTTAAAGACAATATTATAAGAGATTGTATCTTCGATTTTTTTCATTTCATCTAATTTATAATCAAGATATTTATTGCTATCATAAGCACCATCAGTTAAAAATTCGTTTTGATTATTATTTAGATAAGTACTAGCATTTTTTTCAGCTTTATATAAGTCATAAACAGTAATTTTGACTGTAACTGTAGCAGTATCACCATCATAAGCTTCATTTTCAATCGTATAGTTTAAATTGCGATATTGTCTTTTTAAAACTTCTTTGTAAGTTTCACTTGCTTTATCATTTAAATTTTCACTGGCAACTAGGGTATCAATATCTTTTAAGACGTTATCCTTTAATCCTTTGTAATCATTTAAATAGTTTTCGACAGCATCGGCAGCTTTATCGTTAGAGCATGAACAACCGACCGCTAGGAATAAACAAGTTAGAAATAAGATTATCTTTTTCATATTGGCCTCCTCTTGTTTTTAGTATGAAAGGAAATTGCTTAATTATACAAAAAATGTTTTAAATTTAGTTAATTTATAGTATAATAGAGGCAGGTGATAAAGATGGAAACGTGGTTGCAATATGTAATTATTGGAATAGCTTTAGTGCTAATATGTTTGATAGTATTAAAATTATCAAAAAGAGATTTTAGAATAGAAGCGAATAAATTAATTGGCTATCTAGGAGGAAAAGATAATATTGTTAGTGCAGAATGTAATATGAGTAGATTTAAAGTTATTTTAAAAGATGTTTCTTTAGTTAATAAAGAAGCGATAGAAAAGTTGGGCGCTAAAGGTATTGTCGAAATTGATAATCAATTAAAAATAATATTTGGGAAAGATGCACATCAACTTAAAAGATATATTGATGATATAATTTAGTATTTAAAAAAGAAACTGTTTGAGGAGACTGCTGAAAAAGTAGTTAAAATTAAAACTGATATTTAGAATTAATTTCTATTTATCAGTTTTTTTGTAGGTTTTACAAAAAAGTAGAGAATATAGGTTATTATTTATCCTATATTCTTGTTTTTTTCTTCATTTAATTTAATTATTCGCCTCATATTGGCTAAAAAGAGCGTAGTTGCCCCTTGTATTGTAATACCTAATTTTCCACAAGCATTGGCTTCGTTATAATTATAATTATTCTTTAATTCAGCATTTTTAGCTTCTATTTTATACCTTTCTTTATATAAAGTTTTAAATTCTTCTGTTTCCATATAATCCATATGATTTATATGTGTATCATCTTTTATTCTTACATTATATGATTTTGTTTTTGATCCCTTTTTATAACAACCTTCTTTATAAGGACAATGCTTACATTTTTCAACATCAAAAAAGTAACTTTCCACATTTTGTCCTAGTTTTTTACTACCTGATTTTACTTTCCTAATTGCCATATGTCCTGCTTTACAAACATACATTCCTGCATCTTTATTATATACAAAATCTTCCTTATTTTTTCCACAGCCATGTGTTACTGTTTTACTTAATTTACTAACATTTTTTATATTATTTTCACTACAATAATCTAAATTATCTTTTTCTGAATATGCTCCGTCACCTATAATTGCTTCAACTTCTATTCCATTATTTTCACTTTTTTCTATCAATTCTACAAGTTCTTTTCCATCATGTTTTTCTCCTGTAGTTATACTAGCCGCGGTTATAATTCTTTCTGGTGTCATTGCTATATGTGTTTTATATCCAAAGAATGATGTATCTGCTGTCTTATGGCCAATTTTGGCATCTTGATCTTTTGAATATTCTATTTCATATTCTGTATCCATCATTGTTTCTTCTAATAAATCTATTTGTTCTTTTATTGCTGGTAATTTCATAAATCTTTTTTCTTTTTTTATTACTTTTAATAGTTCTTTTGTGTATTCTATTTGATCTTCTAGTAATCCTGTTGTTTCTCGCTTTTTAGGCATTTTATCATGCATTCTTTCATCTATCTTATATACTGATTTCCTAAGTTCTTTCGCTTGTCTTATTAATTCTTCTCTTGGAGATATATGATTATACATTGCATTTGTATGTGTTGAATCTACTATCAATTTATTCTTTAATTCTATTAATCCTTTTTCTTTTGCTATTTCTACTGTTTTACTAATTAATTTATCCATTAAATTTGTATCATTATCTATTAATCTCTCTCGACGAAATACTGTTAATAAACTTGCATCTATTAATTTAATTTCTTCTGGCTCATATCCTAAAAAGTATTTAAATAACATATCTGTTTTTGTTCTTTCGACTAATCCTCTGTCTGATAACTTATAATACGTTTTTAATAATAAATATTTAAACATTCTTATTACATCTTCACTTGTTCTTCCCATTGTTGTTGAATACTTATCTTTTAACATTTCAACTACAAATGAAAAATCTAGCATTTCATTTAACTGTCTCCAAAAATTATCTTTTTCTATTAAAATATCGTATAATTCACTATGTTTACTAAAACTTATTTCTAATTGGCTACTTCTTTTTAACGTTTTATCACCATTGTCCTTACATTTCTATTATACCAAAACAAAAGACTACTGTCTCTTTTTACAGTAATCTTTGTCTACTTTTTCAGCAGTCTCTGTTTGAGGTTTCTTTTTTATTTAAGTATTATATTTTAAATTCTTGTTTCATCAAATTATATATTTCTTGTTTTTCTTCTTTAGTAAATATATCTTTTTGTCTTTCATTTTCATTTAAATCCCATTTCAAAAAATTTTTACCTTTATATAAAATCATTTTAAACTCTTTACTTATAGTTTTATAAGATGAAAAATTATTTTATCACCAATATTCTATGATTAAATTTAAGAAACTATAATTTCAACACCATCATTAGGAATAATAATATTATCATTTTTAATTTTTAATAATTCTTCACGGGTACTATCATCTAAATGGCTAACAACAAGTTTACAGTTAGAATATTTTTCATTTAAAGATGCAATCATATCTATTCCCATATGTTTTTTATTACCTTTTATCAATGTACAATCGCAAAATAAGTAATCACAAATACTAGCCATGTATTCTACATTTTTACAAATGGTTGTATCTCCGGTAAAGCCTACTTTAATGCTCTCAGTTGCAAATATATAACCATAGGCCGGTTTCATTCTTCCATGATTTACTAAATATTTAGTAACAACATAATCTTTGATAGTAAATCTATATTGAAAATTATAAATTGGTTTTATCGTAGCTAATATTTCTTGAGCAGGATTAGGAAAAGCTAATTTTAATAATAATTTATTTTTTCTTTTCCCTTCTTTACTGCAGTAAATATTTACTTCTTTATTACTAGCCTTTGATTTTAGTAAAAAATAAAATGGTATATCAAAATAATGATCTCCATGAAAATGAGTTAATAAAACATGATTAATATTTCGAGAATCAAGATTCATTTTAAATAAATTTTTACAAGTTCCATTAGGCATATCTATTAAAATATCATCATCAATTAAGTATGATGCACTATTAAAGGCAGTCCACATAGAACCACTTCCCACTATTCTAATTTTCATTTTATATTTCCTTTCATTCTATAATTATGTTCTGTTTAATTTCATCGAAGACAATTTTTATATTATATTATTTTCTCCTATTAATTTTTTTAATAGATGGATAGCCATGTCATGATTTTCGAAACTACTATGAGACATACAATAATTTTTTAAAACTTTGACATTGTAATTGTTATCGAATAAATCTAAAGCAGTCTTTAATATACATGCATCAGTATCAATACCACATAAATAAACTGCATCTATATTTTTCTCTTTAAGATATTCTTTTAACTCACTAGTTAAAGATGTATAAGTTCTTTTATTAAATATTTTATAACTCTTCGTATCTATCACGATATCTCGATTATATTCATCCATACAACCTTTATAATTTAATACTTTGTAAAAATTACTGTTTTCATCATTAATAAACTTAGTAAAAGCAATATAATTATAACTAGATGTTTTTATTAATTCATTTATTTTGGAAATTAAACTTTCCGTATTTTTATTTATAAAATTTCTTTGCATATCTATTATTAATAAAAGACTATTATTCATTATTTTCTCTCCAATCTAGTTTATGTTACCAATTATTAACTACTATTTTTTGCTTGTCAATTTAACTATTTTAATATTTTATTATTTTATATAATACACATTATAATATCTATACCATGAAACTAATTAATATTAAAGAAATTGTCTATACCTATTATGCCATCATAATAATTATTCATTATCTCTATACATAAAGCCATTTTTTCTTTATCTATTTCATTATCTTTTTTATATTTAGTTACTATATCACTAAATAAAGCATCATAATAGAAGGTTATGGAATTATATTTTGAAGCTACTAATAAATCTACTAATTCTTTTACTTTATTTATTATGTCTTGTTCTATATTAGCAATTATATAATCATTAATATTTACTTTTTCGCCATCAACAGTTATTTCATTATTTAAAATATTTGATAATTTCTTTTGAATTGGAAGTTCGTCATTTTTAATATCGTTCATTAAATAATCTTTATATTGCATAGTTTTCTCTACGGCATATTTAGATATTTCTTTTTGTTTATTTGCGATATCTTTGGGAATTAACTTACCAATTACAAAATCATTTTTACTAGTTTCATTAAATTCAACTATTTGGTTATTAGCGGGATTAATTAATACCCAATATTCTGGTTTAATATTACTATCTTTATCCCAAACATTAGCATTATTTTTAGTAAGTAAGACTCCAATATAAAGTTCATTATTTACCTTTCTTAACATGGGATATAAAGGTGTATATTCTTCTAATCCCTTTCTTATTTTTTCTTTATTGATTATTTCTAAATAATCATCAAGTTTTAAGTTATTCATTATATCTCTCCTTTACTTTACATCTAGCACTATATAAATAGTATTTAATATTACTTTTGCTAGATTTTAACTTATCACTTATTTCTTTTATTGAAAGGTCATTATAATAATAAAGTTTAAATGATAAAAGTTCTTTTTCAGTTAAACCAATATTAGATAAATTATCAGTTATATCATTGTATATTATTTTTTCTAAATATTTTTCGTTATAACTAGGATTATTATCATCTAAAGTAATATTTTCTTTTTCATTAAGATAATTTTTAACTTTTAAACACCATAGATTGTGGGCTATTTTCCATATTAAATTATCTAATTTGGCGATGGAAATATTTTTATTAAAATATTCAAATATTGCCAAAAATATGTTATTTGTTAGATCTTCAGCATCTTCTTTGTTATTGGTTTTTTTGATGGCCCAAGAGTATATTTTATCATAATATTTGTCATAAACTATATCCATTTATAATCACCTTTCATAAATATAGTGTAAATTTTTAAAGTTTGGTTAGGATAATTTTAATACTTATCTATGAAAGTTTTGATTTTCTTCAATAATAGGAATATTATTAGCCATTCTTAACCAATTTTTAAAAGATTCTTTAAATCTTTCTTCAGAATATAATCCTCTTACTATTGATTTAGCATATTTATAATTAACATAGTTAGTTATTTCATTTTCTAAAGTTTGAGGATTTATTAAAACTCCGGATGTTTTCATATTAATTGAAGCGAGAGCCATAATGTTATCATAAACTTCTTTGGCTTTTTCATCAAAAGCATAAGCATAATCTGATTCTGTTATTCCATTTAGATTTGGAGAACTTAAAGACCTTCCATATCTAGTAGCTGCGACCCAAGTATGGGCGAACTTTACTTTATCTACAAAATTTTTGCCTTCATAAATAATATTAGTTTTTCTATCTATAACTTTAAACTCGCCATCAGTATCTTTTATAAGATTATACTTTTTAAATAAATCTTCTATTTCTTCTAAAGAATAATTTTTTATCTTTTTATTTACTTTGGCATTTTTATTTTGTTCAACTTTTAGGCCATTATCTTTTTTAGTTATCGTTACGTGAAAGGCTTTAATTAAATCATCTAAATTATTGTAATAACCCGCTCTTTGGATTATGCCTTCAATAAACTCTTTACCAGACATGGTTTTGCCATTGGTACCTAATGTTACTATAGAATCTAATGGGACTAAAGGCCAAACTTTATTTATTTTTAAATATTCATCTATGGTTAATTCGGTGCCGTTAGGTAATGTAATAACTTCATTTAAGACTTTGGGATCAAAGATATCGACTTTTCTAGTAATTCTTACTCGATTTTTTATTTGCCTTTTGGCCTCGGCACTAAAACACATATTATTGGGATCTAGTCCTACATTTTTAATATTTTCTCTAAATGCATTTAATACTTTTATTTTAAAATTATGATCATATTGCATAAGTATTTCACAAGCAATTCTTTTTTTAATACTATCTTCTAATTTTATGCCAAGTCGTTGTGTCTCTTCTAATCTTTTTTGATACATATTATAGATAGTTTCAGAAATTTTACTATGGGAATATTCATCAGTGATTTTTTCGATAGCATTAACAAAAGTATCACATATTATTTGAGTATAAGATTTATTGCCTTCAGTTACAATCTCACTTGCATAGCCAATTTTAGGGGTAACTTTTCCAGTTATAATTGATGGAAAATTACAATTTTTTATTAAATCTGGTCTTCTTTTTTCTATATTGTCTAATACTTTTAAGGTTTTTTCTAATAATTGGGTAGAAGTATATATAACTACTTTGTCTGGTCTATCGTTATTATCAGTACTTACTTTAAAATAAAAAGGAAGACTGTTACGTTTAAACTCATCATATAATTCATTAGTAAAATCAACCCTATCATTACTTGATACACTTATATAAAGTCGATGAACTTGATCATTGTAATGGATCCGTTCTGTTCCGATTAAATTCCAAGATTTATATGTCGCCCATCCTATTTGCTCCCCCAGAGGATTCATTAAACCATTATGAGTATCAGGATTAAAAGGTTTCCCAGCATTTGCAAAATCTTGGTTAAGTTTTGCCAAAAATCTTTTTCTCTCAGATTCTATTTTGATTTCATTAACCACAGTTTTTTGGTCTTTATTTATTTCATCATATAACCCGTTTTGGTAATTCTTACTTTGCAAAGGAATAGAAAAATATTTTTCTAATAATTTATTTAATAATTCTTCGTTTATGGGTAATTTGACTTTATCATAAAATTCTTCTAATTTAATCATTTTTGTAATCCTCCTTTAATAGCGTTCTATTGTACATTTCTAATTTATTATAACATGGTTTAGATAAAAAATAAACTATTTTGCACTGAAAAGTGGCTACTTTTTGTTCGATATCATGTGATAATAATATAAGAAGGTGATTTCTTATGGCTTCATATCAACAATTACAAAAAGATATATCAGAAATTAATATTAGTCATAAGTTTGAAACTATTTGTAAAAACATTAAAAAATATAGATTAGAAAAATATAATGAATTTAAACTTTGTAATTTAAGTAAACTTAATCCATATTCAACAGAAAATATTGCGGCTCTTTTAGGATATAATCATACACACTATAAAAGATATGAAAGTGATACTGATAAGCTTAAAAGAATCCCTTTAGAACAGTTATTAAAATTATGTATAATTCTTGATAAAACTTTAGATGATTTTTTAAAAGAAGATTAAATAATAAGAGCAGCTATTGATGATATAATTTAAGAAGTTACTACCCGTGAGGTAGTTTTTATTTGACTTTTTCTAATATTTATTGTAATATGAAATTGTCCACTTTCAAAAGGAGTATTAAATATGGAAAAAGATAATATTATTCCTTTATACTCCGATTTTATGAGTAAGTATATCTTTGGTTATCAAAAGAATGTTAAGTTTACTACTCATCTTTTAGAATTAATTTTTGATGTTCCCTCTGGCACTTATAATAATGCCATTATCAGAAATAGTTTAAAACTAGATAAAGATTATATTATGTCTAAAGACTTTGAAACTGATATAATTATTGAACTTCCCAATAAAGAATTAGTTAATTTAGAATTTTATTCTTATTATAACAAAGTAAGTGAAATAAAATCATTTTTATATATAACGAGATTATTTTCTAATACTTTAGAAAAAGGTAATGATTATCAAAGTTTAAAAAAGATAATCCAAATAAATATTGTCAAAAATAATTCAGTTCATATTACTAATAATATATTAAATAAATATTTAATAATTAATACTGAAATTCACCAAGATAAAATGTTAGCTAATCTATATGAAGCCTATATTATAAATCTTGACGAAGAAAAAAATATATTATACAATAATAATGAATTAGAAAGATGGCTTAAACTTATAGGGGCCGAAACTAAAGAAGAGATCGAAAGTATAATAAAAGGAGATAAACTAATGGAAGAATTATATAAAGAAATGAATAACTTTAGTGATGAATATTATTGGACCAAATACTTTACAAGAGAAAGAATGGAAAGAAGTCAAAGACATTATGCCAAAGAACAAGGAATAGAAGAAGGCGAAAAAATAGGCTATAACAAAGGTGAGAAATCTGGTTTTAAAAAAGGCCAAATAGAAACTGTTAAAAACATGCTTAAAGATAACATTGATATTGAAAAAATCCAAAAATATACTAAACTCAAAATAGAAGAAATAAAGGAAATTAAAAAAGGAATGGAAAATTAACCATTTCTTTTATTATATTAACATAATAAATGCTTTATAAGAATCATCATCTTTTTTATATATTGCTATAGGTTTTTCTTTATAAGTTAAATATAAATAGTTATTAGTGAGTGGTAAAGATATAATATTACCATTCTTGACTTTTAAATATTCTAATTCATTTAATTCATATAATTTTATATCTTCTAAGACATCGAAGATATCTAATATTTTATAATTATTATTTAAAATATCATCTAAAGTATAAGAGTTTGCTAAAGAAAAATTTCCTTGTTTCGTTCTTATTAAACTATACATTGTCCCAACTGTGTTAAGTTTTAGGGAAATATCTCTTATTAAACTTCTAATATAAGTACCCTTTTCAACAGTTACTTCAAATTTAATAATATCATCTTTAAAGTCTAAAAGTTTAATATCATAAATATTAACATCTCTTTTAGGAAGTGATACTTCTTTTTGTTCACGAGCATATTCATAGAGTTTTTTTCCTTTTATTTTAACGGCGGAATAAAGAGGGACCTCCATATGATACTTGCCTTTAAAAGAAGATAAAACTTGCATAATTTGTTCTTTAGTAACATTAAAAGGTTTAGTTTCTAAAATATTACCGGTTATATCTAAAGTATCAGTTTTAAGGCCAAGTTTAATTTCAGCAATATAAGTCTTAGTTAAACCAGTTAAAATATTTACGAGTTTAGTGTACTTACCAAAACAAATTACTAATACCCCGGTTGCTAGAGGGTCTAGAGTTCCAGTGTGACCGACTTTTTTTGTGCCTAACTTTTTACTTATGATATTAACAATATCGCGAGAAGTATAATTTGAAGGCTTATTTACAATAATAATACCATTATTCATCTTCATGGATTTCTTTAATGATATCCTCAATTTTTTTAGCATACTCAATTGAATCATCATAGATAAATTCAAGTTCCGGAGTATGGCGAAGATTTAACTTTTCGGCGAGGTTAGTACGAATAAAAGGACTTGCTTCATTTACTTCTTTTACTAAAGTTTCTTTAGGTATAGAAGAAAGAGAAGTAAAATAAACTTTGGCATAATATAAATCACGAGAAACTTTACAAGCAGTTATAGTAATACTTTTTAAGATTTCATCACGAGATTCTTCAAAGATTATTTCACTTATGGCGCGCATTACTTCACTAGAGATTTTGGCAAGTTTATGACTAGGCATTATTTTTTCACCTCAACCATTTCATAACATTCGATGATATCGCCTTCTTTAATATCACTAAAGTTTTCTAAAGTAATACCACATTCAAAACCTTTTTTTACTTCTTTTACACTATCTTTTTCTCTTTGAATTGAAGCGATTGCTCCATCATAGATAATTACACCATCTCTAATTAAACGAGCTTTGGCATTATTTTTAATTAAACCATCGATAACATAAGAACCGGCGATATTACCAACTTTAGAAAATTTGAATATTTTACGAATTTCGGCACTTCCTAAGATTTGTTCAGTAAATTCAGGGTCTAACATACCTTTCATGGCAAGTTCAATTTCTTCAATACATTTATAAATAATCGTATAAAGTCGAATATCGACATTGTAATCTTTGGCTATTTCTTTAATTTCAAGGGATGGACTGACATTAAAACCAATAATTATCGCATTAGAAGCATTAGCAAGAACGATATCACTTTCAGTTATAGTGCCAATTCCAGAGCGAATAACATTAATTTTGACGCCTTCAACATCAATTTTTAATAAACTATTTTTAACAGCTTCTTCAGAACCACGAACATCCGCCTTTAAGATAATATTAATTTCTTTTTCGCCAGCTTTAATTTTATTAAATAAATCGTCAAGAGATATAATATCTTTTTTATATTTATTTTCTTTAGCATGAAGGGCTCTTTTAGCAGCGACTTCTTTTGCTTCTTTTTCAGTTTCAAAAGCCATGAATTTATCACCCGCGCTAGGATTTTCAGATAAGCCAGTAATTTCTACAGGAGTTCCAGGGAAACCTTGGGTAATAGATTCCCCACGGTCATTTTTCATAGTTCTAATTTTACCATGACTCGTCCCAACTACGATTGGGTCGCCTAGTCTTAAAGTACCATTTAGAATTAAAAGACTAGCAACACCACCGACATTTTTATCTTGGCGGGATTCAATTACGGAACCAACAGCATAACGATTAGGATTAGCCTTTAATTCAGAGATTTCACTTAAAGCTAAAATAGTTTCAAGAAGTTCATCGATGCCTTCGCCAGTATGAGCGGAAATTTTAATAAAGGGAACAGTTCCACCCCACTCTTCAGGGACAATATTTAACTCCGCCATTTCTGTCATAATTTTATCAGGATTAGCATTTGGTTTATCAATTTTATTTATAGCAACAATAATAGGAACTTTAGCACTTAAAGCATGGTCGATGGCTTCTTTGGTTTGAGGCATAACCCCATCATCAGCAGCGACAATAATAATAACAATATCTGTGACACTGGCACCACGAGCACGCATTTCAGTGAAAGCCGCATGACCAGGAGTATCAATGAAAGTTATTTTTTTGCCATTGCGATCAATTTGATAAGCGCCAATATGTTGGGTAATACCACCATATTCTTTATCAACTATATGACTATCACGAATATAATCAAGTAAAGTAGTTTTGCCATGGTCAACATGACCCATGATAGTAACAATTGGAGGACGAGGAACTAAATCTTCGGGATTATCGATGATTTCATATTCTTCAAAATTGGATACATCTTGAGTTTCTTCTCTTTTTAAAGTTTTATTATATTCTAAAGCAATTATTTCGGCATTTTCAAAATCAATAGGATTATTTAGAGATAACATTAAACCAAGAGTCATAAGCTTTTTAATAATATCAGTACCACTTATATTTAAAATATTCGCTAAATCTCCAACAGTCATACCTTCTTTATAAATAACAACATTTTCGTCTTCTTTATTTTTCATTAATTTATCTTTATTTTTGTACATTTCTTTACGAAGACGAGAATAATCATTTCCATCAGCTGTTTCTTTTTTCTTTTTTAATTTTTGTTTTTTATCAGTAGTATTAATGTTTTTAGTCATATTAGAACTTTCAACAATAGCATCTACTACTTCATCGATGGTATCTTCATCTTCATAAGTTTCATCAGCTGTAATTAAATTTAGAGCATTATCTAAAATGATGACATCATCGTCAGTTAATTCATCATCGCCACTTTTAACTTCGATTCCTAAATCAATACATTTTTTAATAACTTCGGCAACGCTTAAGTTTACGTCTAGAGCATATTCTTTTACAGTCATTATATAAATCTCCTTTCAAATTCTTTATTTTGCACATAGTTTTCTTGCTTCTTCATAGATAGAATCAGGAATACTTACTTCTAATATTCTTTCTAATATTTTAGTTTTTTCTGCTTTATTTATGACATCAATATCTTTTTTTAAATAAGCACCCCGGCCATTTTGTTTGCCAGTGGGGTCTACTAAAACATTTTCTTCTTTAGTTCTTACGATTCGAAGTAAATCCCTTTTTTCACACTTTTCTTTAGTTATAACACAAGTACGCATCGGAATTTTTTTGGGTTTCATAAAATCAACTCCTTAAATATTTTAATATATTATCTATTTCCTTCTTCATTTATTTCTTGCATCGTTTTAATACTAATTTTATATTTAGTTAAACGAGAAGCGAGGCGAATATTATTACCACCTTTACCAATAGCAAGTGGAAGTTCACTTTTATCGACAACAGCGAGAGCTTCTTTTTTAGTAGGATCAGGAATACTTACGATGGCATTTTTCGCCGGACTTAAAGCACTTTTGATATAATCTTCGGGAATATCACTATAAAGAACAACATCAATTTTTTCGCCATTAAGTTCTTTTAAAATACTAGCAATTCTAGAACCACGTTCACCAATACATGTACCAATCGCATCAATTCTTTCATTAGTAGAAGAAACAGCGACTTTACTACGAATACCAGCTTCTCTGACACAGGCATGCATAATAAGAGTACCATCTTGTAATTCAGGTATTTCAAGTTCGAATAATCTTTTTACAAAACCATAATGTTTTCTTGATAATAAAATAAGTGGTCCTTTGGTATTGTTTTCAATTTTAGTGACATAAACCCGGATATTTGAACCCATTTTAATAGTTTCTCCCGGGATGATTTCACTTTTGGGTAAGATACCACGAGTACGACCAAAATCGATGTAATAATTTTTAACATCTTCCATAGCGACTAAACCTAGTAACATTTCATCTTGTTTATCTTTAAATTCTTCAATAATACTATTTTTTTCAGCTTCTCTTATTTTTTGCGTTAAAACTTGTTTAGCAGTCGCGGCGGCAACCCGTCCAAAATCTTTAGGGGTTACTTCATATTCGATAGTTTCCCCTACTTTAATTCCAGGAACTAATTCTTCAGCTTGTTCTAAAATAATTTGGGCATCAACGTTTATAGCAGGTGGTATTTTTACAACATTACCCTCTTCATCAGTTGTTTCAGAGCCATAATCAACATCATCAACGACAACTAAATAAGTATATACTTTTATTTCGCCAGTTTCTTTATTAATTTCTACGCGAGCATTAGTTTTAGAATCAAAATTTTTCTTATAGGCTGTAAGTAAAGCTTGTTCCATACCTTCAAAAACAACATCTTCACTAATACCTTTTTCTTTAGTTATACTTTTAACGGCTTTAATAAATTCTTCACTATTCATTTTCATTACCTCTTTCTTTCGATACAACATCTAAAATATAAGAATCTTCAGTTAAATCATATTTATCAACAATAGGATTTATAATATTGGTCGCATAAACAATAGTATCTAGGTCAATTCCACCTACTTTGTCTAGGACAACACTTAAAACATTATAATTACCACTGTTTTTTTCATAAGATATTTCATCAACGATAATTTCATCTTTTTTTAGGGTATCACTAATTATTTTTTTTAATCCTTCTAGAGATTTTGGCATATTTTAATAATCACTCCTTTTTTTCAATAATAAAAGCGGGAATTTCTGCCCACTTAAATCTGTCAAATTTATTATAACATATATTTTTTAAAAGTCAAAATAATTTTATACTTTTGGTGCAACATTTCGTTCTTTTAACATTATTTCATTCATACTTTTAGAAAAAGCATATAATCTTTTATATAGTTTTACTAATTCTTCATTTTTTAATTCTTTATATTGACGTACTTTATGTTTATATATAGCCATTTGTTCATTATCACTTAATATAATATCCATACATATTTCATTAAATGTTAAAGGAAGATTATGTTTTTTAATTTCGTTTTCAATTAAAGTTTTATAATAATTAAACATTTCAAAATCATTTATAGAACATGATAAATTAATAATATAATTACTTAGAGTATCCGCGACATTATTTTTTTCTTTACCTTGCCAAATACGATTTATAATAGCAGCCCTATTAGTGGGAGAATAAATAGCATAAAGTTTATCTAAACCAATTTTTATTAATATGCCATCACTATCTTCTACTAGAGGATAAATAAAAGCATTATCTAAGTAACCAGTTTTCTTTAACCAATCAAATAAAGTATTAGATAGTTCTTCTTGGGGATTTTTTGGTTTTAAATATTTTTCGGGCATCGTGCGATATGTTGTCGCATAAGTTTTTACACCAGCATACATGGTTTTTACATAATTTTCAAGGGCTTCAAAGGGACCATAATATTTATCCGCGGCCCGATCTAAAACGGATTTTAAAGCTTCTCCATGAAGACCTACGAATCTCTGATATTTAAAATTATTATGATCGGGATGGTATGAGGTTTCTTTTAACCATAAAGAAAGTTTATTTCCTAGTATTTCTTTTTCGGTAGAAGGATTTAAAGTATAAGATGGCCAACACTTATAAATGGTTGTATAATTTAAGACTTCATAGGTAAAATTATAGGCTTCTTCGGAAAAATTTTCGGGAGTTAAGCCATATTTTTTATATAAATCTTCTAATATTTGAATAACAAGACGACCATCTTTATAATGTATATCTTTATATTTAAATGGTAATTCGGGATGATGAAAATTACTTATGCCTAACCAATAAGCAAGAGAGTTACTTTCTTTTTCTTGGGGTGATGTAGGTTTGCGATAAGAACTGGGCCAAGATTCATAAATATCACAGTAATTAATTAGTTTTTCAATATAACTATTTAGATTATCTAATTGTTTTTTATTCATTTTTTACACCTATAATTATAATATCATATTTTTTAAAATTAAAAAGTATTATTTTGAATTTTTTATTTAATTATTTTAAGAATTTTAGATGATGATTACTTTTTATTAGAGTTTCATATAAAACTTCATAATTATAATCATGTTCTTTTTTACTATGTTCGAACATAACTTTTCTTAGAAATTCTAGTCTTAAAATATCTTTATTACTAATTTTATTTTTGGCACTTAATCTTTTAATAAGAAGATTATATTTTTTAAAATACTCGGGTCCTAATTTATTTTCAATTAGATTATTATTACCAGATATTAAAGCTTCTTTAATTAGGGATTTAAAAGTATCATAAAAGGGTTTTATTAAATGTAATTTAGGCATATATAAACTTTCATATATAGGAATATTAGTGATATTACCACCCATTTTACGAAAAATAAGAAAGATTTCAAAAGCTGTTTGTTCATTAAATAGTTCCATTGTTTCTTCTTCCGGAAAAACATCAGTATATATTAGCTCACTATTGTTAGCATCCATGCCAATAATATTAGTGGATAAGACATGATTTAGTTCATGAATTAAAGTTAGATCACTAGTACCAAAGACGGGAAGTAAGATACTTTTAAAAGTAGGATTATTTTCTTTATCAACGAACATTAAAGATTCGACATTATTAAAAATATAATCCATTAAAGCAAGATATAAACTAGTATCAGGAGATACATTACTAAAGGTTAAACTATTAATTAAAAAGGATACTTTTTTAGATTGAGGAAGTTTCTTGGTTTTAAGATATCGATTTAAATAATTATGATATGCTTCAATAGATGATTTATAAGTTTTAGGAATAAAATAATCTTGATTTAAGATAAAATAAATAGACATATGATTTAGAGTATAAGTAATATATTCCCGGTAAGTTTCGCCATAAAATTGGGTAAAAGCTTCAATTAAAAGTGGCATATTATTCTGAATTTTTTGATAATATTCTTTTTTGGCATTTAAATATAATTTTTTTAGCATAAGTAAATCCCCCTTTTTTAATCGAGGATTTATTATAACATAAGTTTAGATTTTTGCAAGAAAAAAACTTTAATTTTTGATTAAAGCTTCTTTTTTACAGTGTTGATAGACATAATTGGTAGTTCGACAATCATCAGTACTACGATGAGAGCCATAGTCTAGTTTAAAAAATTTTTTTAATGTTTCTAATTTATAATTATAAGCTTTAGGGATATATTTTCTAGCTAGATAAACAGTATCAATATTTTTGTTGTTAATCATAGGTAATTGAAGTTTGTTGATGTTTTCTTCAATAAATGAGAGATCAAAACTAGAATTATGAGCAATTAGGGAATAGTTTTCAATAAATTCTATAAATTTAGGTAAAGCTTCTTTAATTGTAGGAGAATCTGATACCATATCATTAGTAATACCCGTGATGCTGGTAATAACATCAGGAATAGGATTATTGGGTTTTACTAAAATATCTAGTTCATCTACTAGAGTATCATTAATATATTTTAAAGCGCCAATTTCTATTATTTCATCTTTCGTGGCATCTAGGCCAGTTGTTTCTAAGTCAAAGACTACATAATCACTGACTAGGTTTTTTTCATAATTTTTTGATATCATAAATAACTATTTATTAATTCATAGACTTCTTCGCGACCTTTTTTAGAGATAGTAGAAAAAGTTATGAATTCCTCCTTTTCTTCTAATTTTAAAGTTTCTCTTATTAATTTATCTTGTTTAGCTCGAGCATTTTTCTTCACTTTATCAAATTTCGTCGCGATTATCTTAATGTTTAGATTGTAATATTTTAGAAAGTCATACATAAGACAATCATCTTCGGTAGGTTTGTGCCGATAATCGATAAGTAAAAAAACACTTTTTAAGTTTTCCCGACTTTTAATGTATTCTTCAATCATCATCCCGAATTTCTTTTGTCGGTCATTACTAACCGCGGCATAACCATAGCCAGGAACATCAACAAAATAAAAGGCTTTATTTATTAAGTAAAAGTTTAGAGTTTGAGTTTTGCCGGGTTTTGATGAGGTATGAGCATAATTTTTACGATTAATAATCGTATTTATAAAACTGGATTTGCCAACATTACTACGACCCACGATTAAAAATTCAGGTAGATTATCAGTAGGATACTGACTAGTACGAACAGCAATATTTTTTAATTCAACACTGTTTATTTGCATTTAATTCATCTCCTTTATTTATTATAACATATATTGAAGAGTTTTGGCAAATATATCATAAAATTAGTATAGATAAGGAGGAAGATATGACTAGTAATATACCTAATTTTCCTCCGAATATTGACCCTCAGGTGTTTTCTTTTATTCCCAAGTTTGACATTTAATGAAATAAAAAATCACCATTTAGCCAAGTATTTATAAGGCTTTATAGTGATTTTTG
>CANQHE010000021.1 GCA_947623735.1 uncultured Bacilli bacterium
AATCTCACGAATGCCCTTATAATAAGGGAAAAATTTGATTGTAGTTATGAGTACAACAAAAGGGCATACCCTGTAACGGGTATCAATCCAACTACAACCGCCATATTTAAACTTGCTTGAATAAGTATTAAAAACGCGAGTCCAAAAGCCAAATATTTATAAAATAAATCATTACATTTAAGCGCAATTTTAAGCATTCGATAAAAGATTAAGAAAAAGAAACTTGTAACAATTAAAACCCCCATAAACCCAAACTCTTCACTTATAATTGAAAAGATAAAATCCGTCTGAGGTTCAGGCAAATAAAAATGTTTTTGTCTTGACTTCATAAACCCCTGTCCCAACAATCCTCCCGGACCTATCGCATACAAACTTTGAATTATTTGATATCCACTACCTAAAGGGTCACTCCACGGATTTAAAAATGATACAATTCGTGCCATTCGGTAAGGCGCGGCAATGATTAGTCCTACTATTCCGAGTATCCCTAAAACACCCAACTTCACAAAAAATGATATTTTTAACCCCGATACAAATATTAAACATACCAAAGATAAGGTTATAACCATCGCGGTTCCAAAATCCGGTTCCAACATAATAAGTAAAAAGAATACTGCTATCACTAAAAATATTGGTAGAGCTCCCTTTTTTACATCTTTCATATATTTTTTATTATGAGCTAAATATTTTGAAGTATAAATAATTAACCCAATTTTCGCAAATTCACTAGGTTGTATCCCGAGACTCCCTATTCCAAACCAACTTCTCGAACCATTTCTAATACTCCCTATTCCCGGTATTAAAACGAGTATCAGTAATAAAAAACATATTCCTAAAATTAAATTAGCTTTATTTTTAATTATATCTAAATTAATTTTCGCCACCATCAGCATTATAAATATTCCCAATATAAAAAATATCCCCTGATGTTTCACATAATAAAAACTATCATCAAACTTAAACTGACTCCATATCGAACTAGCTGAATAAATCATGACAATCCCAAAAATACTAACTAATAAAACCGCCCAAAATAAAATATAATCCATTCGCTTTTTTCGCATGACTAGCCACCTATAATAACTTTATGGTTAATCTAAAAATATAGAACGAACAAATTATATTTCCCTATTTTAAATTACTTATACAAACATATAATTTAAGTAAAAACTTATGGGTTATAATAATCCTCTTTAAATATGCCTCATTATTTTTTAAGTAATTACAACTCCGCCATTTTTTATCTATTAACTTAAGATAATTATATACTTCATCTATTAATTTATTTCGAATATTCTTATCTAAAATAAACCGACTATTCTTTAAATAAGGACTAAGTATTTTAACCATTAAATCTGTTTTTGATAAATAAGTATAACCTTCTAATTTATTATTAATAACCTTACATATTTTAATAATATCTAAAACTCGCTCATCCCTATTTATTGTTTCGCCAGTATTTTTAATAACATAGTGATATAAAGCTTCTGGTATATGACCAATTTTTTTCGCATCTCTTAAAACTTGCACTACTACCGGTGCATCTTCATATTTTAAACCCACCATAAAGCGATTATTTTTATCTTTAAATAAATCTTTATGATAAAGTTTATTACATGGCCCTAAATTAATTGTCGTTAAAAGTTCTGGTGTTTCTTTTAAATTAGTGTCTTCAAAATGTGGTATTAAAAGAGGAGTTGGCTTTTTTATTTCTAACATCATATCCATTACAACTAAATCACATTTATCACTTATAGCTTTATTAACTAATTTTTCTACGGTATCAAGCTCTAAATAATCATCACTATCTACAAACATGAGATAATCTCCCGTTGCCATGGCTATTCCTAAATTTCTGGTATCGCCAACCCCTGTATTACTTTTATTTACATATTTAATTCGCTTATCTTTTATTTTTTTTAGTTTAGAATCGGTATTATCAGTCGAACCATCATTAAGTAATATTATTTCCAAATTTTGATAAGTTTGTTTTATAAGTGAATCTACACATATTTGAATATAATCAAAAGCATTATAAATTGGTACAATTATACTAACTTTATTTTTCATAACACTACCTCTTAAAAAGATTATACCTAAAACTTTAAATTATTGCAAGAAAAAAAGTAGTAAACTACTTATAGCCAAACTCCATAGGTAATCGCGGCCATCGCAAGTATTAACCCGGCAACCCAAAAGTATCTTACAATATCTTGTTCATTCATTCCCATCAGTTCAAAATGATGATGAAGTGGTGCTCTTTTAAATACTTTCCGATTAAACTTTCTAATCGCAATAATCTGGATTAAACTACTGAGTGTTTCAATTACAAAAATTCCCCCAATTAATGCCAAAGAAAGTTCGTGTCTTGTAAGTATTGCAATTGTTGCCAGCGCGGCTCCTAAAGATAAAGAACCTAAATCACCCATAAATACTTTCGCCGGATGGGCATTAAATACTAAAAATCCGAGTAAAGCCCCTGCTAAAATAAAGGAAAATATCGCTATTTCTTGATAACCTACTAACCAACCAGTATTCCAAGAAATTATTCCAAAAGCAAAAAAGGCAATGGCACTAAGACCTCCAGCTAAACCATCTAATCCATCGGTTATATTAACTGCATTACTAGTTCCCACTAATAAAAACAAAATTAAAAGTCCAAAAGTCCAACCAAGAGGTATATCAATCCCTAAACTTGTAATAACTAAATCTGATTTTCCCCCATTACTCATAAATATATAAAAGAATACTAAAGCAATAATCATTTGTCCTAAAAGTTTTCCAATAGTAGTTAAACCATGATTATTATGATGCTTAATTTTTAAATAATCATCTATACAACCTAATACCGCATAAGATATAAAAACAAATATTAATATTATTAAACTATGACTTATCTCAATACTACCATTTATATAGAGTAAAAATAAAGCAAGCAATGTTGGAATAATAAATATTAAACCTCCCATTGTTGGTGTACCTTCTTTTTTTAAATGGTTTTTCCCAACAAATTCACTTACATACTGACCAATATGTAATTTTTTTAAAATAGGTATTAATATTACTCCCGTAATAATTGCTAAAATAAAGCCTAATAATATTGCCATCGCGGCTTTTGCAAGTATTAACATAACCCACCTCTTCCTCATAAACAATTATACTATGAATAAGTATTTTTGGACATAAATTTAAACGTTATTTTACATTATATCTACAAAAAATTAACCTAATAACAATTTTATTGTTTCTCCTTCTTCCACGTAATAACCACCCTCGGGACTTTGATATATTACATTATCGCCATTTCCCGCATATTCTATTTTAAAACCTTTAAGCGTTTTGATGGCCTCACTCTTACTTTGTCCCACTACTGAAGGAAGTATAACATATTTTGTATCTAACCATGTATATTCTCTTGGCATTACTTCTTTACTTGGTGGAATATCTAATATTTCAATCGCACTATTTAAAACACTTTTAGCAATCGGTGCCGATACTACTCCTCCATATTGCGTTACTCCTTTCGGATTATCTATCGCCACATACACAATAACTTCAGGGTCATCCGCGGGTAAAAAACCAATAAAAGATAAAATATAATTACCTGATAAATACTTCCCATCTTTTACTTTCTGCGCGGTTCCTGTTTTTCCTCCCACACGATAATTTTCAATATAAGCATTTTTCCCACTACCATTGGCAACCACACTTTCTAAGGCATATCTAACCAAACTACTAGTCTCACTACTTATAGGATTACCTACTTTTTCCGATTCAATTTTTTTAAGTAAACTATTAGTTTCCGAATCGAGTAAACTTCCCACAATATAAGGAGTATAAAGAGTGCCCCCATTAATCGCGGCCGATACAGCTCTAATTTGTTGTAGAGGCGTTACACTTATTCCTTGCCCAAAGCTAGTTGTCGCTAGTTCTACTGGACCCATTTTATTAACATCAAATAATATTCCGGAAGACTCCCCATTTAAATCAACTCCGGTTTTATCGCCAAATCCATAAGCATCAATATAACTCATTAATTTTTCGGCTCCTAAAGTTTGCCCAATACTTACAAACCCCGGGTTACAAGAGTTTTCTACTACTTGAAGCATCGTTTGAGTTCCATGCCCTCCAGCTTTCCAACAATGAATAGTCGCTCCATCAACATTTATGGCGCCAGAGTCATGAAATGTATCTTTAAATAAATTAATTGTTTTTTCTTCCAGCGCGGCGGATAAAGTAATAATTTTAAATGTTGACCCGGGTTCATAAGTCATCCAAATCGGCAAATTTCTATTTATTACTTCGGTACTATATTTCTGATAATTATTACTATTAAAGGTTGGTCTACTTGCCATCGCAAGTATTTCTCCGGTTTTAGGATTCATCGCCATTATTAATCCTTGCTCCGGATTATATTTAGCCATCGCGTTATCTAATTCATTTTCCACCGCGAGTTGTAAATCCATATCAATTGTAAGTTCTAAAGTAATGCCACTTGTTGGAGCTTCATATACTTCTGTAAGTTCGAGTTTATTTCCCTTACCATCAGAAAAATATTTTATAGCTCCATCCGCCCCAGTAAGATATTTATCATAATAAAGTTCTAACCCTGATAAACCCTGATTATCTATTCCCACATAACCTAACACATGAGAAAGTACTGTTTCATACGGATAATATCTCTTACTTTCTTTTAAAAGATATACTCCATCATATTTAAGATTATTTATTTTTTCGGCTATTTCATAAGATAATCTTCTCCCCTCCGGATGCACTCTTTCAATTGAAGTTGATTTTGTAACATGAGCAAGCATATCTTTATAATCACTACCCAAAATATCGGCTAAATTTTTGGCTACTTCCTCAGGATTTTTAATTTGTCCGGGCACTACTACTAAAGATACAGTGGTAACATTACTGGCAAGTACTCTTCCTTTTCTATCGACGATTAATCCCCTGTCGGCTTTAATTGGTAATTCTCTACTCCATAAACTCTCCGCTAAAGTATTAAGTTTCTGATACGAAAATACTTGAATATAAAATACTTTAATAATAATAGCTATTAATACCATTATACAAACTAAAAATACAAATCTAATTCTTTCATGTATCTCACTAAAAAACACTTATATCACCTAAAAAATTATATGATAAAGAAAAAAAGTTAGAAGATTACTTTCTAACTAAACTATATAAAGAATTAACTTCCGGCACTAATACTAATTGTAATTGTTTAATTTCTTCAACATCATAAAAACTATCATAAATAATCGCATAAAATATATCTTTATTAGTTCTACTCCTCATTTTCCCTAAATTATTTAAAAATCTATTAATCGCAACATTTACCCCATTAATACTTAATAAATAATTATTAATGCGATATTTCTCTAATTCTTTCGGCAATTCTATTTTATTATTACTATTAACCCTTAAAAGATTAATTATATCATCAGGTATAAAATCATGATAAATTTGATGTACTAATCCCTTTACTTCTCTAAGGTCTTCAACATTTACTTTTATTAAAACAGCAATTATTATTTTATAAATATTTTCTCTCGTCTCATTTAAAATATCCCAACTATCCATCTCATAAAATAAACCCAACTCTAAAAGTAAACTTATCTTATCTTCTAAATCATTACTAGAAAGAAAATTAATATCTGTCGTATTTCTATTTATACTTATTAAATACTTATCCAAAATCTCTATATTAGTAGCTATTTTATCACTAAGTAAAATATCTAAAGAATTATGATAATTTCTAATATTAATTCCTTTATCACTAAGTATTCTAATATTATTTAAAATTATTTCTAAAACCCCATCATTTTCTTTCATTAAATCCAAACATTTTTTCCCAAACTCTCTACTTATTGTAGCATTCTTTATTAATTCTTCAATTACTTTTAATTTTTTTAAATTAATAAAAGGTATTAAATTAATTTGAATATTTAAATTCAAGCTTTTTAATATTTCTAAAATTTCTTTAATTTCTTTATATTTAAATCTCATTAGTTGCTCTCTATTTTCTTCCATCATCATATCATAATTAAGATTATACTTTCCAAATAATCTTTTCAAATTATCATAATTCATTTCTTGTGCCAAAACAAATTTAGCAAAAAGTTCTTCATAATATCTTTGATTATGTTTTATAATACAATTAACAACTTGATTTTTTATCTCTTTATTCGGAACTAATTCCATAATCTTATCAATATCTCTTATTTCTCCAGGAATATCCAAAGCCCTAATCAAAGCCTCTAATCTTTCATTTGTTCTTTCATCTTTTCTAATTTTAGCTAAAACGTTTTTACTAATCTTTTGAAATTCTTTATCGAGCATACTTAAATAATATTTATCATTAGCTATTTCATTTTCCTTCATAATATTTTGAAAAACAGTATTAGCTTCTTTTACCGTCATAGCAATATTATTAGTAGAATCTAAATAATCTTCTTTAGCTTTAAAAAAAGTATGCGCCGCAATAACTAAATCCAGATTTATTCCTTTAAATATAGTCACTAATTCTTCTTCCATTCCCGGATTTTTATCAAAAATAGCCCACATTTCTACAATTTTATTAGTATTAACCCCTAAATCAATTTTATACTCAGCAAGACCCTTTATTACTTTAAACATATCAGTTAAGTTTCCATCCGACATTTTATAATATTTTTGTAAATCTTTTGATATTGCTTGCATTACTATAGGTAAAAAATAATCTTCATATCTATAAAGATCATTAAAATATTTTCGATATTTTTTAAGTATTTTTAAAGCATAATTTACCCTCAAAGGATTAGCTAAAACCACTAATGATTCTACTAACTCATAATATGACATTTTCGTAGCCATCGCATTAGGTTTTAAAGAATATTTTTTAAAGAACTCTTTATAAAAATCTTTAAAAATTCCCAATCTTTCTCTACCTTGTTTCGCGGCTTTTATCTTAAGATTTTCTAAATTTTCTAATAACTCTATATTCATAATCTTTCCCCCAAATTATTACCTTTACTTTCTAAAAAACCTACAATATCATTAAAATATCTAAAATGAAGTTCTCTAAAATCAGCTTTAGAAAGAGAATTTATATAAATATTTCTCATCCCAGCATATTGACTAGCCCTATTTTCCATCGTACTTTTATATAAACTACTCGTATCTTCTTTTTTCGTAAATCCATCTATAATTACATAACTATCTTTACTTATTCTATCAAAAGTAATTCTAATATCATTAAGTCTAACTTCAAAATATCCCAATCGCGTCATGCGTTTTAAACCTGGGAATGCTCCTTTTTTAATATCCATCAGCAAATCTAAAAATAATTGGTAATATTCTTTCGGGGCATTTTTTCTAATATTTTCTAAAAAATAAATATTACCCGCATCTGAAACTAAAAAATATAGCTTATTATCATTTTCCGCGGTTTCTAATAATTCTTTTTCTTCTAATGCTTCCCCTATTAAATATATTTTTCTTCTAAGTTCCCGAAGTATAACTTTAACATCTTCCTTTATTTCTAAAGCATCTTCGCCCATAAGCATATTTCTATATTCAACTATTTCTTTATATATTCCAATCTTAATTTGATTCGCGAGTTTTTCACTAAAACCAAAATATTCTTCATTTACAATTTTTAAAATCTCTTGAGTCGCTTCATCATCACTCATTCCCTCAATATTAAGACTTGTTATTTTACCTACTATACTAAGCATTTTTTGATCTTCTTTTGCGTCACATCTTGTATTTTCTTCTTTAAAAACAACTTCTGTTTGTTCACTTACTACTGGCTTTTTAGAAACCTTTATTTTATCCAACATTATTTTAGCGGTCGTTATATTGGCTTTAATTATCTCTATTTTTCTTTCTATTGTATCATCATCTTTAGGACTTAAAAAATAATCACTATATTCCATAAAAAAATCCCCCTACCGAGGACATTATTATACCACACTTTACTTCCTTTAAAAAGAGTTATCCCACTTTTTTAAAACTAAATAAATTGCTGTCTACTTTGCTCCCTTATCTCTCTTTTTAAATAATCCATTAAACCACCCATTTTTTTTACTTACATTAGACTTCTTTTGAACATTCCTAGAACTTATTTCCTTCTCTATTTCATTTAAACTATTTCCATAATAAAACCAACATGGAAAATAAGGCACTACTTCTTTAATTGCTTGTTCTAAAACTGAAATATCACTAGCCATCGATTTTATTAATTTTTCACTATGAGCATCATATCCCGCATAAACAATTACATCATCTATGATAAAATCAATATATCTTTGCTCTAAATGTTGCTCTAAAAAACTTAAAAATTCAAAAATACATTCTTTAAATAAATCCATCTTATATTTTCCTACACTTATTACTTCTTGTAAAACATAATTTGGTCTTATTTTAATATTACTTCTAATTGCTAAAATATCTTTATACCCCTCATATTCCGTACTAACTACATACATATTATCTTTATATTTTAAAACTCGCATATATTTTCGAACTCTATCATTAATTCTAATATATTCCGGAATACTTATATCATCTAATAAAATATTATAAGAAAATAAAATATCTTTAAATTCTTTTACTTCTAATACATTATAAATTCTTATTAACCCTATCATGACACTATCAGAGACATCTTTATACATGTAAGTTGCTTCATCAAATATATTAATTGCCATTTTAATAGGATTAACTAAATCTAAAGGAATAAAATACTTATCTTTATCTTCAAAAACCAACAAATTATCTTTTAAATTTTTAATAAGTAAATATTCTAAATAACCATTATTTTGTTTTTTTAAATCTTCATTAAGAAGTCTTTTTAAAATACTAACTTCTTCGACAGTTCCCATATTAATTATTATATCTGGGTCATTTTTATAAGAAGCTATAACACTATCATATATTTCATCTTTGGTAATATTATCAATATCTTCAGCCTTCATAACTACTCTTTTATATAAATTATATCCCACTTCTTTTTTATTCTCTTTAAAATATTCTTTTAAAGTTCTCATTTATATTCCTCAATTAATCGCTTATGTATTCCTGGTTCTACTATATTTATCGCATTTATTGCATTCTCTAAACTAGACTTAAAATTGCCTTTATAAAAAGCATTTTCGGCTTTAATAAGTCCTAATTCCACATCTTTATAAACAGCTCGATATCTATTGCCATAAATAATCGCCATCTCTGCCATCTTCGCTGTCTTAACAGCTTCTTTTGTTGTATTAAATACTTTAAAAGTTAAATCTCGCGCGGTATCTACTCTGGTATTAAGAACTTTAATTGATATTGGTCTTTTATCAAGTTCTTTAATCATATCTGTAATTGCACTTGAAGCCTCCGCTAGTTCCACATAAAAATTCTTAGGTGTAACCGGAAGTTTATAACTTTTCATATTATTCTTCGCTTGATATAAAATCTTTTTAATTTCATCAAGTTGTTCTCTTGCTCTTTTTTCATCTTCTTTTAAACTAGTAAAACTTCTTAAACATAATTCTAATTTTTCTTCCGTTTTTGTAAGTTTTACATTAATAATTTCCATTTCTTTAGAAAGTCTTGAAAAAGCAAAAGTCTTTCTTCTATGCATATCAATAATTCGATTATAATCATCTTTAATACCCGCTATTTCTTTAGTAACTTCATCAAGCACTTTTACATCTTCATCATCTAAATCATAACTATATCTTAAATCTTCTAATTTCCGATTTAAATCTCTACTAATCTTTTCTAATTTAGTTGCTTTAATTAAAATACTTCTTTGATAATCTTCAAATATTCTTTTAGAAACTCTTTCTTTATCAAAATTATGATATAAAGAATCAAAATAATCTAAAATAGTCTTAAGTTCAAAAACACTATCTTCTAAATTTAACACATTAAGTCTATCAAAAACATCTTCTATCTTTTTACCAGCTTCAACAATATTATAATCAATATTTAAATACTCTAAATTATACCCTTCTTTAGTCATTTTATTAGCAATCTTCGTTATATCTTCTATTTTATTAGGAATTAACTTCTTCCCCATAATTATAATTGAAGGTGCTTCTTCAATAACTATTTTTAAATTCCCGACAATATCTCCAATAGCTTTTACAATTTTTCCAACTTCTGTATATTCATTATTTTCCATTGCCACTTCAAAAGCACTAAATAATTTATCGACATTTTCAAATTGTAATTCTAAAGGATTTTCTACTTCACTATATTCTTCTTTATTACTGTTATATTTAGCTAAAATTGCTCTATAATCAGCCTTTAATTTTGTAATAGTTTCTCTATTTTTTTCTTCACTTAAAGTTATTTCTTTTACTTCATCAAGTAAAAAATTAGATTTAGTTTTAACATAAGCAATTTCTAACTCTAACGCCGCAATTTTCGTTTTTAAATCTTTATAATCATGTTCTTCAAAAGCATTTTCTATCTCAATTAATGCATCAGTTATTTTAGGTACTTCCACTTCTTTAATCTCTTTTAATCTAAGACACCAACCATCATACTTTTTTTGCATAACATCATTATTAATTAAAGCCCCTACTTTATTAAGTTCTGATAAAATAGAAGCCCCCACAATTAAATTTTTATCTCTCTCTAACGTTGTAATTTCATTTTTATACTTTTTCTGTTCTCTTTTATTTATCCAATTTAAAACCACGACTATGATTGTGATAGTAAATACATAATATAGAATACCAATTAATATAAAAGTAGTTCTTGACATACTTATCCCGTCCTATGATTATATTCTATCACAAAAACCTTCTCTTTGTCGACATTTTTCTATTCATTTAGATAAATTTTTTGCACCAAAAAAGTGAATTTTATTTTTCACTTTCTTCTAATGATAATGATTCTTAACACCATAAAACCATTATCTATTTTAAATACTTTAATTTTTGTAAAGCATAATATGCAAAGGGAGATAATTGATTTTTTTGTAAATCTTGAATACTATACCAATCTGACCCTTCTGAATCTAATCCATCTGCATCACTTTTCAAATTTAATTCTAACGTATCAACTATATATAATATTCCAACATGATGTAAATCCTCCCAAAGGTCAGTTTTCATTTCCCATTTAATATTTGTAGCAGTAACATCAAATAATTTATAATCTGTAATATTTATTCCAACTTCTTCCATAATTTCTCTCTTTAAAGTTTCCACTGGAAGTTCCGTATGCTCTATTCCTCCACCAGGTAAATCAAGCTTCCCTTTATAACCACCACCTGCTTTCCTTACTAAAGCAATTTTATCATCTTTAATTAAAATACCGTAAGCCCCAACATAGGTTTTAACTATTGTTTCCATAAGATCATTCCTTTCTCCTATATAAATTCTATCATATAAATTTCATAAAAACAACGCCAACAATTTAATGACTAAATTATTATCACCAATTTATAAATATTCACTAAAAAAAGTGAATTTTATTTTTCACTTTCTTCTAACATAGTTGTAATAAATATTCCATATCCCATTTTAACATTATCTGTCACTACATGAGTTACTGCCCCAATAAGTTTTCCATCTTGAACTATTGGTGAACCACTCATCCCCTGTACTATTCCCCCTGTTTTAGCAAGTAATCTCTCATCAGTTATTAAAAATGTCATATTTTTTATCTCACTATTTTGATTAACTTTAGATATATAAATTTCAAATTCTTCTACTGTTTCATCTTCAAGTACTGTATATATATAAGCCTTACCTGTTTTTATTTCTTCTGGTTTAGCAACACTTATTAATTTTTCATTGCTAAAACTTTTATTATAATTACCATATATTCCATATTTTGTATTTTTAACTATATCTCCATAAGTTGTATTATAATAAAATTTAGCATTTTTACTTCCTGGTTTTCCATCTTTACTAATATCAATATCGGTTATAGAATTTTTAAATATCGTTCCACTTTTCACTTCAACTATCTTTGACGTTGATGCCTCCTGTATCTCATGACCTAAAGCTCCATACATATTACTTTCTGGGTCAATAAATGTCAATGTTCCAATTCCGGTAATACTATCTTTAACATATAAACCTGTTTTATAAATCCCATTTTCTTGAGTTAATTTAAGTTCAGTTTTTCGGGTATTATTTCCTCGTTTATATGTCACATGCACTTTTTCATTATTATTAAGACTATCTTCTATTGCCTTCGTAAGCTCACTAATAGAACTTACATCTTTATCATTAATCTTGATAATAATATCTCCTTCTACTAACCCATCATTAGGATATTTCCCATTAACTTTATAAAAACCAATTATCATAATTCCATTACTTTTAATATCTATCCCTATCGTATTACCCCCTAAAATAACTTCACTTGAATAGGCTAAGACATTTAAAGGAAATAATATCGTCATAATTAAAAAAACTATAAATTTCTTTTTCATACTTACCTCACCATTTATAGTATGGAAAAATTTATAGTCTTAATTATAACAATAATTGGCTACTAAAAATTAGTATTGTTTTCCAAAATACAATCTATATTTTGCTTTTTTACCACATATAGAACATACTTCTCCTACTTCTTCATCTTCAATTAAACAACGACTTTTCATATTAAAATCTTCTTTAACTTTGTTTTCGCAAGATTCATCTCCACACCAATTAGCTTTGATAAATCCTGGCTTATTTAAAGCAATATCGCTAAACTCTTGGTAATTATTGGCAACATAAATCATACTATCTCTTCTCTTTATTGCCCGGTCATATAAATTACTTTGAATATCTGAAAATAAACTAGTAATTTTATCTAAAACTTCTTCTTTTTTAACTCTAATTTTTTCTAAAGTATCTCTTCTAACTAAAGTAACGAGACCCTCTTCTAAATCTCTTTTACCAATTTCAATTCGAACAGGATATCCTTTAACTTCCGCTTCCGCAAATTTAAATCCTGGGGTTTTATTTGAATTATCTATTTTAACACTTATATTATTTTCTAATAAACTGTTATTTATTTCCATTGCCACATCATTTATTTCTTCACTATTCCCAATCGGAATAATTACGACTTTAATTGGCGCAATATTAGGGGGCATTACTAAACCTCTATCATCCCCATGCACCATGATTAAAGCCCCAATCATTCTTGTTGTTACTCCCCAACTAGTTTGAAAAGGTGTTACAAGTTTATTTTCACGGTTTAAATATGTAATTCCAAATGCTTTCGCAAATCCATCTCCAAAATAATGACTAGTTCCATTTTGTAAAGCCACCCCATCATACATCATAGCTTCTAAAGAATAAGATGCTTCCGCCCCCGCAAACTTTTCTTTTTCTGTTTTCTTTCCTACAATTACCGGAATAGCTAAATAATTTCTCTGAAAATCTTCATATACATGAAGCATTCTTAAAGTTTCCTCTATCGCTTCCTCTTTAGTCGCATGCATTGTATGACCTTCTTGCCAAAGTATTTCTCTACTTCTAAGAAAAGGTCTTGTTGTTTTCTCCCATCTAACTATTGTACACCACTGATTATAAAGTTTTGGTAAATCTCGGTAAGATTTAATTATTTTTTTATAATAATCACAAAATAATACTTCACTTGTTGGTCTAACACAAAGTCTTTCTTCTAATTTTTCTTTTCCTCCATATGTAACCCAAGCAACCTCAGGCGCAAAACCTTCCACATGATCTTTTTCAACATTTAGTAAACTTTCAGGAATAAAAAGAGGCATTTGCACATTTTCATGTCCTGTTTCTTTAAACATTTTATCTAAAACTTTTTGCATATTCTCCCAAATTGCATACCCATATGGTGTTATAATCATACTCCCTTTAACACTTGAATAATCAACTAAATTAGCTTTTGTTACAACATCAGTATACCATTTAGCAAAATCTACATCTCTTTTAGTAATCTCTTTTACCTCATTCATAAAAGGCCTCCTATTCACTAACTTCAAAATCAACTAATTCTTTATTCTCAGTTAATATTTTATTTACCTTTTCTGTCGCACTGTTAAGTTTCTCGCTACAATATTTAGCTAGTTTCATTGCTTCTGTATATTTATCTATTGCCCCATCTAACTCCACATTGCCACTTTCTAACTCTTTTACAATAACCTCTAATTCTTTTAAAGCATCTTCAAATGATTTTTCCATAATCTACACTCCTTTTTGTTATTATTTTTTACTTCTCATTAATTTTAAAGCTTTATCTTTCTCAAATTGTAAATTCATCTTTTGATCATATTCTTCTTGTAACATATCCTCAGCTTCCATTTTTTTATCAATTACAATATTTTCTCTTTCATACATTTCTTTAAGTTTTTTATGAATATTAATAAATCTTTCCATTTCTTTATTTCTTTCAACATCATTCTCTTTTATTTTTCCATTAATATTCTTTAATTCTTTATTTAATTTCTCTTCTAAACCATCAACTTTAATAATATCATACTCTCGAAGTATTTTTAATTCCGAAAAACTTGGCAAATACTCCACTATTAAAGGAAATAAAATGATTATCGCATTTAATAAAACCATTAATGATAAAGATTGCACTGGCAAAAATTTTATTATTAAAAAATTTATAAAAGCCAAAACTACTATAAAAGCGGGAACACACGGAATTAAGTTTTTAATAATTCTTTTAATATTGTAATTATCAAGTACACTTCTAATCTTTTTTAATTTAGCAAGTTCTCTTAAAATATTATCTCTTTTCTCTTTTAATTCTTCTTTTTTTTCTTCTAACCCAACTATTTTCCAACTAATACTTTTCTCCTCTTGTTCTAACTCACTTATTAATAAGTCAAATTCTCCTAGCAATCTATCATATTCATTCATTTAATTAACCTCCCTGACTTCAGCTTTAACTTCCCCTTCATATAATCTTATATTAATAATATCATTTATTTTTAAATCTTGACTATTTTTAATTAAAGTATCTTCTTTTTTAACTAATGAATACCCTTTCTCTAATATTCCTAATGGATTAACTAATTTTAAAGTATTAACCAGTAATTTATAATCATGTTCATTCTTTAAAATAATATTTTTAATATCTCCATATAATGTTTTTTCTTGAAATATTAATCTTTCTTTTTTCACTAAAAATAAACTCATCGGATTTTTAAGAACATAACTTTTTTTAATATTATCTAACATTAATTTATAATTATCTAACCTTTTTTTAATATTACTATTTAATATATCTATAAAATTATCTAACTTTTGTTCCTTTAATTCATACAAAGATAAAGGATTTTTTAAAATATATGAACTCTTAATATTATCAAGTCTAATTTTACTTTTATGAATTAAATTACCTACAAATTCATTTAATCTTATTTGATAAGAACTAATCATATTATTAATTTCACTTATAGTAGGTACAGCCATTTCGGCAGCCCCCGTTGGTGTTGGAGCACGCATATCGGCGACAAAATCGGCAATTGTAAAATCAATTTCATGACCCACTGCACTTATAATCGGTACCCTGGCTTCACTTATAGCCCTTGCAACTATCTCTTCATTAAATGCCCACAAGTCTTCGATTGAGCCACCGCCTCGTCCCACAATTAAAACATCAATATCATATTTACCGGAATCAGCCTCTTTTATTTGACGCACTATATCTGATGCAGCATCAGACCCCTGAACTAAAGCCGGAAAAAGAATTGTTTCACATATAGGAAATCTTCTTTTAATTGTCGAAATTATATCTCTTATTGCTGCCCCTGTTGGCGCCGTAATTATTCCTATCCTCTTCGGAATTTTAGGAATTTCTTTTTTTCTTTCTCTATCAAATAATCCTTCACTAGCTAATTTTTGTTTCAACTTTTCAAATTCTAAATAAAGATTACCTAATCCATCTACTTCCATTTTATCAACATATATTTGATACGTTCCTTGAGCTGGATAACAAGAAATACGTCCCTCAACTAAAACATTCATTCCATCTTCTGGAGCAAAATTTATATTTACAGCACTCGAATAAAACATTACCGCACTAATTCTTGAGCTATCATCTTTTAATGTAAAATATAAATGTCCTCTTGAATGATTTTTAAAGTTCGATATTTCTCCTCTTAAATAAACTTTTTTTAGATATGGGTTATCATCAAACATACTTTTAATATAAAGATTCAAATCACTAATCTTCATATATTTATCTTCCATAATGATTCCCCTCCTTACTACTTAATTATTCTTTTATAACTTTATCTAATACCGCATTGATTATTCCTCTAACAGCTTCATCACTATATTTTTTAGCAAGTTCTACTGCCTCATTTATTACTACAATTTCTGGCGTATCAGTATACTTAAGTTCATATAAAGCCAATCTTAAAATTGCTGCTCCTGTCTTATCAATTCTCTCAATTTTCCAATCAATCATATTTTCATTAGCAATTTTATCTAATTCATCTTTATAAGTAACAACTCCATAAACCATATCTTTAACAAAATCATTTTCTATATCCATATTATCTTTCATAATTTCATCTATATTACATTTAACTTTATTACTACTCATTAAATCATATTGATATAAAATAATCATTATTTTTTCTCTTAATTCTCCTCTTGTTAAAGCCATACAAAATCACCTTTTTTAATTATATCTTATATTTAAAAATAATTCAATTATTAATAAATAAATTATTATATTCAAAGCATTTTTCTTCTAATAAAGGAAAATTACAACATCTACTCCGTATTCTACTATCTAAAGTACCTTTTATATATTTATAATACAAATTAGATGCATGATCAATTATAATATCTGTATGCCTAATTAACCATCTAAGTTGCATCCTAAGCATTCGAGCATATTTTAAGTTTTTACTATAAAAATCTAATAAAGAATAATTATTTACACTAAGAGGAATCATATTATTAAAATTTATTGCTCCTAAATTTCCCTCATCAATTTTAATAAAATCTATATTATCCGGCATATCTTTATATTTTTCCTTAGGACTTGATAAAGGAGCAAAATATAAACAAGCATTAATTTCCAATAAAACTCCTATATAAGGTCTTAACTCTTTAGAGCCTTTATTATAACAAACTTTATGATCATATCTTCTTAAATAATCACAATACTTGTAGTCAACCTTTACTAATTTAAGTTTAGCCATTACATATCAAACCTCCCTTTTACTTCTAATAGCTAATTCTAGTATAGCATACGCTTGTATTATTGTCAAACAAAATAAAAAGTAACTTAAAGCTACTTTTTTAAGTCCCTTCTTACGGCGGGGAATCACCATCTTTTTGTTAAGTCCCATTTCTAATCGGTAGGGAATCACCGCTTTTTATTAAGTCCCTTCTTACGGTGGGGAATCACCATCTTTTTATTAAGTCCCATTTCTAATCGGTAGGGAATCACCACTTTTTTATATAAGCAAATTATATCATAACTTGCTCTATATTACAACCATTACTTTCTTTTTAAACTTATATTAGCTTCATTTTCTAAATAACGTTCAGCTTTTGCTGATAAAATAAGTCTTGGTTGTTCATCTTCTTCTCTAAAGTAATAGAAATAACCGGCATTTCTTAAAGCTTTAACATAATTTCTCGGATTAAGTCCAGGATTAGGTATTAACTCATCAATACTTGTTAAAATATCTTCTATGGCATATCCGGCTTTAATTTGTGTTAAAAATTCATGTTTAAAAGCTTTCTTATAAGCCTCTGCTTCCGCCTTTCCTACCCCTGTTCTAATGGTATAATTAACAAGACGTAATTTTGCTTCAATTAAAGAGTCTCTTTCAATTAACATTCTAAGTCTTTTATCTTTATATTCAGAAGTAATTGCATTATCATTAAAAACTCTTCTAAAGTCTAATTTATTTTTTTCTCTCATAGCTAATAACTGATCATAATACATATTATTAACCCCCTTCATGTCTATAAATTATACCATATGTACTCTAAAATGTCAAATTTATGTCTACAAGACTAAATTATCTTAAATTTGTTTTTCCATTTGTATTCTTTGCATTTGAAAGCCCATTTTCCTATAAAAATCTATCGCTTCATCATTTAAAGCCCAAACATTTAACTCTATCTCTCTAATATTTAATTTTATGCCTATTTCCTGAATTTTATTAAATAACTTCGTTCCAATTCCTTTATTTTTATACTGTTTATCTACGACAATATCTTCAACAAAAATAATCTTCCGCTCTTTCATAAAAGGTAAAAGACCTACTATCTTAATTGTTGCCATAACATAACCTTTAATTATACCGTCTTCTTCATAAACAAAATTTAAAGTATCTCTATTATCTAAACTTGCTTTAAAATCATCATAAGAAATCGCCTTTTGATCATTAAAAATATCGGGTCTTCGAGTTAAATGTCTTTCATGTATCTGTTCCACTAAATCTTCAATTTTAACATAATCATTAATATTTGCTTCCCTAATCATTTATCCATTTTCATCCTTTTATTATTTTTCTAATTCTTTCAACTCAAATAAAATATTTATTGCTTCCATCGGAGTAATATGAAGCACATCTATTTCTTTTAATTTCTCTCTAAGAATATCTTTTTCTTCACTTTTAGTATCAAAATTCATCGCTAGTTGGACATTATCATCAACATCCTTCTTCTTCTTTTTGCCGTTTTCATACAAACTCAAAACTTCCTCTGCTCTCGTAAGTAATTCTTCGGGCATTAAAGCAAGTCTTGCTACGTGGATACCATAACTCTTATCGGCCGGGCCATTTTGTACTTTATGTAAAAAGGTAATCATATTTCCTTCTTCTTTCGCAGCCACATGAACATTTTTAATATTAAGAAACTTTTTATCTAAATCTGTAAGTTCATGATAATGAGTCGAAAAAAGGGTTTTACATTTAATATTTTTAGCGACATACTCAAGTATTGCTTGGGCAAGACTCATACCATCATAAGTCGCAGTTCCTCTTCCTAATTCATCAAAAATAATTAGACTATTCTCTGTTGCATTAACCACGGCATTTCTCGCTTCTTTCATCTCCACCATAAATGTTGATTCGCCACTTACTAAATCATCACTTGCCCCAATTCGCGTAAATATTTCATCAATTATTGGTAAATTCGCAGATTTCGCAGGCACAAAAGAACCCATTTGTGCCATTATAATAATTATTGCACATTCTCTCATATAAGTTGATTTACCACTCATATTAGGTCCCGTAATAAGTAAAATATCTGTCGTATTATCCATTAAAATATCATTTGGAACATACACTTCTTTACTTACAGCTTCCACTACAGGATGTCTTCCTAAAGCTATCTCTAATTTTTTTTCATCATTTAATGTTGGTCGCACTAGGTTATATTCTTCGGCACAAACTGCTAAACTACCAATCGCATCTAATTCACTAATAATCTCCGCCGTTTCTTTTAAACTTAATATTTCTTTTTTAATTATCTCTCTTATTTCACAAAACAAATTATATTCTAATTCAAATATTTTTTCTTCGGCATTTAAAATTAATGATTCTTTTTCTTTTAATTCTGGAGAAATATATCGCTCATAATTAGCTAGTGTCTGTCTTCTTTCCCAACCAAACTCACTACTAACCTTTTTTGCTTCCCCTTTAGATACTTCAATATAATAACCAAATACTCGGTTAAATCCCACTTTTAAATTCTTAATTCCCGTTTCTTCCCTTATTTTGGCTTCAAACTGGGCAATGAAATCTTTTCCCCCACTTCTAATACTTTTAAGTTCATCAAGTTCTTTACTATAACCATCTTTTATCAAATAACCTTCTTTTATACTTAAAGGCGGATTTTCATATATTGCTTTATCTAATAATTGAAATAATTCTTCATGCGTATTAATTTCATAGGAAAATTTTAAATCATGCACAATATCTTTAACTCGGGGTAAAACACTAAGGGAATTTTTTATTTGGAGTAAATCTCTAGCATTTAAATTACCAGTTATAACCTTGGCACATAATCTTTCTAAATCATATATTTCATATAATAAATCTCGAAGTTCATCTTTTAATATAAATTCATTATTAAGGGTTTCTATTTTATTATAACGCTCTTCTATTTCTTTTTTATCTCTTAAAGGATTTAAAATCCAAGTCTTAATTTTTCTTGAGCCCATCGCCGTTTTAGCTTTATCAAGTAACCACAAAAGTGAGTATGTTCTTTCTTTTAATCTTAAAGTTTCGATTAACTCTAAATTTCTCACTGTATGAACATCCATCTCTAAAAAATCATTTTTATTGACGATATTTACTCTTGATATATGACTTAAATCTTTAAGTTCCTTTACTACTAAATAATAAAGTAAATGTCTAATACCTTGTTTTATTCTCGTATCACTAACACTATTAATTAAATCTTCGTAACCATCTGTTAAATATTCCTCACTAATAGATACTTCTACCCCATAAGTATTTTTAAGTAAATTAATAATTTCGACATCATGATTATTTTCGAGAATTATTTCTTTAATATTTAAATTTAATATTTCATTTATGAGTTTTTCTTTATTATGCGCGATACTTAAACTCTTTAACTCTCCTGTTGAAATATCCGCGACAGTAAGCATATATAAATACTCTAAATCTAATAAAGAAGCAATATAATTATTATCATGTTCACTTAAAGATTCTAAATTGACAATACTTCCTTTTGATATAACATCAACTACTCCTCTTTTAACCATTCCCTTAGTACTTTTTGGGTCTTCTAATTGTTCACATATTGCTACTTTATAACCCTTCTGAACTAATTTCTCAATATAAGGCGAAACACTATGAAAGGGCACTCCACACATTGGAATCCGTTCTTTTAATCCGGCATTCTTTCCCGTTAGTGTAAGTTCGAGCTCTCTTGATGCAATTATTCCATCATCAAAAAACAATTCATAAAAATCCCCTAATCTATAGAAAAGTAACTCTTCCATATGCTTTTCTTTAATATCCATATATTGTTGCATCATTGGACTTAATTCATTTTTATTTACTTCACTTATTTTCATACTACTACCTCATCCTGTATTTAATATTATAACATCATTTCTAAAATTTGCCAAACAAAAAAGTGGGAAAGAATGGAGTTCCCACCTATGAAATTTGAATCTTCTGCCCTTTACTTAAGAAAATAGAAAAATTAAAGGCAGGCAAAACTAAAAATGCATTACTTTTTGTTTTGCACAATAATTATATCTTATAACTAATAATTAGTCAATAATATTAAGAATTATTATTTATTCATATGATTAATATATGATAATGTCTTAAGTGTTAGTATTTGATTTTGTCTCAAAACTAATATATTATATGTCACTTGAGGTGACATAAATTGAGAAAGGTAGAATTAAGAATGAAAGAACAAGAAAAATATGATGTTATCAAAGAATTAGTTGATCACAATGGTAACAAAAATCGAGCTAGTAAAAAACTCGGTATATCAAGAAGACAAATTAATCGTCTTATTATCATTTATAAGGAGAAAGGCAAATCTGGCTTTGTCCACGGTAATCGTGGTCATATCCCATCAAAAGCTTTAGATAAGTCAATCTCCGAAGATATTATAACACTTTATAAGAATAAATACTATGATTTTAATTTTGTTCATTTCAAAGAATTTTTAGAAACAGAAGAAAACATTAAAGTATCTTATAAATATATTTATAATATTTTAACTAAAGATGGTATTTTATCCCCTAAAGCAAGAAAAAAAACTAAAAGGCAATTTGCTAAACAAAAATTACTTAAAGAAAAGAAAATTAACTTAGCTATGAGTGAAGATCAAATTAATCAAATTGTTAATCATGAGGTATCTTTAGAAGATTCTCATCCAAGATTAGAAAAACCTAAATATTTTGGTGAAATAATTGAACAAGATGGCTCTATTCATAAATGGTTTGGTGATAATAAAACTTGTTTACATTTAGCTATCGACAAAGCAACTTCTATTATCGTCGGGGCTTGGTTTGATAAACAAGAAACTTTAAATGGTTATTATCATGTCTTATATCAGATATTAACTAAATATGGCATTCCTTATAAGTTTTTTACTGATAATAGAACTGTATTCAATTATATGTCTTTAAATCCTAATAAAAGAACTAGTGAAAAAGATGTTTTAACTCAATATGGTTATGCTTGTAAACAATTAGGTATAGATTTAGAAACTTCTTCTGTTTCTCAAGCCAAAGGCTTAATCGAAAGAACTAATGGTACTTTTCAAGGAAGATTAGTTCAAGAATTAAGACTTAATAATATTAATACTATTGAGGAAGCCAATAAGTATCTTATTGAAGTATTTGTTCCTAATTTTAATAAAAAGTTTGCTTTAGATTATAAAAAATTTCCAACAGTATTTGAAATTTCTCCATCTTTAGAAACTATCAATTATACTCTTGCTGTTTTAACTCCTAGAAAGATTGATAATGGCAATTCTATTAAGTTTAACAAAGAGTATTACCAACCATATTTAGATAATGAATTAAAATGTTTTATGCCTAAAACAGAATGTTTAGTTATTAAAGCTTTTAATGGTGAATTATTAGTTACAATTGATGATAAAGTATATGAACTAAGAAAATTACAGAGAAACACAATTCAATCTAAAGAATTTGATGAAACTGTTGAGATAAAAACTGTTAAAAAGCATATTCCTCCAATGTCTCATCCATGGAAACTTGCTTCTTTTAAAAGACAAATGGTTAAATCTCATTATAAACATCAATATGCTTAAATTTATTGTAAACAAAAACGAGATTTTTTCCCGTTTATGTTTAAAAATTTTTGAGACATTTTCAAATACTATTGACATAATATTAAGAATTATTATTTATTCACCGCTAATTTTCATTTGAAATTCCGGTTTTAATAAAAAAACGGAAATAAGTTTGATTATAGTATAATGAAATTTAAAATCAAAGGCGAATGAAATGAGTTTATATACCCTTGATTTTTAAATTTCATTGATTATAATAAGTAATACAAATAAAGTTCTTCTTTATTTGTTATTAAACATTTAAATACATCCTATTAAGATAAAAACGGAAATAAGTTTAAAAAGCGGAGATAACTCTGTTATTTTAGCATGCAAAAATTTCTCATTTATTACTCAGAATTAAAAGACTTATTTCCGTTTCTATGTTTTAAACCTGAAATAAGTCTAGTAAATGAAACAAATTTTTATAAACCTGCATTTAGTCTAAAAATTTGCGTTATTATTTATTCACCCCAATATTTTCATTACTTATATAAAAATAATCCTGTTAAGATTTTTTGAAAATGTCAGTTTTTGTATTTTGCGATGCAAGTGAATTAGTAACAAATAAAGCCGAGCTTTATTTGTGAAAATATTATGATTAATGAAATCTAAAAAGCAAGGGTCATGATGAACTCAACTATGTTTCGC
>CANQHE010000022.1 GCA_947623735.1 uncultured Bacilli bacterium
GTTTAGTTTTAATTGCTAACATTTATATCACTCCTTTACATAACAAAAAAACTAACATTTCTGTTAGCATTTATTACAATCGGAAGTGTGTTCCGAGTTTCCTATCAATTTGGAGCAAGTGAGCGGAATCGAACCGCCGTCTCAACCTTGGCAAGGTCGCATACTAACCGCTGTACTACACCTGCGTACATACTGATATTACCAAAAATTTTAAAAAAAATCAATGATAAATTGCAAAATTCTTATTTATATTATATAATTATCTATGTAAGAAGGTTGTTTATGAAAGAAAAAATAAAATTAGGACTCCGAAAAACTCGAAAAAGTATCATAGAGTATGTAGCTACCAATCGCTTGTTCCTTTCATATGTCATCATATCTTTGCTAGGTCTCTTATTAATCAGAAAATTTACAATAGGCAATATGTTTAGTTTAGAAACATTTATTGTCGACTTAGCACTAGTTTTAATAATAGGTTCTTTTGGCTATCTAATTAAACCTAAAAAACAATTTCGTTATTTTTTCGTAGTAATTTTAATTTTTACTATTATGGAAATAATAAATTCTATATATTACACCTTTTATGTATCTTTTGCTTCATTAGGTGAATTATCTACTGCCGGCCAAACTGAAACCGTTATGAGTTCAATTTATGACCGCCTAAAAATTACTGATTTAATCTATATAATATTTCCATTTTTATTTTATTTCATTCATAAAAGGCTTATAAGAACTACTTATTATAACTTTTTAAGTATCGTGGAAAAAGGCAAAAAAATGTGTGTAACAACTCTTTTAGTGGGCTGTATTTTCCTAGCATATACTTTTGTAACCGCGACCAAAACCGATTATTCTCGTCTCGCTAAACAATGGAACAGAGTATACATAGTTGAACGCTTTGGCCTAGTCTTATACCAATGTAACGATATCATTCAAACATTAACTCCCAAACTAAGTAGTTTATTCGGCTATGAAGAATCAGTTCAAAAATTTACCCAATATTTTACTTCCGAAGATATAGATAAATATAGTGGCGAAAATAAATATACGAATATTTTAGAAGGTTATAACATAATATTTATTCACATGGAAGGTATCGAAACCTATCTCATGGATTTAAAATTTAATGATGTTGAAGCCACTCCAAATATCAATCGTCTTGCCAAAGAGGGGATGTTCTTCAAAAATTTCTATCCTCAAATAAGCATTGGTACCTCTAGTGATACCGAATTTACTTTAAATACTAGTTTAATGCCTGCCCAAAGTGGGGCTGTATTTACAACATATTATGACCGGGAATATATAACCATCCCTAAACTTCTAACTGAGAAAGGTTATTATACCTTTAGTATGCATGGTAACTATAAATCAATGTGGAATAGGGCCACTGTCCATCCTAATATTGGTTACCAAGACATGTACTTTGAAGAAAGTTTTAACTACAACAAAGATAAATGTGCCGACACTGAAGATACTACTAATATGGAATGTATAAACTTAGGAATAAGTGATAAACTTTTCTTTAAAGAAGCTATGCCTATTTTAGAAAATATCGAAGCTAATCACACAAATTATATGGGAACGATAATAACTTTATCCAATCACTCTCCATTTATCTTTTTAAATAAATATGGGGAATATGATATGTCAACAACTTATGAAGAATGTGACGAAGAAAACAACTGTGAAGAAAAGACTACTAATTACTTATATAATACCGCTGTTGGAAATTATATAACAAGTTCCCACTATGCTGACGCGGCTTTAGGTGAATTTTTTGAATATGTCCAAAATTCTGATTACTTTAATAACACAGTATTTGTTCTTTATGGCGACCATGATGCAAAATTAACTCGTAAAGAAAAAAATTATTTATACAATTATGATTATAAAACTGGCGAACTTCGTGAAGAAACTGACCCATTATATGTTGATTATGATTCTTATGCTCATAATTTAAACAAAAAAACTCCATTAATTATATGGACCAAAAATCAAAAACTTCGCAATACCTTAAATGGTGAAGTCGATTATGTTATGGGTATGTATGATGTTATGCCAACCTTAGGCAACATGTTAGGAATTAAAAATGAATTTGCTCTTGGTCATGACATATTTAATATTAAAGATGACAACTTAGTAGTTTTCCATGATGGCAATTTTATTACCAATTTAATTTATTACAACAATTCTACTGGTCAATCGAAAATCATTAAAGAAGGGGCCGAACTAACCAGTGATTACATTACTAACTTAATCGCAAAATCCGAACAAATTCTTGACGTATCCAATGCTATAATCGTTCATGATTTAATCAAAGAAGACGGCGAGAAAGTTTTAACAATAAAAGAAAATGGAGAAAGTGAATAATGAGAAAAAGATATAAAATTTGGTTGATAGTAATAATAATTTTAATCGTTATTACAAGTGGTATTGGTATTTCTAAAATCTTCTTTTCAAAAAAAGAACCTGAAAAAAAGCCTCACAATACAACAAGTATTATTTCTAGTATTGATAAATTCGGTTATACTTTAGATGACCGTGATACTAAATATATGCAAAGTGAATTTAAAAATTTAGAAGACATTTTAGCAAGCGACCCGATTGACTATCAAAAATATGCCGAATCTCTAGCTAAACTTTTTGTCATTGATTTTTATACCTTAAACAACAAAGTAAACAAATATGATGTCGGAAGCCTAGAATATATATATAATGCTAAAAAAGATGATTTTAATAGAAAAGCTCAAGATACAATTTATAATGATATCATTGATAATACCTATCGTGACCGCGTTCAAGAATTACCCGAAATAACTAATGTTGAAGTTTTAAATGTTGAAGAGACTAAAATAACCTTAAATGAACAAGAAACAGATGCTTATAAAGTTACAATGAACTATACTTACGAAAAAGATTTAGGCTATGACACCAAAGGAACAGTCTATTTTATAAAAAATAATGACCGCCTCGAACTAGCATTATATAATCCTGATGTTGAAGCAACCCCAACTAATGAAGATAGTGAAAATATTGAATAATTAAATCAAAAAATAAAATAGGAGTGATAATATATGAATAAATTTGATACTATAGATATGTTTTTCATTGCCATCATTGGGGCCTATTTTATCACTCTTTTTTGTATTATTATAACTATTATTTATATAAAAATAAGTAAAATTATTAATTATTTCCGAAATCGTAAGAAGAATAAATTAGTCCAAGATGAGGTAAAAGAACAACTAGCAACCGAGCCAGTTAAAAAGCCTAAGAAAGAAACTAAAGAGGCAAAAGTTCAAGAAAGAAAGAGTAAAGAACCTAAAGTTAAGAAAGAATTTAAACTATCCGATATTGCTATTATTCGAAAACTATTCTTAAAAGAAATTAAAGAAGAACCAGCAAATCCTATCATATTAGATAAACCTAAAGATAATAAATTAGAAAGTGGAAAGACTATAGAGGCACCTTCTAAAGAAGAGCCAAAAGAACTTAAGGAAAAATCATTAGAGCCATCTCTTACCAAAGTTGCTAGTAAAAAGCAAGCCGGTAATGCAAAAGCTGAAGAAAAAAATACTTCTAAAAACGAAAAAGCAAATACTTCTAAAGAGATTAAAGAAAATGTTTCTAAATCTAAATCTTCAGTTAAAAAGAAACCACAAAATAGTTCTAAGAAGACTAACAGTTCTAAAACTAAAACAACTTCTAAAAATAATACTCCTTCTAAAAATAGTACTAATTCTAAATCTAACAAAAATACTAATTCTCCTAAAAATAATAAAACCAAAACATCAAAACCAACCAAGAAAAAAACTCCAACCAAAAAAACTTCAAGTAGCCCTAAAAATAAAAAGACTACCACCAAACGTAAGAGTACAACTAAAAGAACTATAAAAAAATAAAAGCCATTTCCCTAAAAAAGGGAAGTGACTTTTTTATTCTAAACCTTTTTTCTTATAATATTCGTATAGTTCTTTAAAACGATTAAAATGCACAATTTCTCTTTGTCTTAAAAATAATAGCACTCTTAATACTTCTTCATCTTGGGTTAAATCAATTAAATTTTCATAAACAGCGCGTGCTTTTTGTTCAGCAGCCATATCCTCTAAAATATCCGCCAAAGCATCACCTGTAACCGCAAAATAAGTTACTGTAAAAGGAACACCATTCGCATCAGTCGGATACGTTCCTTTACCATGTTCCGCATAATATCCTCCAAGACCAGCTTCTTCCATTTCTTTCGCACTTGCATCTTTCGTAAGTTGATGAACCATCGTCGCAATCATCTCACAATGTGAAAGCTCTTCGGTTGCAATATCGTTAAGTAATGCTTTTCCATAATCATCAGGCATATTAAATTTTTGTGAGAAATATCTAAGCGCGGCCGCTAGTTCTCCATTAGACCCCCCAAATTGAGTTATTAAATATTTAGCCATTTTTAAATCTTTTTTACAAATATTAATTGGATAATTGGTGTACTTTTTGTATTTAAACATATAAGCCACCTCCAAAATCATCCCAAGGCCAAGGGGAATTAATCCAATTAAATTTACTTCCTGTTGTTTTTGTTACTGATAAAGGTCCATAAACTTTATCATATTCTTTACTTAATGTTCTTTTTTCTTCAACATATTTTTTAAATAAATCAAAAGCCTCTTTATTATCCGGATGTAAATCTAAATAAAGATTTAAATCATTAATCGCAAAAGATAAAGCCATTATTTTATAAAGCATTTTTTCTCTTTCTGTTTTAGGATTTAATTTAAAATAAGTAAGATTTTTATAAGGTTTATATAAATCTTTAAACATATTTCCTCTTAAAAAGCCTTCCATTGGTTCTAAAATATTACTATCTCGATTAAATAATTTTACATCTGGCATAAACATTGACATATTAATGTCAAAACTATTGTCTTCGAATAACACAATCAAATACCTCCTACACTTTATATTATGAAAAAAATATTCTCCCGGTTGGACTAATAACCCTATTAAACTAAAAATTTTAATCCAACACTTTTCTTACAAAACAACTTTTAAAAGTTGCAAAAAACCTCCACTTGTGATAGTATTATATTAGAATAGAAAAGGTTAGGTGGCTAAATACTATGCATACAGAAGTTTTTAATAATATCGATACTCTTGTAAGTATGGCAGATTCTCCTTTAAATATTGACGAAATAAATACTGAGTTAATAACATTAAGAAAATCTATCAAAAACAAAAAAAGTGATATCGAAGATTTAAAAAGTCTTATGACCGATTCTCGTTATTTTAATGCCTCTAATGAATTAGTAGATAAAAACATTGAAATAAGTCTTAAAAATAAAATTAATCGTTTAAATCGTAAAATAAAAGATATAAAAATCTCTTTAGATGAAACTAAGAGTAGTGAAAAAAAACTTTATAATGATATTAATGATTTAAAAGAAAAATTAAATACGAATGAATCTTATGTTAAAACTTTAGAGGAAAAAGCGCATAATTCTCAAAATAACAATTATTATACTGAACTTTTAGAAAAAGAAAAAGCGAATGTAAATGCTCTAACTAAAGAATTAACTACTAAAAAAGCCGAATATGAAGATATATTAAAAGAATTAGAATTAAATAATCTTGCTTTAAGTGAATTAAATGATAAATTAAATACTGAAAAATCTCGCTTAAAAGATATCGAAGATAATTTAAACAATCCGAATGCTTATTTAGATGAAGATTTAAAAAATAGTGATGAAGAAAAACTAAATGCCCTAAAAAGTGATTTAGATAGTTTAGAAAAAAGAAAATTAGAATTACTAACTGATGCCAATGTTATAGCAACCGATGCTAAAGAATTAATTATTGAAAACAATTTAATTGATGCTTTAAATAAAGTAAAAGAATTAGTAACTATTGTAAAATCTAAGCCTTACATGGACATTAATAATAAAAACATTTTAGATGAAGAATTAGAAAAAAAAGAGAGTTTAAGATTAGAACTATCAACTCTAATAGATAATAAAAATTATGAAGATTTAGATAATAATGCTTTAAGTAAAAGAATTAATTATATTAAAAAAAGTACTGAAAACAACAAAACCACTATTGCAAACTATGAACAAGAAATTAATAACATTGATGAATATGTAAATAAAGAAATAGGTCCAGAAATAAATGATATTGAAAGCACTATCTTAAAACTTGAAAATACTTTAAGTAATTATCGGAGATTAATCAAAGAAAAAAATAAAACTCCTAAAAATAAAGCAAATTTAGAAAGTGCGATAACTAAAAAAGAAAAAGAAAAAAATATTTTAAATACTATTCTAGATTCTTATAAAGAAAATTTATTAAAAAGTATTGCTCGTACTAATCAAATAAAAGACATAATAACTTCATTAGAAGAAGAAAATAACCAATATAATAAAGAATTAGACAATCTAAAAAAATTATCCATGCTTGATTTAAAAACTAAAGATTTAGTTGAAGAAGAAGAAGATAAAGAAAAATTAAAAGCTATAAATGAAGAAATAAAAGCGATTAAAAATCGCCAAAAGTTTGATAAAACTCCCGATGAAATCTTCGACCAAATCGATATGTATCTTGCTAGTGCTAAAGAGGCTTTATTAAAAGAAGAACCTAAAAGTGAAGCTTTATCAATCGAAAATTTATTTAATAAAGACTCAAAAGAAACTGATGCTAAACCCGATATCGAATCTCTTTCACAATTAGAAACTAAAGAAAATCCCCAAGATAAATCTAATGAGCGACTTAAAGTAGTCGAAATTATACCTATCTCTAATGCTGGAGGAACAAAATGAAAACAAACAGTATTATTGTCTTAGAAAATGGCGAAGAATATATTCTTTTAAATGAAGCTATGTATTATGGTAAAAAATATTTTTTAGCTATGGGTTTAACTAATAAAAGGGAAGTTGACTCTAAAAAAATTATAATCTTTGAAGAATATATAAATGGATTTGAAACCTATGTAACAAAGGTTAGTGATAGTAATATTATCGCTGTCTTAACCAGAATGTTTAAGGCTCAAGTTGAAATTGCCTGAAAACTATAGATTTCAAGTCCCTTTTTTGATATAATAAAAAAAGCGAAAAGGAAGATGAATTTATGACATTAAACATGATATGGGAAGTATGTACAAAAATAATTGATATTGGCGTCGTATGGCTCGTATTCTATTTTATTTTAAAAAATATTAAAAATAATATAAAAATGGTTTTAATATTTAAAGGAGTAATCTTAGTATTATTAACTAAAGTATTAAGTGATGTATTAAATCTATATACAGTTGGTATTATCTTACAATACTGTTTAGAGTGGGGACCACTTGCGATAATTGTAATATTCCAACCTGAAATAAGAAGTGTTTTAGAATCTATTGGTAGAACCCAACTTTTAGGTCGTCATAAAGTTTTAACTATTGATGAAAGAGAAAAAGTAGTTTATGAAATTATGAAATCAATAGAATACTTTAAACGTAATCGTATTGGGGCTTTAATCGTTATTGAAAGAGAAATATCTTTACAAGAATATATTGAACCCGCAACTAAAGTTTATGCTGATTTATCAAGTGATTTATTAGAAACTATCTTTTTCCCTAATGGCCCACTTCATGATGGTGGTGTAATATTACAGGGTGATAGAATAACCGCGGCTGGTGCTATATTTAAAACAAGTATGAGTGGAAGTATTTCTAAAAGACTTGGAACTCGCCATCGTGCAGCTTTAGGTATAGCCGAAGAAAGTGATGCTATCGCCTTAGTTGTATCTGAAGAAAATGGTCGTTTAAGTATTGCTTGTGATGGCGATTTAAATTATAACTTAACATTAGATGAGTTTCGGATGCTTTTAATTGATGCTTTAAATCCACGACCTGAGGTATTCTATGAAGCCGAAAACAAAGATAGTGCAGGTGAAGAATAATGAAAGCAATTTTGAAATTTTTTAAAGCCATATTTATGGGTATCTATCGTTTAATTGATAAAATAATCGTAACTCCCATAAGTAGAATAATATTTAGTATTAGAGAATATTTAAAATCTCGTAATATAAAACTTGATTATATTATAAGTAGACCTAACTTTATTATATATGTTTCATTAATTCTCGCTGTTGTTATGTTTTTACTAATTGATTCTCAAGTAATAACTCTTGTTGAATCTGAAGCTGAAGTAATTACTAATGTTCCGGTAAAAGCGAATTATAATGAAGAAGCCTATGTCATTGAAGGTATTCCTAAAACTGTTGATATTGTCTTAATTGGAAGAAAAAGTGATATTTATCTTGCTAAACAATTAGGTACTAATACTGTAATTTTAGATTTATCTGATTATGAAGCTCGTGATTCCGCCTATAAAGTTTATTTATCATACACTAAATCAATCGATTCGATAAATTATAAACTTGACCCATCTTATGTATCAGTAACTATCAAAGATAAAATAAGTGTTACGAGAACTATAGATTATGATTTAGTAAATGTTGATTATTTAAATGAACGTTTAAGTGTTAAAAATGTCGAATTATCCAAAAGTGAAGTTGTAGTAAAGGGTAGTGAAGATGCTTTAAATAATATCGCAACCGTTAAAGCTTTAATCGATTTACGAGATAATACTTTAAATGATGCTGGAACTTATGATATTGATAATATTCCTCTTCTAGCCTATGATAGTAAAGGAAAAATTATTGAAGATGTTGAAATAGTTCCCACAACTCTAACCGCATCTATTACTTTAGATACCTATTCTAAAAGTGTTCCTCTAGAAGTCTTAACAACCGGTAATTTAGTAACCGGTAAAGCTATTGCTTCTATCTTAATAAATAATAATAATACTCATTCTGTTACAATTTATGGTGACCAAGAAACAATAAGTGGTATTTCAAGTGTTCCCGTAACAATTAATGTTGCGGACCAAGGCGCAAGTGGTAATAAAACTTATAATGTAACTATTAATCGTCCAAGTGGAGTAAGGTCTGTAAGTGAAACTAAAGCCACCATTACTGTAACATTTGGTGATGAAAAACAAAAAGAAATAAGCGTATCAAATATATCTAGTAAAAACCTTGCTAGTGGTCTTACCGCCAATATTATTGGAACAGATAGTATCAATGTTATTGTAAAAGGTGTTCAATCTGTAATAGATAATGTAAGTGAAAGTAATATTAATGCTTATATTGACCTAGAAGGATATACAGCTGGAGAACATGATGTTAAAGTACAAATTGAAAATAATGACCCTAAAATAAATTATGTCGTTTCATCAACTGTTAAGGTTAGAATTCAATAAAGGCTCAAGAAATTGAGCTTTTTTAAATACCCAAAATAATAGTTCATAAACTTAAAAATATATGCTATAATTAATATATAAAAAGAATTGGAGAATTTATATGTATTGTAAAAATTGTGGGAATAAGCTAACTAAAAAAGAAAAGTTTTGCTCTAAATGTGGCGAAAAACAAGAAAAAAAGAGTAAGAAAAAAACAATAATAATTATAGTTTTATTAATATCTATTCTATCTTTAGGAGTAGGAGGTTACTTCTGGTATCAAAAAAGTCAAAAAAGTAATTCTAATATCACCCAAGAAATTAGTTATAATTATAAAGAAGATGGAACAGTAAAATTTATTGATGGTAAATTTAGTGCTAAAAAAATCAAATCAAGTAGTGATGCTCTATCCGCTTTAGAAGATGTTAAAGATTTATTGGGAATTAAAGACCCCAAAAAAGAATTTAACTTAAAAACTGAAGCTACTAATAATGATACTACTTATTATCGTTTTGCGCAAAAGTATAATAATATACCCGTGTTATATCAAGATATTATAGTAAGTAGTGATAAATTAGGGAATGCTCTAAGTGTAAATGGCTATTATGAAAAAGATATAACTATTGATACTAACCCTAAATTAAGTGCAAAAGATATCGAAAAGATTGCTTTAGAAAAAATCGGAGATAAGGGAAAAGTATTAACAAATGAACTTGCTATTCTTCCCGATGATGACCAAGATTATTTAGTTTATAATGTCTTGGCAATAAGTGATACTAAATCTGAAATCTATTTAATAGATGCCAATACTGGTGAAATATTAATAAAGAGTAATGCAATAGATTATGCCGATTATAAGTATGCTGGGGTGGGACTTGATGATAAAACATATACAATTACTTTAGATTATAATGCCGGTAAATATGAATTTTATGATCGCAATCGTAATATAAGTATTCATGATTATCGCAATACAGGATCATTTACCGCCCATGTGGTAAGTAATATTCCAACATCTCCAATAAATTTAGAAATAGATGCTAGGAATGGTAATATAAATTCTTTAAATGGAATAAATGAGTATGACCCAGAGTTTTTAAAAGATGCGATAACAACTATGGCGCAATTTGAAAAGATTTATGATTATTACTTAAATGTTTTAAATAGAAATTCTTATGATGGCGCGGGCAGTGAAATTAAAGTAAATATTGGCGTATCAGCCTTAAATTTTACCAATATAGATTTAAATAATGCTTTCTGGTCTAACTTTAGTAAGCAAATGTATATTGGTAATTATTATGGAAAATCTCTAAGTGCTTCCCTAGATGTTATGGCTCATGAATTTACTCATGGGGTTAATAAATATATCATTGATTTTGCAAGCATGCCTAAATTAAGTAAACTAAATAAAGCTTTTGAACCAGGAGCTTTAAATGAAGGAATTTCTGATATATTTGGTCATTTAATTGAGGGCAACTGGGATTTGGGCGAAAATAATCCAAGTCCCAAAAAACCAATGTTAAGAACGGCCATTGAACCTACTAAATATGGTCAAGCATCTATTAAAGGTGGTGCAAATTACATTCCTGATGGCTATGATAAAGAATCTTTAAAAAAGTTACTAGACTCTGATGGTGCAATGTTTGTATCGGATTATGATAATGGGGGAGTTCATCAAAATGCCGGCGTTGTAACTCATGCTGCTTATCTTATGTATAATGCCGGAGCTTTTAAAGATATGGAAGAAATGGCCAAAGTTTGGTATGATTCTTTATTCTTACTCCCATCTTATGCTAGTTTTGAAGATTGTGCTCTAGCTGTTATGATGAGTGCCGAAAAATATAATTTATCCGATACTTCTCTTTATAAAATAACCAAAGCATTTATTGATACTAATATGATGGAAAATAAATCTTATACTTTAAAAGGAAAAGTTATAAATGGAAGAACTAAACTTAAAAATGCTATCATAGAAGTATATTCTTTAGAAGATAACCGTAAAATAGCCGCGATGAGTACTAATAATAAAGGCGAGTATAGTACAACTTTACCTGTTGGTGAATATCAAATAAGTATTAAAAAAGAAAATTATTTACCAATAAGTAAAAAAATCGTAATTAAAGGAGATACAACTTTAGATGTTACTTTAAAAGATAATAAACCTTCATCTAAAGTAAATAAAGCCCAAGAACTTAGTAAAGAGTGTCCAACAGATAGTTGTTATTCTCTAAATGTTTATTATTTAGATTTTAATGATGAAACTAATAGAGTAGAAGAAGTAAAAGAAAGTTATGCTGTACCACCTAATACTATTTATGATATTGATGCTGTCTTAGATGAAATAAATGCTGAAGATATGGGAAGTGTTACCACTGATGGTGAATCATTTTACTTTAATCTTTTAGGTTATACTTTAGAATGTGCATTCTACTATAAAGATACTGATAAAAAATTTAATTGGACTAAACCAATTAATGAAGATGTTGATATTGAACTAAAATTATTTAATGGTTCTTTTGGCAATGACACAATTACAGATATTTATGATTTATTTGGTATGTAAATAAACTAATAAAAAAAACAAATCGGCTCTCCAACATCTAGTGGGGAGTAAAAGAAGGCTCTCACCAACATTTGGTGGGGACTTTTTTCAACTAAGCTCCAACATTTACTGGAGACTTTTTATAAAAAAACTACAACATCTGGTGGGGAATAACAAAAAATGTTATTCTCTTTTTATATAAGATAATTATCATGTAATATAAATTACTAGAAAAGAGAAAAAATGAAAGAATTAAAAATAAATAGTTTTAGAAAAAATAAATAAGAAGTAAAGAAAATCTTTAGAAATTAAAGATTATCAAATGGATATACATAGGGATTAAATAATAAAATAAAAGTAATAAAGAGAATAGGATTTGGATATAAAAATTTTAAGTTTTTTAGGATAAGAATATTATATATTTTAAATGGAAAAATTTCAGGAAAAACCAAAAAAGATAGTTTTCAAAAAATAGAAAAAAGTTAAAAATAAAGAAATTCAAAAATTTAAAAAAATAGATTAAAATAGCAAGTAAAAAACAGGTATTAAAAATTTAACATAAAAATACCTGTTTTAATTAGGTAGTATCTAAGAAAAATAAAAATTAGCTCCCCACCAGATGTTGGAGAGCCAACAAATCTAAACCATTTGTTTTTTATTTTTCTACAAACTTATCTAAACTAACATCTAACGCGACTGATATTCTATAGAGAGTTTCAACCGAAAAAGTATTAGCGACTTTCTCACTTTCAATTTGTCTTATAAAATCATGAGACAAATCGACTAGTTCAGCTAACCTAGCGGCAGTCATACCTTTTTCTTTACGATATTTCCTAATATTTTTTCTTATAGTACCATAAATATTAGTGTCAAATTTTAATTCTTCCATTCTCAAATCACCTAACAATATTGTAATTCAATAGTGCACAAAATTATGTGAATAAATAATTCACAAAAATAAATGTGATTTATTGACACACAACTAAATATATGTTAACATAAATATAGAAGGATGTAACATATGAAAAAGAATAAAAGATTATTAATATTAGTAGGAATACTTTTAGTATTTGGTGGTTTTACTTTTGCTTATTTTGTGGGAAGAATGCTAACTGAGGGAAGTGGAGCAACCACAACAGTTACAACCGCTGAATTAAAAAACTCTAAAGTAACAGTAACGGGTACATTAAACTTTGATTATGATGGAATGTTACCAGGACATAAAGATGTATCGGCAATTACAGTAACCGCGACTGGTAATAATGAACTTATTCCTTATAATTTAGTATGGAAAGGAAGTAATAATTTAAACACTGATTTAAATTTTACAGTATATAAAGTAAGTGAAACGATAGATGTAGAAGCAAACTGTAATCAAATAAAGAAAACAGTAAATGGTGGCATCATGATGTATGAAGAATGTGAAATATCAAATATAACATCACTTGGAGAAGCAATAAGTGAAGGAACAATACCTAAAAATAGTACAGGAACAACAGTAACACTAGCACCAAATGAATTTATAACATCAACCTCAACCGGAGCAACAGCCTATTATTATGTTTTACTAGAATATCCTAACTTAAATGAAAATCAAAATCTCGATATGGGACAAGGGTTTGAAGGAGAAGTAACAGTAGAACCATCAAATATTGAACCTGATATAAATATTCTAGCGGTAAATGTATATAATGAAGAAACCGGAAAATACGAAGAAAGCAAGTCAATACCTGAAGGCAATTATACTTTAAGTGAAAAAAGTACTTGTAATAATGAAGCAGTACCAATCTGGGATAATAAAAAAGGCTTATTAGTAACCAACTTAACTCAAAGTGGAACAGAGTGTTATTTATTTTTTGAGTTAACTCAAAGTAATAAAACTTTAGCAAATATTGGAATAACAGAAACTGATGGAGAAGTAGATAGTTTTACAGGTCCAAGTTGTAATAATAATTCTAATTGTGGAACAACTAACATGAATCAAAATGGAATATATGAAGCGGAAGATGATTTTGGCAAAAGTTATTATTATAGAGGAACAGTAGATAATAACTGGGTAGTCTTTGGTAAAGATACAACAAGCAACGAAAACATTTGGTGGCGAATCATTCGAATTAATGGAAATGGAACAATAAGATTAATCTATGCCAGTACAACAAATTCTATTCCAGGAACACAAGGTGAAAAAACAATGATAAAACCAAAACAATATGCAGGCAGAAGCGAATATCCACGAGCAGTAAAATTTAATGAAAAATATAATGATAATAAATATGTAGGATATATGTATAATAGTAGCCCTGAAACATCGACAAGTTTAGAAGAAGCTCATAAAGTAACAAAAGATAGTACAAATAGTACCATATTAGAGCAAATAAAATTGTGGTATGAAGAAGATACAAATTTAAAAGATTTGTCAAAGAAAATAGATGTAGATACAGGATTTTGTAGTGATACAACAATATCAACCACCAATCATGGAAGTTATTATCCAGGAACAGGACAAGGATTTGGAACACAATATACAGCTTATGCTGGAGCAGATAGGGTATGGCAATCAAATAGTACAAGTTGGAATTCAACTGAACAAACACCTACACTAAAGTGTGGTAAAGATGATGCATCAAGAAAAAGAGATTTATATACAGGCCCAGGAGCAAATGTAAACGGAACAAAAGGCAGTAACGGAACAACAATAACTGGAAATGATGTCTTACCAATTCCAGTTGGTTTAATCACAATGGATGAAGTAATATATGCCGGAGGATTTGCTGGTCAAGCAAATAATGGTTATTGGTTATATACAAATCAATACTATTGGACAATGTCTCCGTTTAGCATGTACAGCAGCGGCTATGCTCAAGTGTTCTATGTGTATGATAATGGCAACCTCAGCGGCAACGGCGTGAACCTCAATATCTATGGTGTGCGCCCCGTAATAAATCTTAAATCAACAGTTAAAATTACAACTAACGGAGAAGGAGATCCAGGAACAACTACTAATCCATACATAGTAGTAACTGAATAATCTTGCCAGTAGTGCTTCATATATCTATTGGCAAGTAGACCAATCCTTACGGTCTATCTTAACGAGTAGAGTTTAATCTCTACTTTTAATTTACTCTAATTCATGATATAATCTTACTTAAGAGGTGTAACTTTATGAAAAAAAAAGAAATTGTAGATTTTATATCAAATTTATCTTTACTTACCATATCTGGTGTAATTCTTTTATTTCCAACATTTAATCTAACTGATATAAAACTTACGTTAACTATAATTTTTGGCTTTTATGCTTTAATAAAACTATCATGTTTTATGTTAATTTTAAAAGAAAAAGATTATGAAAATTTATTTACAGGTATTATTTCTATAGGTTGTTTAATTGCTATTTATAATCTTAAACTTAGCACTAAAAATATTGCTTTAATCTTACTTATATGGCTTACTTTAATGGCCCTTATTAAATTAAAAAAAGCCGATTTTTACCACGACCGCGCAAATAAAATGTGGATACTTCGTATTTTTATTCTTTTTGTGTTTATTACGATTGGTTTAATATCTAGCCTAAATTTAATGTATGAAAAAAGTGTCCAAATCTTAATCATTGGCTTTTTCTTCTTTATAAATAACTTACTTGATACAATAGATCCTTTAGTTTCTTACTTAATGCGAGGTAACAAATGATAGTTATTGATGATTTTAAAGAATATCAAATTTTAGATTTAGCCCATGGTGAAAAATTAGAAAAGTGGAATAATATATTACTTCGTCGTCCCGATCCCCAAGTAATATGGAATGAAGAACACAGTAATTTATGGCCTAAAATAGATGCTGCTTATAGTAGAAGTAAAACCGGTGGAGGCTCATGGGACATTAAAAAAAATATTCCTAACACTTGGACTATTAATTATCAAGATTTAAAGTTTAATTTAAAACTTATGGGCTTTAAGCATACTGGATTATTTCCCGAACAAGCCTTTAATTGGAATTTAATTCGAAATAAAATTAAAGAAAGTAAACGAGAAATAAAAGTTCTAAATCTTTTTGCTTATACTGGAGCATCATCCATCGCTGCTTTAAAAGAAAATGCGAGTGTTGTTCATGTTGATTCTTCTCGTGGTATGATTGATTGGGCCAAAGAAAACGTCAAACTAAACAATTTAGAGGATAAAAAAATTCGTTTTTTAGTTGATGATGTAAGAAAATTTGTCAAAAGAGAAATAAGAAGGGGAAATAAATACGATATAATTATTATGGACCCACCATCTTTTGGCCGCGGAAGCAAAAGTGAAGTTTGGAACATTGAAACTGACTTAGCTCCTTTAATAAAAGATACTATCGAATTATTAAGCCCCAATCCTCTTTTATTTATAGTTAATTCCTACACTACTGGTTTAAGTAAAATTGTAATTGAAGATGTTTTAAAACTTTATCTTACACCTAAATTTAAAGGCGAAATTGTAAGTAATGAATTATGTCTTCCTGTAGAAAATAGCTCTTTACTTTTACCCTGTGGTATTACTACTAGATGGATAAATAAAAACTAAATTCCTGTTATAAATAAAAAACTATCAACATATATTTAATTAGAAAGTTGAGGAATTAAATATATGGAAATACTAAAAGTATCAAGTAAATCAAATCCCAGTAAAGTCGCGGGAGCCATTGCTAATATTTTTCGTGAAAAAGGAAGTGTCGAAATCCAAACCATTGGAGCCGGTTCCCTAAATCAAGCTATTAAAGGTATTGCTATCGCACGAGGTTTTGTTGCCCCAAGTGGCGATAATTTAGTTGTTATACCAGCCTTTAATGATGTCGTTATAAATGGTGAAGATAAAACCGCCATGAAATTAGTCGTAACTAAAAAATAGTCAACGTCAATAGTTGGCTTTTTATATACACTAAATTTACAGTACCTCTTGTAATTATCCCTAAAATTTTATATAATTAAAATAGGTGATAATATGGATAATATAATTTTAACAGATATGGAAGGAAATAAATTTAAAGCAAGTATTTTATTTACCCATTTTGATTATGCTTTTAGTAAAAATTACATGGTATACTTAATAGATGATGACGTTCTTGCTTCCTCTTATGAAGAAATAGATGATAAATATATAATTAATAATGATTTAACCTCAAGTGAATATGATATGCTAGATAAATTAATTGAAAGAAAGTTAGGTGAAGCATATGCCTAATTATTATTTCAATAGTGAAAACAATAAACGTGGCTTTTATGAAGTAAAAGGAGAAAATATCAACGTTTTTGAAGTTTTAAACCATAATACAATTGTTGAAGTTTTAAATAAACTAATTGCCACCCCAATATATAATGTTAAAATAGAAGATAATAATACAGTTGTTATATTTAAAGATTTTACCCGTTTAATTATATCTAATAATGCTTTTAAAAAACATGATGATGTTTATAATGCTTATCTTGAAGAATTAAGAAAAGCTATAAAAGAAACTTATGAAAAAGAAATGTTAAAAAAACATTTTAAAGAAGGAACTAAACCTAAAATAAACCGCGCTAAAAGTAATCAATATAAAGCCATGTTTATCGCGGGTAGTCTAAGTTTAGGAATTATATTAACGAGTATTATTCCATCTTTAAATCATGACTTAAAAAAGGATAGTAAAAAAGATGATACTCCTAAAATAAGTAATTCTATAACTATGAATGATACCGCTACTAAAAAGGCTTCCGATATCGATGATGCCATGTCTTTTATTCCGGAAATGACAGAAAATCTTATTCCTAAACCTGAAGATATAATTCCTAAAGAAACTAGCACGGAACCAACAGAAGAAAGTCCAGCACCAGAAGAAATTGCCCCTATAGAAGAAACTCCTGTAATAGATATTAACTTAGATTATGAACCCTACATTCCTCCTACTGAACAATATGATAAATATGCTAGTACCTATGAAGTATGTGGTCAATATTGTGAATATTATGCTAAACGTTGGGGATTACCACCCGAATTAATATCCGCGCAATTAACTCAAGAAAGTCCTAATGTTGAAAATGGAACTATTGATAATCCAGGCCAGTTAACATATAGCCTTTATGAAAATAAACATTTTAAAGTTCCTGTTTATGATGAATCTGGTTTTACAGGTACATATGATGAATTTGATTTTGATTTAAATTATGCTAAAACTGTTGAAGGCAATGTTAAATATTGTATTGCCACTGTAAGAGAATATGTTGATATGTATAAAAGTGTTATTACCGGAATTTTTGCTTATAATCAAGGTCCTTATGCTTTATCTCTTGCTTGCAAATATTATGGTTTAAATATTGAAGATTATCGTGGTGAAGAAAATGCCATTAAAGCCAGAGATTTAGTAGTAAAATACTATCGTGATCTTGGCAAAAAACATGGTGATCCCAATTATCTAGAAAATGTTTTTAAATTCTTACCTATAGATGAACGTGGTGATACACTATTAGAGGCCTATATCGGTGATAAAAAAGTAAATCTTGCAATTAATAATAATTTATCATATAATAAAGAACCACAGAGGTGATTATTATATGCCAAGAGTTATTCTTGTAACTGGTGCATCCCGTGGTATTGGATCGGCGATTGCTAAAGAATTTTTAGAAAATAATGATATTGTCTATCTAAATTATAAAACTCATGATGAAGAAGCAAGAAAATTTTTAAAAAAATATCCTCTAGCTCGTTTATTAAAAGGGGATATAAGTGATGAGGCAACTGTCAAAAATATGATTGCTAAAATAAAAGCTGAAGTAAAAAAGATAGATGTAGTAATCAATAATGCTGGAATATCTATTGATACCACTATTGAAGATAAAACTAAAGAAAACTTTACTCAAATATTAAATACCAATTTAATTGGCCCTTTTTTAGTAACCAAATATGCCTCTAAAATAATGACTAAAGGAAGTATTATTAATATCTCTTCCACTAATGGTATCGACACTTACTATCCCTATAGTATGGATTATGATGCTTCTAAAGCGGGCTTAATATCTTTAACCCATAACTTTGCCGTCTTATTATCCCCAAATATTAGAGTAAATGCAATTGCTCCTGGTTGGATTAACACTTCTATGAATAATAATTTAGACCCCAAGTTTAAAGAAAATGAAGAAAAGAAAATTCTTTTAAAACGTTTTGGTGAACCTAAAGAAATCGCAAAAACTGTTTTCTTTTTAGCAAGCCCTGATGCCTCATATATAAATAATACAATTATTAGAGTAGATGGAGGTTATTATGGATAGAATACATGTTATAATTATTCCTAACGAAGAATATTTAGATATCGATGTTTTTAGTAAAACCAGTATCAAAAAAACTCATAATGATATAATAAAACTATTTTATAAAGAAAACAATTTACCATATAAAGAAGATAGTGAAAATATCTATACAGATTTATTAAGTTATCAAAATATAGTTATAATTTCCTTTCCAGGTTCAGTTCTTGCTTGGTTACCAAATATGATAAGTAAAAAACAAATTGAAATCTTAAAAAATTATCAAAATTTCTTTAAACAATATGATAATTTAGTAGTTGGTATTGCTTTAGATGATGAAATAGAAGAGGAAATTTATGATTTAGCAAGTGACCCCAATGCTTTATCTAATTTCTTTAATCGTGCCTCATCTTTAAGTGATAAAAAGGTGGTGCATATCTAATGATAAAAGATATTGATGTTTTAGTAAGTATGGCTGAAGAAAAATGTCAGCCCATTTTTCAAGAAATAGATGCTAATGAATACTATTTTAGTAAACTTGTTTTAGATGCTTTTCATAAAACTAATATTAATGAAGCTCATTTTAATGCCACTACTGGATATGGTTATAATGATATTGGAAGAGATGCTATAGAACAAGTTTTTGCTGAAGTTTTAAAAGGGGAAAAAGCTCTAGTTAGAAATCAATTTATCAGTGGTTCTCATGCTTTATCAACCACTCTTTTTGCTCTTTTAAGACCAAATGATACTATGCTATCAATTACTGGTACTCCCTATGATACTTTACATGAAGTAATTGGTATTAAAGACAATCCTAGTTCTTTAAAAAGTTTTAATATTTCTTATGACCAAATAGATTTAATAGATAATAATTTTGATATTCCAAGTATTATTGCTAAACTAAAAGCCAAAAAAATTAAACTTATTGAAATCCAACGAAGTATCGGTTATTCTACGAGAAAAAGTATTTCTATTAAAGATATTGAAGAAGTAATAAAGGAAATTCGGAAAATCGATAAAGAAGTTATCATTATGGTTGATAATTGTTATTGTGAATTTGTTGAAACTAAATCACCCTTAGAAGTTGGCGCGGATATTATAGTTGGTTCTTTAATTAAAAATTTAGGAGGAAGTATTGCCTCTAATGGGGCATATATCGTTGGTAAATCTTCTTTAATAAATTTATGTGCCGAACGTTTAAATTTACCAGGAGAAGGTTTAGATGTTGGACCCAGTTTAGGGGCTAATAAAAGTATTTTACAGGGGCTTTATTTTGCTCCCTCAGTTGTTGCCTCTAGCTTAAAAACCGCCGTTTTAGCAAGTTTTATATTAGAAAACCTAGGCTTCAATGTAAGCCCTAAATATAATGATAAAAGGGTAGATATCGTTGAGACAATAACTTTTAATAATAAAGATTTATTAATAAAATTTGTTCAAAACATTCAAAAATATTCTCCCATCGACTCTAATAGCCTACCTATACCATCACCTATGCCTGGTTATCCTGATGATGTAATTATGGCGAGTGGTGCTTTTACTCAAGGCTCAAGTATTGAACTATCTTGTGATGGCCCTATAAGACCTCCATATATCGCTTACATGCAAGGGGGAGTAACTTATAATTATGGCAAACTTGCTGTTGTAAATGCTATTAAAGATTTAATAAAAAGTAACAAATAATAATCAATATAGAAGGAAATAACAAGATGAATAATGAAAAAGTATTAGTCTTATTTTCAGGAGGTTTAGACTCTATGCTTACCGCCTGTAAATTAGTCGAGGAGGGCTATCATGTTATTTTAGCCCATTTTAATAATGGCAGTAGTTCATACTCTTCCAATAGCAAATTAATGGCCGATAGATTAATCGAACGTTATGGCAAAGATAAAATAGAATTTTGGGGCATCGGAATGACAGTCGGATATTTTTATGCTTTAAGAACATTATATATGAATAAATCACCTCAATATTTAGCTAAACTCTATCCCAATCTTTATTACTATCAAGTAATATGCTTAACTTGTCGAACTGCAATGTATATATATGCGATAAGAATATGTCAAGAACTAGGAATAAACTATATTGCTGAAGGTGCGAGAAAATCCCAAGCTTTTGCAATAGAACAACCATCAATGCTTAAAAGATATCAAAATTTACTAAATGAGTATAACATAAAATTAATTACTCCTTTACTAGAATTAGAAAGTGATATCACCCGCGATGTATTACTAATGATAAGGGAAATTAGTCCTAAAGTATTAGAACCAAGCTGTATGCTTGGTGTTCCGATGAAAGAGCCATTAACAAACGAAGAATTAGATGATACTACTAAATTTTATGATGATTTAATTTTAGATACTACTAGAAAATTAATAAAAGAATCAGAACACATACCTATAGATAATCGGGGAAAAATGTTTTAAAAGTAATAACTACTAGGATATTAAGAGTAAAAATTAATTTGACATAAGCATAAAATATATATATAATTTAAATAGGGAGGCTAAGTATAATGAATAGAGAAGATAACGAGTTAGAGACTTTAGCACGCCAAATTCTAGTTAATAATGATATGCTAAAATTACCTGTAAATTTAGCCACTATTGCTAATAATAATAACATCGATGTTTATGAAGTAGAAATGCCCGATGAAATATCAGGTTCTATTAGATATAATAGTAAATTAAATCGTTTTGAAATCTTGCTTAATAAAAAAGAAAATTCTCGTCGTAAACGATTTACTTTAGCTCATGAATTATCTCACTTCTTTTTACATGGAGCAACATTAAAAGAAAATAAAGAAATTATCTATGATAGTACTTTATATCGTAAAAATACTGCTAAATATCGTGAAAAAAATGTAGATTATTTAGCTGGCGCATTATTAATGGACAAAGAAATATTAACCAGATTATACAAAATAAATGAGAACTTAGAAACTCTTGCTAGTATATTTAAAGTATCTGTTTCAGCTTTAACAGTAAGGATATTTATTTTAGGTTTATGAAACTAGAAGATATAGATAGTAATACCGAACTTGATATGGTTTCAGATTTAATAAACAATAATTATTATAAAGATACTTTAAATAACATCTATAATACTTCTCCCAAAACTAAATATAAAGAATACGGCAATGCCAAAAGTCCTGCTGAAATAGAAACAGAACTAGAAATAAAAGTTAAAACCACAGATACTTTTATTCAAAATATCAATTTAGATATAAAATTAAAAAGAATATATGCTTATATATTATTAGGTTTACTATGTTTTCAATTAATCTCAGTAAATGTAATATTTATTCTTAAAGGTTTAAAAAAAATAGAATATAATAATACATCATTTAATATTTTTATTGCCGGCGCATTAATAGAAGTAATAGCTTTAGTTGCCATAATAATAAAATATTTATTTAAAGATAATATTAATGAACCTTTAAAAACAATTTATAACAATAAGCAAGATTGAATTTAATAATTTATCAGGTCTAATTATCTAAAATTCGTTACAATTCACAGTCAAAAGATAGATAAATAAAAAATCTGTCTTTTTAAATGTTGGTAAGTAAAGAAAATAAAGG
>CANQHE010000023.1 GCA_947623735.1 uncultured Bacilli bacterium
TAGCTCAGTCGGTAGAGCAGAGGACTGAAAATCCTTGTGTCACTGGTTCAATTCCCGTAGGAGCCACCATTTTAGATATTTAGAAAGTCTTATAGCCAAAGGCTTTTTTCTTTGGATTAATTTACAGAAAAAATTTTTAAAATATTTCAGGAGATTTATTATTAATTAAAAAAATAATTAGTTAAATTAAAATTTCTATGAGTTTTGCTTTTTGTTTGGTATAATTATTATAAATATTTTATATGTTTTAATATTTCTTTAATTTTTGTAATATATAATTTTAAAAGTTTGAGGTGGTAAATTTTGAGAATTTTAGTTGTGGAAGATGAAGAGACAATCGCAGACGTTATTACAACAAAACTACGTAAAGAAAAATATGAAATTGATACAAGTTATGATGGTGAAGATGGACTATATAAAGCTCTATCTAATATATATGATTTAATCATTCTTGATATAATGCTTCCGAAAACGAATGGTTTAGAAATACTAAAAGAGGTAAAAGAAAATGATATAAGTGCCAAAGTTATTATGCTTACGGCCAAATCAGAATTAGAGGATAAATTAAAAGGCTTTAATACTGGGGCGGATGATTATGTAACCAAGCCTTTTCATATTGAAGAATTAATTGCGCGTGTAAATGTTCAATTAAGAAATAAAGGTAATAAAATTAAAGATATCTTAGAATATAGTGATTTAGCCTTAAATATTAGGACTTCTACCCTAACCTGTAAACTAACAAATGAAGCAATAAATATTCCTTATAGAGAATTTCTATTACTGGAATATTTTATGAATAATAAAGAACAGATTATCTCCAAAGAACAAATTTATGATAAAGTTTGGGGAATTGATAATGATTATGAGTCTAATAATTTAGAGGCATATTTATCATTTTTAAGAAAGAAAATAAAAATTATTGGTTCAAAAGTAAGTATTAAGGCTGTTCGTAATTTAGGTTATAGAATGAAGGAATAAGATATATGGAAAATTTAAAGAAGAAAACATTTTTTACAATTTTTATTATAATTTCTTTATTTGCGGTGTTTTTTGCTACTTTCTTTAATGTTCAAACCTATCATAGAGAACATACGGGAATATTAAATAATTTAACAAGAATGCGAAATTTAACTATGCAAAGACATGAACCACTCAATAAAGAATTAAAACCGATGGACGCGGAAGAACTACATAATAGAAAAGTTATGGATTATGAAGTTTATACTTTTATTTTAAATGATGATAACGATATTATTGATAAAATAAGCCATAGTGATAATGCGATTAGTGAGGAAATTATAACTAAAGCAAAAAATATTATTGCTAATAATAAGGCAAGTAAAATAAAAATCGGCTGTTTATATTGGAATAAATATGCTTATAATTATGAAGAAGGTAATTCTTTAACTATTGTAAATATAACTAACACTAGAAATATGTTACTTACTAACCTCCTAATCTCTTTATTACTAGTGGGTATTGGGGAATTAGTTATATATATTATTTCAAAAAAAATAACGGAATGGATTACAAAACCAGTGGTGATGAGTTTTAATAGAGAAAAAGAATTTGTTGCTAATGCTTCTCATGAACTTAAAACTCCACTGGCCGTGATGATGGCAAGTATTGATTGTTTAGATATAAATAAGAAAAATGAAAAATGGATTAATAATTTAAAAAGTGAAGCGGATAGAATGAGTAATTTAATAACAAGATTACTTGATTTATCAAAAACAGAATACTTAAAAAAAGAGAATTTTAGTAAAAATGATATTTCGATGATTATAGAAAAAAGAGCCTTAACATTTGAAAGTCTAGCTTATGAAAAAAAGATAACTATTGAAAATAATATTGCCCAAAATGTAAATTTCTTTTGTCATAAAGAAAGTATAGATGAATTAGTCGCTATTTTAATTGATAATGCGATAAGTCATGGAAAAGAAAATAGTAAAATTAAAGTTAATTTAGGAGTTTCTAAAAACGAAATAAAATTAGAAATAATAAATGAAGGCGATTCTATTCCGGAAAGCGAATATGAAAAAATATTTGAAAGATTTTATAGAAGTGATAAAAGTCATAATCGTAAAAGTGGAAGATATGGATTGGGTCTTGCGATTGCTAAAAATATTGTAAATGCCCATGATGGTAATATTAGAGCTTATTCAAAAGATGGATATACTACTTTTGAAGTTAAATTTAAAAAGAATGAACATTAACGAAAAAAGTTAATGTTTTTTAATGTTTCTTTAATATTTACATAATAAAATAGTATTGTTTTTGAAGGGAGAAAGATTATGTTTATATTAAAAAATGCATGGATTTCAATTAAAAGAAATAAAGGAAGGAATATTTTAATAGGAATAATAATTTTAATTATTGCTTGTGCTTGTACGATAACACTGGCAATTAAAAATACCGCTGGAGATTTAATAGATTCCTATAAAAGTGCTTATGACAAAGAAGTAACAATTAGTTTTGATAGAGCGAGTTTGATGAAAGACTTTGACCCATCACAAAGAGAAGAAAGAGAAAATGCCAGAGAAAAATTTGATAATATTGCGAGTTATACAATTAGTGATATTGAATCTTTTGCGGATAGTGATTATATTGAAAATTATTATTATACTTATGGGATTGGCCTTAATGGAAACAATATTGAAAAAGCCGAAATTGAGTCAAATAATGAAATGCCTAATGGATTTGGGCATGGAAAAGAAAACAATATGGCATCTACCGATTTTACTTTAACAGGTTATAGTTCATTAGAAGCGATGAGTGAATTTATAAATGGTACTTATACGATGAAGGAAATTACCGATAATGCTTGGGATATAGCATTTGATGGCAACTATGTATTTATTAATGAGGAACTAGCTAATTATAATAATTTAGCTTTAAATGATAAAATAATCTTAGAAGATACAGATGAAAATACTTATGAATTGGAAATTATTGGGATATTTAAAGAAAATGAAGATGAGACTCAAGAGGCAATGTCAATGTTTTCAAATTCGGCTAATACCATAGTAACAAATGCTAAGGCAGTTATAGATATTACAAACAGTAATGAAGATTTAAAAGCAACTATCTACCCTACTTTTATTATAGATTCTTATGATAACGTCGAAAAATTACAAACCGAATTTTATGAAAAAGGTTTAGATGAAAACTTTGTATTACAAACAAATGAAGAAATAGCATTAAGTGGAGTATCGAGCATTCAAAATATTAATTCATTTGCAACAACATTTTTAGTAATTACACTTATTATTGGAGGTATCGTCTTATTTGTAATTAACATGATAAATATTCGAGAAAGAAAATACGAAATTGGAGTTTTAAGAACTATCGGGATTAGTAAGTTTAAACTAACTATGCAATTTGTGTTAGAGCTCGTTATTGTTTCTGTAGTTGCGCTTATATTGGGCGCAGGTATTGGAGCAGTAAGTTCGAAAGGAGTAAGTAATTCTTTACTAGAAAATGAAATAAATAGCAGTAATGAAAGAACGGAAGAAATAGGCAAAAACTTTGGGGGAGATAATATGAATGGTGGAATGCCAAATCGAGGAAATAGAGGCGAAATGCGAGGAAAAGGCATGCCAGTGGTCGAGGCATATGACTCAATTGATGCCGTTGTAGATATCAAAGTTTTACTAGAATTACTAGGAATTGGAATAGCACTTGTTTTAGTAAGTTCAATTGCTTCAATGGTTAGTATAGAAAGATTTTCACCACTTACAATATTGAAAGAGAGGTCTTAGGTAATGACAAATAAAAACTATATAGCAAAGGATAAACTAGGAAATAATAAAGCTTTGGAAAAACAAAGAGAAATGAAAGATAAAGAGATTAAAGAAAAAAATACCACTCCTAAAAATATTATTTTAAGTATTAAAAATGCCAGTTATAGGTATAGTGATGCTCTAGAAGATGATTATGCGTTAAGGAATGTTAGTTTTGACTTTGAAAGTGGAAAAATGTATGCGATAAGAGGTCGAAGTGGAACAGGTAAAACTACCCTTCTATCGCTTATAAGTGGACTTGAGAGATGTACTGAAGGAGAAATTATATTTGATGGTAAAAGTCTTAAAAATATGAATTTAGATAAGTTTCGTAATAGTGATATCGGGATTGTTTTTCAAAGCTATAATTTACTACCTTTTATGACGGCTAGTGAAAATATAATTCTTTCGATGGATGTGAGTGGACTAAAAATTAAAAACAAAAAAGAAAAAGCCATCGAATTAATGGAAAAAGTCGGATTAAAAGAAAGTTATGCAGACCGTAAAGTATTAAGGTTATCAGGGGGAGAACAACAAAGAGTCGCAATTGCTAGAAGCTTATCTTATAACCCGAAAATGATAATTGCCGATGAACCAACCGGAAATCTGGATAAACAAACTGAAACTGAAATTTTAGAGATATTTAAAAAATTAGCTCATGAAGAAAATAAATGTGTGATTATTGTAACACATTCCCAAAATGTATGTGATAGTGTTGATGTAATATATGACCTTAAGAAAGTTAAAGAAGAAAGCGATAAATAAACAGTTATTAATAAATTATTTTGAATATGAAAGAAGTAAATAAAAAGCATACTTAAGTTATCTTAAATATGCTTTTTTTAAGCTTTATTTTAGCTTTTTTACAGTCTTTTTCTAGAAAACTAATAAATTAATTAGTTAGGATAAAAAGTTGTTAATATCCCCTACTATTAATGTTTTAATTATTAATTATATAGTAAAAGTTTTTTGACAACAAAAAAAGTTCTCAAATTTAATATAATGAGAACTTTTTTCTAATTTAATTACTACTATTGAAATTTAACAGTATAAGTAGCATTTGTTCCATCAGCAAAAGTAATTATAGCTGAAGCTTCCTTACCTTTTACTAAATCTAAAGTCCACTCACTAGGTTTCTTTTTAGTTACTTCTTCTCCACTATCTTTTAACATATATGTAAATACTTGAATTGCAAAATCTTTAATATTAGAATCAGATAAATTTTCAGGAATAGTAGTATCCTCTTGGTTATCACCATTAATTTTAAATGATTTAGCACCCTTTAAATTTTCTTTAAATAATTTTAAAATTTCAGCAGTTGCAAATTCGTTTAATTTCTTAGTAGAAGCTTGAGTTTGATCAATACTAAATGTTAAAGTATTATTTTCTTTCTCATAAGCTATAGAAGTAAAGCCATAAGTTGAAGCAGTTTTATTTACTTCAGTAGCAGCATTATATATAGCATTATCTTTTTCAGCTTCATAATCATCAGCAAAAGCTACTGTATATTCTACTTTAGTACCATCAAAATAGGTAATTTCAGCAGTAGCGGATTTACCAACTACATCACTTAATTTTAAAGTATTAGCTTGATCAGCACTAACGCCGTCAACCATAGAAGCTAAAGCCATGGCTGCCCATAATTTAATATTAGTGTCATTAACTTCAGTAATAGGAATAGTTTCTTCTAGTCCTTTTATTTTAAATGATACAGCATCTGTTAAATTAGATCTAAAGATTGCAATAATACCAGTAGTATCTTCCTCAAATTTTGTCAATAAGACATTTGGATCACTAACTTTAAAAGTAACAGTCTCTTTTTCTTTTTCATATGTTACATCACTAATACCATACTCAGTGTGTTCTTTAAATGTACCTTGTAAGTCAGTTACGGCACTTTCAACAGCTTCATCTTTATAAGTTTTAATATCATAAGTGAAAGCTAAAGTGTATTCAACTTCTTTTTCTGTAGCACCTTCATAAGTAACTGTAATAGTTATTGATTTACCAGCTACATCTTGATAAGTCATTTGTTTTAACTCATCTACTTGGTCAGCTGTTAAATTATTTCCAGCCATTTTAGCTAAAACAACTGCGGCCATAACTTTTATTTCATGTTCTGACATATTAGAACTTAATTCAAATGGTTCAGCTATACCAGCAACTTTAGCAGATACAGCACCAGCTTCACTATTTAAAAATGCTTGGAATAAAGATATAATATCACTACCACTAGCATAGGCATATAAAGTGTTTTCTAAACTGTCTTCATCGATTTCAAAAGTTAAAGTTTTATTTTCATATTTAATTTCTTTGAAACCATTGTCTGCAGCATCTTGTTTTAAGCCATTGACTGCTTCGTTAATTTTTGGTTCAACATCAATTCCTTTTACAATTATTTCTTTTTCTAATGTTGCTACAACAGTTTCATCTGCAACTGTTTTAAATTCAACAATCATTTTATAAGTACCAGCTTTTTTAAATGTTATTTTAAATTGGCTGGTTGCATCATTTACTAATGGGAAGCCTTCATCTGGACCGAATGGCTTATCAAATTTTAATGGAAGCCAATTTCCTTGTCCTGCGCCACCAGTTTCATAGTATGTTAATGATTTAACAGCGTCTTTAGCATCATTGCCATCAGCATCTACTATTTTATAATAGGCTTTAACCATAGTATTAGCATAATCATTATTTCTTAATGTTGTTTTAATACTGTATTCTTTTTCTGCTCCTACAGTTTCTTCTCCTAAACCATCTACAGTAACAGTTGGTTTAAACATTACTTTTTCATAATCAATATAATCAATATCAATAGTTTGAGTTGTTTCTAATTTAGTTGTACCAACTAAGTTTTTATCTAAAACTGTCCAACTACTAATATCACCATTATCATCAATATTAGCTTCAATTTGATGAATAGTCATCGCATCGTAAGCTGCTGTATTTCTAACAGCACCCTCTTTATCTGCTGTATTAATACTTTTTGCTGCAAGCATAACATCTTGCGTATTTAACTCAATTTTACTTGTAAAAGCATATTTTCCAATAACGTAGATATAATCAGCATTAGGATTTTGAGCTTCTACAAAGTCTGTAAATTCTTTAAATGTCATTTCACTGGCAAATGTTGGCATAATTGCTGTGAAAAAAGCAGCAATAGTTACAGCAAGTAATTTATTAATTTTTTTCATATTATTATTCCTTTCTATTTATATTCTACACTAGCAGCTTCAAATGTGCCACCAACATTAACACTAGCTGTAGTAATACTTGTATCTATAGCATCTTTTCGCATTGTACCATCTGCTATATTATGATTTTTGTTATTATATTTAATAACTTTGATATCATCACATGTAACACCATTCTTTGTAATACTTACTCTGTATTGGAATGTGCCACCAACAGCTTGTGTAATTTCAGTAAACGTAATTACATATTTGTCTTTAACTGTTACATTAATTGTTGCGCATTTATTACCATCTACAGTACAAACTTGAACTGTTGCTGTTCCAGCTGCTAAAGCTGTTATTTTACCATTAGCAACGCTAACTATGTTGTTACCACTTGTAACTGTCCATGTTACATTCTTGTTTGTAGCATTTTCTGGAGCAACGTTGGCATTAATATTAGCATTTTCACCAACATATAAAGTTACATTTGTTGGGTTAGCTGCAATCCCTGTTACAGGAACATTTTTAGGTTCTTCTTGAGTTGTAGGTGTATTTGTCTTTGCATTAACTGTTATTTTCTTTTCAGCACAAATTTTTGGATTTTCTTGAGAACAAACCTTAATAGTAGTTGTTCCAGCTGTTAAGCCTTTAACTTTACCATTTGCATCGACACTTGCAACCTTAGGATTACTGCTTGTCCAAGTTACTTTCTTATTTGTTGCATCAGTTGGTGTTACAGTAGCTTTTAAAGTTATAGTACTGCCGACAGTAACAGCATTTGAGCCTGAAATACTTACTTTTGTGACAGCAACATCATCTCCAGTTACAGTTACATTACATGTAACACTGTATTTGCCGTCTTTCGTCTTAACTGTAATAGTAGCACTACCTGCTTTAATTGCCGTTAATTTACCATTACTGCTTACTTTAACAATGCTTTCATTACTACTAGACCATACTAGATCAGATAAAGTTACACCATCTGGTAAGTTAACTTCTAAAGTCATTGTTTCATCAACTTTTAATGATACATTAGACGAACTTAAACTTAATTCTTCACTTTCTATAGTCTTTTGGCTCCATTTAGCAATTAGTTTTAAATCAGCTTTTACTTCTGTATTAAAATCATAAGCATTTGGATCAGACAAATTTAAATACCAACCATCAAAATCATAGCCTTCTCTTGTTGGATTACTTGGCTTAGTTGCTTTTCCGCCTTCTTTAATAGTCTGGCTATTAACTGGAGTACCACCATTACTGTCAAAAGTTACAGTATACTCTTTGGCGCCACAACCTTTAAGTAATAAAAGAATTACGATAATTGCTATAATAGCAATAACGCCAATTATAATTGTTTTTTTGTCTTTCATCATTTCCTCTCCTTTACTATATAATTTATATGTATTTCAAATTTTAAGTAGGACATGATAATTAAAAAAACAATTCCAAAAATTACCATGCTTTTATTACTCATATTTTCTCTATACATACAATTAAAGTATAATATATCATTTAATTTTAGTCAATATATTTTTGAAGTATTATGCCATTTTTACGTACTATTTTTAGGTGTTTAAATAATAATTTATTACCAAATTAAGATATTGTTTGATGCAATATAATAGATGTTTATAAAATATATTTTTTTATTAAATTATTAATATTTTTATCATATTACCTACCACTTTCAAAGCTATCGATCTTGTTGTTTAAGGCCTTCTTGTATAAAGTGTTGAATTGATGTTTTAGCTATTTTTGGACAATAAAAAGAAGTGATGAAATTTAATTCATCACCCTATATTTAAGAACCTAATTATAATATTTATTGAATTTTTTCTTCCTCTTTTGTTTTTTCATAATAGTTAGTATCAGGAAGTGTCATATCTTCATTAGGAAAACTACCCTTCTTTTCTGATTCTTCTTCATTAGTTTGATTATTAATATCTTGTTCATTTGTTTGAGTTTCATTATCAGGTATTTCTTCTTCAATATTTTCATCAACTACTTCAGGAGCTTGAGGAGGAAGAGTCGCTTCTTTAGATTCTTGATTTTCTTCAATAGCTTCACTGATAATATTCGTATCTTCAGTATGAGAAGCAAGTTTAATTAAAGATTCGCTCTGTTCTTCAGCATTATTATTTGTAGTTTGAATTACGTTTGGAGTGGTATTAACTTGTGGGGTACCTTCTGTAATTACAATAGTTTTATTATTATCATCATACGTTGGAGAATCAAAATTAAAGCCATTCCAATTAGAAATTGTGTATGTTTTACCATCAGCTGTGGTAACTTTATTGTCTGCATCCCGAATATCAGGAAGTGGTGAACCTTTTGGTACTTTCATTTCATAAAGTAAAGTGTCATCAGCTGATTTATATTGTACTGTATAAATTAAATCACTAGCTTCAAACGTACTATTTCCATTAGTAGGAGCTATGAAGAAGTAAACATTTCCATTGATATTTGCAACTTGCTTTGTTCCATAATGAGGAGTACAAGCTAAGCCATTACAAGCAAATTTATCGGCAATTCCTAGATCTTTTGAACCTATGAAGAAAGTTTGAAGTGAACTATAAAAGCTTGGTCCAGAAAGATTATCTTTGGCCATAGATAAGATAAGTTCTAACATTTGAATACCAGTTGCTTCATCACTTTTAATATTTGCCCATTCATCTAAATCAATTGTAAATTTCTTTTCAGCGTCTATGTATTTAAGCCCAAAAGTGATTGCTGAAAACATACCATCGCCAAGATGTAATCTATTTGTATGAGTCATTCCTTCAATATAACCTTCGTCTTCTGGAGTAACATTTCCCATATATATATCTCCAAATGAGCTAAAAGGATTAGATTTACTATTTAATATTACATCTGTTGTTGTCCCTACACTTAAACTAAATACATTAACATAAAATTCTTCATTATAAGGCAATACGATATAGAAAGAATGAGTTTCATCATTAAATTTTATTTCAGCTGGCTTATCAGTATCAGCAGTTTGAATTAATTGGCCAACTTGAGTATTCATATTTTTTAAATTAAATGATAAAGATTTGATATAAGGTATTTTCCACCATATAGCATATAAAGTATCGTCTAAAGTTCTAGTTGAAGTTTCTGTTGTCTCATCTCCTACTAGTATTTTATCTGCTTCTATAGTAGCGGTTTTACCATAATCATACTCACCATCAAATGTTTCTTCTTCAGTACCTTTCAAAGATTTATAACCTAGGATAGATTCAGTTTTAGCACTATCGCTATCAGTACTCCAACCTCCAAATACATAGCCGTTTCTTTCAGGAGTATCTAGATCAAATGATATTTTATCGTCCCATATTGCATATAAATCTATTTTAATATCATTTTCTGTTTTTAATTTTTCTTCCAATGCTGTTGGTAAATATTCACCATTATTATCATTTGTAGTATCACTCCAGTATTTAAAGCCATTTTGAATTTGGGCTGGGTTACTAGAGCTATCTCCATAATTTAAATCATAATTTATAGTGTAATAAAATTGATTTTCTGATAATTCTATTGAATCAGTATATTTTAGATTTTGAGTAAATGTTTGAGTTTTATTGGTTATATACTCATTATTTCCATGATAAGTTATAGTAGCGTGGTTTTCATTCCATAATGCATATAATTTAATATCATCTGAAATAGGATAATCATTTGCATTTTTAATAGCTTCTCCGGATTTTTGAGTACTCCAACCAATAAATTTATACCCTGTTCTACTTAATGTTTTATTGATATTTTTAGTTGTTGCATCCCATTTGCTATATAATTTAACTTTTCCATTATATTGATCAGTTAAATTTTTATCGGCAACGCAATCACCATTTCCATTGTCACTAAGAGTCCAGCAAACGAATTTAGCATTTACTTTTTCTTTTTCAGTTTGATTGCTACCATAGTTATAATTATAAGTTATAGTAAATTGTTTCTTCTTTTCTGGTTCTGATTCAAATTCTATATCTTCATCATAGGTTGCTGGCTCACTTTTTATTAAAGTGCCGTCTATTCCATAATATTCAATTGTATATGGATTAGCTTCCCATTTTGCTTTTAAGGTAATGTCCCCTTCAGCTACTAAATTCTTTACTTCATCAGTATCTTTATATACTTTCTTGTTAATTGCATCTTCCCAGCCAACAAAATGGTATCCAGTTTTAGTATAAGTATTACTCTTCAAATGTTCTGGTACATCATAGGTAAAGTCTTGGTCTTCCATGGCAGTTCCACCATCATTACCATTACCTTCAAATTTAACTTTATAAGGATTTGGCGTCCACTTAGCATATAATTTCCAGCCTGTTGAAGGCATTAACTTTGTATTATTTACAAATTTATCTTGTAAATCTATATCATTATACCATCCTTCGAAAGTATACCCTGTTTTAGTAGGATTTTTAATATCAGAAATATTAATCTCATCCCCAAAAGGTATTTTCTTTGGAGAAATTTTTGAACCACCATTGGTTTCAAATACTAGAGTTTCTTCTTCAACATCCCATTTTCCATATAAATCATAATCTTTAGTAATTTTAGTTGTAAAGCTAAATAAATTTTCAAAATTAGGTTCCGTATACCAACCAATAAATTTATGCCCTTCATAAACTGGTTTTAAATCAGGAGCAAAACTACCATATGGTATTTCATAAGTATTTTTTTCATTTTCAGGTAAACTTCCTTCTTCTAAATGGTAATTTACCGTAAATATATTTTGCTCACAAACAGCTTCAATATAAATATTAGATAACCCTACTGTATAAGTATTATCTTCATTTTTAGTTAAGCCTTCAATAATCCAATTTTTAAATTCATATCCCTCAAGCATTTGTGGTTCAATTGTTAATTTTGCTTGATAATAAACTTGATAATGGTTAAAATGCCCTCCATTTTCAATAAATTCATTATAACTTTCATTATTTATCAAAACATCAGCAAGTCCTTGACTGTGAGTTCCTAAAGAAACAACTAAATCAAATGTTTTTCTTTCATAATGATAAACTAACTCAGTTGTTCCATCAGCTTTAATTTGAATTTTTTGTTTTTCAGGAATAATAAATCCTTTTATATCGCCAGTTTCAGTATCTAGGGCTGTAAGAGTTTTTGGGCTTACAGTACTATCGGTTGTTCCCTCTAAAGTTTCAGTTAGATATGGGTTTTCATCATCATATTTACCTAAGGTATCCATTAAAACATGCTTTACGACATATTTGGTATTGGTTTTTGGAGTTGAAGTTGCTGTTAAAGTTTGATTTTCTTCAGCAGTTATAACATAAGTAGTGGTACTATTTTTGTCCCCATTTGACCAAGAATCAAAATCATAACCAACTTCAGGTGTTGCAGTGATAGTTACCGTAGCACCATAATAATATTTGCCTTCGCCTTCAACTTTGGCAATATGGTCGTCTTTTTCTAATTTTAAATTGTATTGTAATCTTTTATAATAAAGTTTTACAACGGTTTTACCATTAGCACTTATATTAGGAATTTCACCTGTTGTTTCTGAATCAAATTCAAAGCCTAATTCATTTTTTAAAGTATAACTTGGTTGTTCATTAGTTGTTCCCTGAAGATTATCTTCAACAATTGGACTAACATTTTCATATGTTCCATCAAGATTCATAAAATAGTGCTCAACAGAATAATGAGTAGTTTTACTTTCAACATAAACTGCTATAATCTCTAAATCACCATAACGATTAACAATTCTTCCGGTTGTGTCTTTTTCACCATTAATTAACCAATGACTAAATTTATAGCCTTCTTTAGTAGGTTTATTTAACGTAAAATCATCTTCAATAGTATATGTTTTTTTATTTTCAGCAGTACCACCAGCATAATCAATATCAATATTATATAAAATAGCAGTAGTAGTGGCCTTTAGTTCTTGCTTATCACTAGCTGTCATTTCATAAGTTAAATCTAAATCTGTTGTATCGTTAGACCATTTAGCAAAACTATATCCATTATTTAGAGTAGCGGTTACTGGTACTTCTTCTTCATAATAATAGGTACCGGTTCCGGTTGTTTTGGCAATTCCTTTATCACCAGTTACAGTTAAGTCATATTTGTTTCTTTCGTAATAAGCTTTTACAATAGTTTTACCATTACCATTAATAGTAATGTTTTCTTTATTTTCAACATAAGTAAATCCTGTTTTTGTTTTTGGTATAATTGTAGCTTTACTATCAGTAGTACCCTTAGCTTTAGTTATTTCAGGAGTTACGTCGTCATAATTACCATCAAGATTCATATAGTAATGTTCAATAGTATATGGTGTATCTTCTTTTGGACTAGTTTTAACCGTTATTTTAACATCTTTTGCAGGCATTTTAGTTAGATTATCACTATAACTAGCAAATTTATAACCATCGTTTAAAGTATATCCTAAACTAATTTCTTCTTCATAATAATAGGTACCGGTTCCGGTTGTTTTGGCAATTCCTTTATCACCAGTAACGGTTAGGCTATATTTATTTCTTTCATAATAGTATTTAATTAAAGCTCCATCTTTTACTTCTAAAGTTTCTTTTTTAGGAGAGGTAAAGCCAAGAAATTCTTTAGTATCAACAGCAATAACACTTTGTTCTTTCCCCTCTAATTCTTGAATTAAATAAGGAACTGAACTGTAATTGCCAGTTGTATCCATTAAGTAATGCTCAACAGTATATTTTGCAGTTTTAACTTCTGGAATACTAACTGTTTCTTTTATTTTTTCCCATTTAGCTTCAATAGTAAGATTGTGAGTTATTTCGGTATCTAAGTTAAATTCTTTACCATCAACATACCAGCCGATAAATTTATAACCTTCTTTAGTTGGAGTTTTTAAATCTAAAGTATCTTTATACTCTACTGTTTCATTAATGGTTTCACCATTATTAAATTTAACAGTAACAGTATAAGTAGCTTTTGACCATTTAGCTTCTAATTCAATATTTTCAGTAATTTTGGTATCAAAATCAAATTCTTCATCATTTAAATACCAGCCATCAAAAATATATCCTTCTTTTACTGGATCTTTAGGTTTGGTAATTTTACCATTTTTATCAACTTCAATATCTGCGATATTTCCAGCGCCAGCAGTATCAAAAGCAATGGTAAATTGCTTTTCATTTGAACAGCTTTTAAGTAATAATATTAATATTATTATAATTGCCAGAATGGCAATTATACCGCCAATAATTTTTTTCTTTTTTGCATCCATTAAAAACAGCCCTTTCAAAAGGATGGATTTCATTTTTTCGACAAAATCCCCCAAGTTTTTCATATTTTTTATTATACTATTATATTTTTGGCATGTCAACCAAATAAAAATATTTAATAAGAAATATCTAGCTATAATCCCTTTAATTTTAATAAAAAATAGACAAAATTTTATCTATTTGTCTATCTTATTTTATATATCTTTTTAAAAGAATTTTTATTAATTATCTTCTCTAACATTAAAATGAATCTTCAAAATCGTTGGCAATCCATCTTCAAACACATAATCATCTTTTAAAACTAAAGTACAACGAACCTCTAAAGGTACTAAATCTTTATTTTTTATAGTAAGAGCCCCTAATAAATCTGTTCCTTTTCCAATAGCTTTAGCAAAATGAGGAAGAATACTAAATCCGAAATCTTGAAAGTTTGCATCGCTTATATTATCTGGGTATACATGCACGGTATCCATAGTTGCAAAGTCTAAATCTAAGTGATCCATATAATTAAGAGCCAATAAATTTTGCATAACGGTTTTAACTGCTGAACCAGCTAGACTTGTAATAACAAGATGATCACCATAGTAGGCCTCCAAATTTATTACATCATTATTAAGTGTTACAAAATAATGACCATAACTATCTTCTTCTGTTGGTAAATAGTGACCATTAATTAAATCAAGATGATTCGTGCCAAAATTTCCAAAACTGGCTTTAGAAATTACTTTATTACTAGTAAACTTAATTGTATATTCTTTAGATGTTTTTCCATCTTCTTGCATTGAAATTTTTTCGTCAAGATTAATTATAACTTTCAATGATTTATTATATAATGAGCTTAATGTTCTTTCAGAAAATTCTTTATCTGAAGTGTTAGTTAAATCAGTTAATAATTCTTGCAACATTGATTCATAATTTTTTGATGTAAAAATATATTCTTTTTCTCCTAAAGTTACAGTTATATCTTTAATTTCTTCATATTTAAATATTTTAGAATTATTATTAAAGATACTTAATGTTTTAGTTAAAAGTTCTTTTATTCCTGTAATATTGACTTCAACTTCACCCTTATTTTTATTAAAATTAGTTGTAAAAGAATTTTTATTAGTTATACTTTGTTCTATATATTTATCTATATCAGTAATAATATATAATTTAGCATATAATTCTATTCCTTTTTCTTCAAAAGTATGTTCCTCAAACTTATAAGCTTCGTTAGAATCTTTCAAATACCAACCTAAGAATGTGTAATTGTCTTTTTGAGGTTCATTTGGTATTTCGGTAATTGGCTCGCCTACTTTACCTTCTAAGACTGAATATACTTCATCATTATAGTAGAAAACAATTGTACCAGGTTTTACTTCCCATTTGGCATACAATGTTAAATCATAATTTGGCATTTGAGTTAAATTAAATTTATTATTATATTCTTGATCTAAATACCAACCTAGGAAATTATAGCCTTCTTTGTTTAAAGATAAAATTTCTTCTAAGCTTATATTTTCTTTAAACTTTTTAGTAAGATTTCCAACTGGAATATTATCATTTATAAAAGTAATTTTATATTCTTTAGCTTTAGCTTTAGCTACTAAATTTAAATTTTCTTTTATATTAATTTCTAAACTAGATTCATTACTATATAAAGTATCATTATTATACCAACCAATAAATTCATAACCTTCCTGAGGTGTAGCCTCAATAGTTACTGGTGAATCAAATTTATATGTATTACTTCCTTTAACATTTGCAATACCTTCACTAGCTTCAAGATTCAAATTAAAGGTCATTCGTTTATAATAATAATCAACTTTAGCTTGACCATTACCATCAATATTAAGTTCTTCAGCTTCAGGTGTAATAAATCCATCAAAATCTTTAAGTTTTGCTGTGACTTTAGTATCAGTAGTTCCCGTAAATTCTTTTGAATCTTTTAAAGTATATTCTTCATTTTCAATATTTTCTAAATAATAATTTACTGTATACTTAGTATCTTTATTTGCTAAACTTTTAGCATTTAATTCTAAATCTTGATCTGGCATTTTAAATTTATATTCAGCAGTTTTACTTAAATTATTCCAACCAGCGAAAGTATAACCATCTTTAACTTTGGCTGTAATGGTTATTTCGGTATCATAATAATATTCTTTAGCTTTACCAATAATTTCTGCAATACCAGCATCTTTATTTAAAGATAAATTATATTTATTTCTTTCATAATAGTATTTAATAACATTTACGCCATTTTTAGTAATCGTTTCTTCTTTTTCTTCAGGAGATACAAAGCCTTTATAACTTTTAACTTTAGGTTTAACAATTTCATTAATTGTTGCTGTAAATTGTTCAGTTTCAAATGGTTTTTTATCATATTTACCTTCAGTATTCATTAAATAATGCTCAACTACATATTTTACAGTTTTTACTTCAGTATTTTGGCTGTTTTCCTCTTTATTATTTTCTGTTTTTTCTTTGCTGGTTGAGTTACTTGTTATTTTTTCCCATTTAGCTTCAATAGTAAGATTGTGAGTTATTTCGGTATCTAATTTAAATTCTTTACCATCAACATACCAACCGATAAATTTATAACCTTCTTTAGTTGGAGTTTTTAAATCTAAAGTGTCTTTATACTCTACTGTTTCATTAATGGTTTCACCATTATTAAATTTAACAGTAACAGTATAAGTAGCTTTTGACCATTTAGCTTCTAATTCAATATTTTCAGTAATTTTGGTATCAAAATCAAATTCTTCATCATTTAAATACCAGCCATCAAAAATATATCCTTCTTTTACTGGATCTTTAGGTTTGGTAATTTTACCATTTTTATCAACTTCAATATCTGCGATACTTCCAGCACCAGCAGTATCAAAAGCAATGGTAAATTGCTTTTCGTTTGAACGGTCTTTAAATAATAATATTAATATTATTATAATTGCCAGAATGGCAATTATACCGCCTATAATTTTTTTCTTTTTTGCATCCATTAAAAACAGTCCTTTCAAAAGGATGGATTTCATTTTTTCGACAAAATCCCCCAAGTTTTTCATATTTTTTATTATACTATCTAAGTTCCATTATGTCAATAATGAAGGAAAATAAATTATGGCTTTCGACGTTTTAACATAGTTGTTTTCAAGTTTAATTACAAATTTAGACACTTTTTTAAAATGTGTTAAATATCATATTATTTTGATATTAAAAATTGATTAATAGAAATTATTATTATATAATTAAGCTGTGGTGATTAAAGAATGGATAAGTATTTGAAAAATGAAAAGTATAAGTATTTAATGGAAAAATTAAATAAGGCTATAAAAAATGAATTTTATTATGAAGCGATATTTATTATATATGCAATAATGGAAGATAGAACAGAATCTTTATTAAAACATGCTAATTTAAAAGCAAAAGATTTAACTTTAAATGAAAAATTAAAAAAGATTCAGAATAGTAAAGTCTTTCAAAAAAGTTATGTTTTAAAGCATTTGGACGATAATCTAATTAATAGTATTTATAGTTGGAAACATAAAAGAAATACATTAATTCATGATTTAATTAAAGCTAATGCTAGTGAAGATGAAATAAAAAAGATAGCTTTAGATGGATTAGAAATTATTAAAAGACTTAATAATAAATCAACTTTAGTTACGAAATACTTAGATAAAAACTTAGTTACAATATAAATAAAAAAAGTGATTTTGGTTATCACTTTTTTTAATTATATTAACTTACCATTTCATTATGTGAAATAGTATATGTTAACTCACGATATTGATTATCTTCACTATCTTTGATACTACTATTATCAGTCATAGTATAAATACCATTTTCTAAATTAATACTTTTAACTTCAAAAAATTGTTTAAAATAAGTATCTAAGTCTTCAACTGTTTTATAAATAATATTATCAATATCATCAGTAATTATATTTTTATCTGCTTTTAAGGTTATAGTTAAAGTATTATCATTTGTATTAACAATAGAAATATTTAGACCTGTTAATAAACTATTATCAAGAGCTAAATTTAGTTTATCAATGGAACCATAGGTATTTTCTACTCCATCAGAATAAGCTCTTATCATTACATAATGATTAAACTGAGCATCATATAAAATAAAATAATTAGAGAATTGTTTTTGAACTATAAATGCCTTAGCTATAGCTTGTTTAAGGTCGATAATTGTAGCTTTAGAGGTATCAGATAATAAATAGGCAAAATCATTAGTAGAATCATTAATAGTTTCTTTTAAAACATTATACATAGCTCCAGTATTACTATAAGGAATAACAATTGGGCTTTTAGTATAATTATGAGCTATACTATATAATTTAGCAATATCTATTTTATATAAATTTCCATCTAGTTGTCTAGTAAAACATGATAATGAAGGCACACCTTGCAAAATATAATTGGATATTAGATTTTCATTATTATTTTTTATAATTAAATTATTTAAATATTCATTTATTTCTGTTAATTGCGTAGGAGTATAAGCATAATAATTAGCTTGATTTAAATAATAATCAAAGGCTTCTTTAAAAACACTTATTAAAATTGCTTCAGTATCTGTATCTTCTTTAGTAAAATACATAAAAGTTTCTTTGCCTGTTATAATATTATATCGTAGAGAGCTTGATGAAGTACTTCCATATCCAATGAAATTAGGCATAACTTCAACTTTAAAGCTATTACCATTATCAGTTATTTTTAAGCCCTTAAAATTATTAGCTATTTCTAGTACTTTATTGTTATCAACATCAAAAACTTTAACATAATCTAAGATAGCCTGCTTTATTTGGGTATCATTTGTAAATTT
>CANQHE010000024.1 GCA_947623735.1 uncultured Bacilli bacterium
CATAATTATAATTGATTATTTTTCAACAACTTAGTGCACTGGTTATAAAAATCGGGAACTTTCAATTTTAATTAATCGATCTAAATTTATGATTGATTTTTTAATAGATAAGTGTTAGAATAGTTTTATAAATGTTGATTAAGTAATTAGTATTTGCTTCTAGTTCTTTTTAGAGATTAAGTATCAAAGGCTGAAAATACTTAAAGATAAAAGAAGTAAAGAAATTCATACTTAGGAGTTTTAATAGTAAGTCGTGCTATAAACGAAAAAGAGCTAGTTATCCTAGAAGTTGGGTGGTACCGCGGATATATTTCGCCCCAATATTCTGGGTTTTTTTATGTATAGGAGGATATATGGAAAGTAAGATAACTAAAATTAAAGAAGAATTAGAAAAGGCTTTAGAAAAAGCAGAAAAAGAAGCTGATATATTAAATATTAAATCAGATTATGTTGGTAAAAAAAGTGAAATTCAGGGTATGCTTGCATCTTTAAAAGATATGAGTGTTGATGATAAAAGAAAATATGGTAGTTTAATTAATAATACAAAGAAAGAAATGGAAGAACTTATTAATAAAAAGTTAGAAGATATTAATAATAAAGTTAATATTACTTTTGATGATACTACTTTATATGAAATAGAAAAAGGTTCATTACATCCTGTTAGTATCGTAGCACGTGAAGTTACAGATATTTTAAAAAGAATGGGTTTTACAGTTGTAAGCGGGCCAGAAATGGAAACAGAATATTATAATTTTGAAGCTTTAAATATACCTGAAGATCATCCAGCAAGAGATATGCAAGATACTTATTATTTAGATAATGGAATGCTTCTTAGAACCCAAACTAGTGGGGTCCAAGTTAGATCAATGGAGAAATATGGTGCACCACTTCGTATTTGTGTTCCTGGTAGAGTTTTTCGAAATGAAGATTTAGATGCTAATCATGAAAATACTTTCTTTCAAATGGAAGGTATGGTTATTGATAAAAATATTTCGATTGGAAATTTGATGTATGTTATGCAAAGTGTTTTGAGAGAAGTATTAAAAAGCGATGTTAATGTACGTATTAGACCGGGTTTTTTCCCATTTACAGAGCCATCTTTTGAAATAGATTGTTCTTGTACTATATGTGGAGGTAAGGGATGTCCTACTTGTAAAAATAGTGGATGGATAGAAATAATTCCGGGAGGAATGGTGCATCCGAATGTTTTAAAAGCAGGTGGTATTGATCCAGATGTTTATACTGGTTTTGCTTTTGGTATTGGTTTAACAAGACTAGCAATGATGAAATATAAAATAAATGATATTAGGGTTTTAAATAGTGGAGATATAAGATATTTAGAACAATTTAATATTTAGATATATAGGAGGAAATATTATGTTAATATCATGTAATAAATTAAAAAGTTATATAAAAAATAGTGAAGATATAGATTTTCTTAAAATATGGGATACTTTTACAATTAGAACAGCGGAAGTGGAAAATGTTAAAGTAGTAGGTAATACTTTTGATAAAGTAGTTGTTGCTGAAATTAAAGAATGTGAGGAGCATCCTGATAGTGATCATATGCACGTTTTAAAGGTAGATTGTGGAGAAGATGAATTAGTTCAAGTTGTATGTGGGGCTCCAAATGTTAGAGTTGGACTTAAGACGGCTTATGTTAAAGTGGGTGGCCACATTGATAATATGGAGATTAAAGCTCGTCCTTTAAGAGGAATAATCTCTAATGGAATGTGTTGTAGTGGAAGAGAACTTGCGATAAGTGATAATCATGATGGAATTATGGAACTACCTAAGGAATGGGTAAATGGAAAAGATATTAAAGAATATCTACCAATAGATGATATAATTGTTGAAATTGATAACAAATCTTTAACTAATCGCCCGGATTTATGGGGACATTATGGAATTGCAAGAGAAATATGTGCGATAACTAATCATGAATTATTGCCACTTGATATTTTAGAAATTGAAAATAATAAAGAAGATTTAGATATTGTTATTAAAGATAAAGAATTATGTTATAGATATACAGGGTTAAAAATAGAAAATATTCTTAATAATAAAACGCCTTTGGATATGCAAATATTTTTATATTATGTGGGGATGCGCTCTATTTCTTTACTCGTTGATTTAACCAACTATTTAATGCTGGAACTAGGGCAACCAATGCACGCTTTTTCAGCAGATATAGTTAAAAATATTGAAGTAGGACTTGCAAATAAAGGCGATAAATTTACGACTTTAGATGGCCAAGAAAGAGTATTAGATGATGATATTTTAATGATTAAAAATGGTAATGAATACTTTGGTATTGCCGGTATTATGGGAGGACTAGATAGTGAAATTTTAGATAATACAACCAGTGTATTTTTAGAAAGTGCAAATTTTAATGCCGGAGTTATTAGAAGAGGCGCGGTAAAGTTAGGCCTTAGAACCGAAGCATCAGCCAGATATGAGAAAAGTTTAGATCCTAATATGACTATACTTGCAATTAAAAGACTTGCTTATTTATTAAAAAAAGAAAATCCCGAGATGGTTATTGCTTCTAATTTAACCGATATTTATCCGAAAAAATTAGAGGAAGAAGAAATAGTATTAGATAAAAAGACGCTTGAAATATATATGGGAGTAGATTTAGAGGAAGAAGAAGTTAAAACTATACTTAGTTCTTTAGGCTTTAAAGTAGAAGTAGAAAATGATAGCTATAAAGTAGTTGTACCAACATTTAGAGCAACTAAAGATATTAAAATTAAAGAAGATTTAATTGAAGAAATAGCCAGAATTTATGGATTAGAGAAGTTTAGTCCTAAACCTTTAAAGTTAGATTTAATAAGTGTGGAACATGAAAATATTTTTAATCAAGAATATGAAGTTAAAGAAATGCTTGCAATGAAATATAATATGCATGAAGTTCATAGTTATATTTGGTATGATACACCTTTATTAAAGAGTTTAGGAATAGTTAAAGATAATGTGAAGTTATTAGGGAAAGATGCTAATAATATTCTTAGAGATGATATGAGTTTTTCACTTCTTAATATCGTAAAAGAGAATTTTAAAAATTATAATAAGTTTAAAATATTTGAAATTGGGACTATAATCCGTAATAATGAAAATAAAAGAGTGTTAAGTTTAATTTTAACTGATGAAGAGAAAAATATAGAGAATATATATAATGAAGCTAAAAATATTGTGATGTATATATTTAAAATATTTAAAAATAAGACAGTAGAATTTAATAATAATATTAATGTTAAAGAATATTATGATAAAACTTTGGGGAAAAATATCAATGTTTTAGATAATAAAGTGGGAGAACTTAATATTGTTTTAAAAAGTATGGCTAGTAAAATTGGGAAGAAGAAAGCAATAGTTTGTGTAGATATAGATTTTGATATGTATACCGAACTTTTAAAAGAAGATATAATTTCCGAAGAAGTTAGTAAATATCCAACAGTTAGTTTAGATTATACGATTAAGCTTAGGGATATGAAATATCAAGATTTAAAAGATATTTTACAAGAATTTAGAAGTAATTTAATTAAAAGCTATAAATTAATGGGTGTTTATCAAGATAAATATACGATTAGATATGTAATTGGAAGTAATAATAAAACTTTGGAACAAAAGGATATTCAGAACTTTAAAGATAGATTTATGCTTTATATTAAAGATAAAGGGTTAATTATTGAAAGTTAAGCAATAAATTTTGTGTAAAATTTGACAAATTCATCATTTTGTGGTAATATATGTTACATCTTTTTGGAAGGGGGATATATTATGACAGCAAACGAATTAATGGAAACAGCTAAAAATAATTTAATTCCTTATATTAATAAAGTATTATTTATTGATAAAATATTAGGAGTTAGATTTGACGGGGATATAACTAATATGCGTAGAGCTGCTAATTTAGACTTATATGCTAAATTATTATCTGATGAGGAATATAGAAAGTTAATAGTTGATAAAATAGCTACTTATGCAGTTGAAAAAAATATTATGTATTATAAAGGTTCTATGCCATTACTTGTTAGAGCTATGAAACAATTTTTAGATCCTTATCAAATTATATTATTAGCTAACTATTTTGATAAAAATTTAGAACAATCTAATTTAGATCAAAAAGAAGTTAAATTAAAATAATCATTTAGTATTGTCTAAATGATTTTTTTTTGGTACAATGATTTATAGAATAGGGTGGATGTTATGGAAGATACTGAGGCTAAAAAAACAAATCAAATAAATATTTTAGCAGCACTTATTATAGTTATGTCACTTATTATTATTGCACTTAGTGCTTCTTATGCTTATTTTATGAATGTTGTTAAAGAAAATGAAGAGCATAAGGTTAATAAAGGGGTTAATATTACCAGTGGAGAATTGACGATGAGTTTTGCTACTGCTAATGAGCAATATATAAATAATGATAGTGCTGATTTATTAGATGATGATGATGTTTTAAGTGATAGTAATAATGATTATACAGAATTTAGCGTAACATTGCCAGCTAGTTCTACAGTAGATTCTGCTACTTATTTCTTTTACTTAACAGATTTAGAAATAACTCAGAATTTTAAAAACAAAGATGTTAAATGGGCATTATTTAAAAATGGTTCAACCGCATCTTTAGAAGATGCGGTTGCCAGTGGAGATTTTTCAACAGTTAACATACCTGATGGAGCTGAAAGTGGAACTGCACCTGATAGCAAGAAAGCAAAAGATTATTCATTGATGTATAAAGGTGGCGATCAGCAAAGTAATTTTACAATTAAAAGGACTGGTAAAGAAGGAACTACTGATAGTTATAAGTTATATATTTGGTTATCGAATGATCCTAATCGAAATCAAGTGGGACTTCTTAATGGAAGCTTAAGTGCTAAAGTAGCATTTAAAGCCGTTTCATCCGCTGCTGAATAAAATAATAGTAATTGGTCTTTGAAAAAATTACCTCTTTTAGGGGTAGTTTTTTTAAGAATAGAACATTTATAAACTAAGTAAAACTTTAAATTTATATTATTTTTTGTATATATACCTATATTATTTTTTGTATGCTTATGTTAGAATATATATAATGAGGTGGAGTATGAATAAAGAATTTACATTACTTACTGAAGATCAAGTTTTTGAAAATAAAATTGGTTTAATAAAAAAAGTGAGTAATAAATGTGCAGTTACAGATTTTGCTATATTGTTGGGAGCTTGTATTCCTGGTGGTCTTTATGTAGATTATGATCATTCTTTAAAAGGTCGTATAGTGTGGTATTATTTATCATCCGTAGGTGGAGTTCGTGATTGTGATGTTCGTGTGGTTACTAATTTTGGTGATAAGGCAACGGCTGTTGCTGGTGATAGGGCAGGTGGGGTTCGCCCGGTTTTACCATTATCTGCTATTTCTGATATCTCTTTGAATGGTGAGAGACTAAAGAAAGGAATTTTTAAAAATTTTTTTTCGAGCAAAGTAGAGAAAGATAGTAAATGTTTAGAAATAGAGTATGGAGAATATCCCCAATATGTTGTTAGTACATCTATGGAATCCGAATTGGAACAAGCATATCGTTCTGGTACTATAAGAAAAACGGGAAAAACATATACAACGGATTCTAGAAAATGGAACTATAATTCTTCTCCATTTAAAGCTGTAGAACATGAAGAATATGAATATAATGGAAAAAAATATATAAGAGCATATTATAGAAATACAGATATCTTTACACTTTCAAATGGTAAACAATATAAAGAAGGAGATAATGTTTGGATAGAAGTATCTCCTCTTAAATGGTATGTTGATTACGATGCTAGAATTATGTTGTGCAAAAATTTGGTTGTATCGGGAATAAGATTTTGTAATGATCATAGTTATGATGGCAATTTTAAAAATACAGAGATGTACAAATTCTTAAATACATATTTTGCAAGAGATATAGAACCAAGTACAATTCATCAAATGCAACAAAAAGAAGAAATCTCGGAACTTAAAGAATCTCGAAAAGAAATTAAGAAAAGAGAAAATCCTTATAGATTAAATTTTGGACAAGTAAGTGAAGAAGAAATTATTAGAGGGTCAATCGAAAGTGGAGTGGCGGTCTTTTTACACGGGGCATCAAGTGAAGGAAAAAGTGCAAGGGTAAAACAAATTGATCCAGATACTGTAATTATCTATTTAAGAAATGCTACACCTGAAAGTTTAAATGGGAAAAGTGTTTATAATGCTCAAAAAGGTGAAATGATTGATATAAAGCCTTCCTGGTTAAAAAAATTAGAAGCAAAATGTGAAGCTGAGCCTGATAAATTACATATTGTTTTCTTTGATGAAATAACAAATGCTTTACCTAGTATTCAAGGGATAGCTTTTAATATTGTTTTAGATAGAGAAGTAAATGGGATGTGGCAATTACCAGAAAATGCAAGAATAGTCGCAGCTGGAAATGAAATGAAAGATTCTTTAGCCGCGAATCAACTTGCTGAACCATTATTTAATAGATTTGCTCATGTTTATATCAAAACAACAACTGAAGGATGGTTAAAATGGGCAAGTGAACATAATATTCATCCGGCAATTTATTCTTATATTGCTTATAAAAAAGGTGAAACATTAAGAAGTAAGTATGATGGAGAAAAGCCAAATGCTGATCCAAGAAAATGGGAAATGGCTTCTAAAATGCTTTATGCTACTGGAAGTCCAGAAATGTTAAGGGCTTTAGTTGGCGAAGATATAACGAGAGAATTTGTAGAGTTCTGCAATCAACGAGTTATAACATTAGATGATGTAATAAATGGAAATTATAGTGAAAGAGATATACAATCATTAAATACTGCGGAAAGATACGCTACGACTATGGGACTTTCTCAAGTTGATGAAGAAAACATGGAGAAAGTAAGAAATTTTGTAATAAATCTTGGAGCAGAATTTGGAGCAGTATTTGATTCATTATGGGCCCATGGAGATGAATCTAGATTAGAGTTAATTGCCGAAGTTAGACTTGCTGATTTAGGAGGTAGAAAAATATGAACAATGATAAGATGAATATGTTAAAAAGTTATCTTTCTATTAATGTTGCACCTGTACTTATTGATTTAGAATTTAGTATTGATATTCCAAAATCTATAATAATCCCGGCAAACTGTGAAGTAAAAGAATTAAATGGGCATTATGAAGGAGAGGATTTTCTTGCTCCTAAATGGTATTATGATTTAATTAATACAAATGAAGCTAAAGTAATTGTTATAAAGGATATTGATAGCATCTCTAAAGAAGAACAATTAAAATTCAAAGAATTATTAGAGTATAGACAAGTTTCAACATTTAAAATACCGGAAGATACAAGAATTATTTTAACGGCTAAGAATATAAATAAAGAAACAATTAATGAAGAAATATATTCATTAGTTGCTCATATTTAAGGAATAAATTATGAATTTTGATATTGAATCAATAAAAAGAAAAATGCTTGTAAAATATCCTTTCTTTGGAAGTGTAGTAGCGAATGTAAACTATAAAGAAAATAGAGAAATCCAAACAGCAGGTACTGATGGTCAAATAATTTATTATAATCCTGAATTTTTAGGAAAGCTTAAATCTGATGAGCAAGCTTTTATATTTGCTCATGAAGTATGTCATATAGCTTTTGATCATATAAGAAGAAGTGAAGGAAAAGATCCGAGAGTTTGGAATATAGCAACAGATGGGGTAATAAATCAATTTTTAAAACGAGATGGGATGAAACTTATTAAAGGGTGCATAGATATTAGTGATGCAATAAATTATGATGCAGAACAATTATATGAGAAATTGCTTAAAGAAAAGCAACAAAAACAAAAGCCAAAAGAAAAGAACTCATTATTTTCTAAACCAGGAGAAGGCGAGCAACAAAATGAAAATCAGTCCCGAGGGCAAGGATTATCATCTTCTAAACCAGAGCAACAGAGACAAGAGCAAAATTCTTCTGACGGATCAAATTCTCTTGATCGTCAAAATGAAGATGTAGGTCATGATACTCATGGTATGTGGGAAGATGCTATAAAACGGCAAAAAGAAGCGGAATCGAAGGTTAAAGGTGAAGAACAAAAACAACAAGAAGAAAGATTACAGCAAGAAAAAGATAAAATTAGTGAGATGGGAGAGCAAAGGGCTTTTAATAAGAATTTGGTAGAAAAGAGAAAAGAATTAGAAAGGTTAAAGCAAACTTTATCTCAACAAGCGATGGGGTCACAATCGGATGGAAGAGGGAGAATTATAAATGATATAGGAAAGTCTAACCCGATAATTGATTGGAGATATGTTTTAAGAAAGACAATTCAATATGATGTTGATTGGTCTTATAAAAATGCTTATGTTGAGGATGGAGTTGTAAGGGCTACTTTAGAAGAACAACCAAGGGTCGAAACAGAGATTTTATTAGATACGAGTGGTTCTGTCAATGAATTGTTACTTAAAAATTTTTTAAGGGAATGTAAAAATATTTTGCAATATTCAAAAGTAAAAGTTGGGTGCTTTGATACAGAGTTTTATGGATTTCATGAAATAAGAACTGAAGAAGATATTGATAATATGAAATTTGAAGGTGGAGGAGGAACTAACTTTAATGTGGCAGTTCAAGCCTTTACTAGAAGAGTAGAAAATAAAATAATATTTACTGATGGAACTTCAAGTATGCCTGATATTCCTATGGATGCTATATGGATTGTTTTTGGTGGAGCAGAAATTCATCCTAAAGGAGGAAAGGTAATACAAATAAGTAAAGAACAATTAAATAAAATGTGTTCTTATGAGCAAGATATATCTTATAAAGGAAAAAGTCGATAATAAAATGATATAAGGGATTAAGTTTTTTCTTTTTCCTTTTTTTGGTGTTTAAATCATATTATATTTGTGATATAATGGTTATAGTATGCTAGTGGGAGGAAGTAGAATGCGATTTATTCAAATCAAAAATTGTTATAAAGTATATAAAAATGGAGTTACAGCTATTGCCGATTTAACACTTAATGTTGATAAGGGTGAGTTTGTGTTTGTTATTGGTGCTAGTGGTTGTGGCAAGTCGACATTAATTAAAATGCTATATCGTGAAGAAAAGCCAACTAAAGGAGAAGTTTTAATTGGGGGAATAAGTGTTGGTAAACTTCGAAATAGGACTGTTTATAAACTTAGAAGAAAACTAGGGATAGTTTTTCAAGATTTTAAGTTGCTTCCAAAACTTACAGTGTATGAAAATGTGGCTTTTGCCCTTGAATGTATAGGAATGAAGAGTAAAGATATTAGGCCTAAAGTTCTTAAAGCTTTAGAGCATGTTGGATTAAAAGATAAAACAAGAAGTTTTCCTAGTGAATTATCAGGTGGAGAACAACAAAGAGTATGTATTGCCCGGGCGATTGTAAATGAACCGAAGTTACTTATATGTGATGAACCGACTGGTAATTTGGACCCTAAGACTTCAAAAGAAATAATGACTGTACTCGATACAATTAATAAAGATTTAGGAACAACTATTGTAATGGCGACTCATGATAGTGAAATAGTTAATCGTATGAAGAAAAGAGTTATCGTATTAGATAATGGAGTACTTGTAGAAGACCATATGAAAGGAAGTTTTAAGATAAGTGAAAGTGTTTAGAATTATTGGAAGAAGTATAAGAGATTCTTTCAAAAGCGTTTTTAGAAATTTTAGCCTTAGTATGGCGAGTGTAATATGTACAACAATAACTTTAGTGTTAGTGGCAATTGCGATTGTTTTAACGGTTAATGTTAATCATATTACGAAAACTATGGAAGAAGAGTTAACGATTGTAGTTTATGCTAAAAAAGGAACAAAAGAAGATCAAGTAAATGAATTAGAAAAAAAGATAAAAGAAATTAAAGGAATTAAAGAGGTAGTTTATAAAAGTAAAGAAGAGTGGAAATTAGAGATGAAAGAATACTCTGATACTTTAGAAGTTACACTTGATTATTTGGATAATAACCCTCTTTTAGATTCGTTTATTGTTAAAGTAAATGATGTTGAAGATTTAAGCCCGATTGCAAAACAAATAAAGAAGTTTGATGGGGTTGAAAGCGCTAATTATGGCGAAGGTATGGTCGAAGATATAATTGGAGTATTTAATGTGATTAAAACAGCAACATTAGTTGTAGTTGTAGCATTAGTTTTAGTAACAGCATTCTTAATTAGTAATACGATTAAACTTACAATATTTTCAAGAAGAAATGAAATTGAAATTATGAGATTAGTTGGAAGTAGTAATATATCTATTAAATTACCATTTATAATTGAAGGATTTTTACTTGGAATAGTTGGTTCTTTAATTCCAATTATATTGACGGTTTATGGTTATATTATTGCTTATGAAAAATTAGGTGGTAAAGTATCTTTTGGAGTTATAGAATTTGTTAAGCCAATGCCATTTATATTATATACCGCGCTTATTTTAGTGGCGATTGGGTCAATAGTTGGTATGATTGGTTCATCAAGAGCGGTTAGAAAGTATTTGAAGATATGATGAAGAAAGTAATAGTAATTTTATTAGTGGCTTTTATTAGTAGTTCAATCTTTATAGGTAAAGTTAATGCCGCCGCGGAGACTTTGGGAGATCTTAGGAGGGAGTATGAATCTTTACTTCGCGAAAAACAGGATAATGATAATAAAAGTGCTGAGGCTAAAAATGAAATTGCGCAAAAACAAAGTCAGATAGCCCAAGCTGAAAAAGATTTAACAAAAGCTGAGGCCGACCAAAAAGATGCGGAAAAAGCAATTGAAGATTCCAATGATAAAATTGTATCTTTGAAAAAAGAAAGTGAAAAAGTTTTAATGTATATGCAACAAATTCAGGGCCAAAATGCTTATTTGGAATATGTAACAGGGGCTACTGATATGACGGAGTTAATTACAAGATTAGAAGCTGTAAAACAAGTAAGTGGTTATATTAGTACAACTGTGAGTGATTTGAAGACCGAAATTAAGAAAAATGAAGATTTAACCGAAGAATTAAAAGAAAAGCAAAAAAAATTAGATGCCGAAATTGAAAGATATAAAAATAAGATTGTAACTTTGACAGAGAGTGCTAATAGTTATGATAAGTTTGCTTTAGGAATTAATGATAAACTTAAAGCCGCGAAAGATTCACTGGATGCGAATGAAAAAATTTGTCGCGAAAACTTAGGAAGAACTGATGATGATGTAAAATTATCAGAGTGTTCGAAAGTACCGGTTAATGGAAGATGGATGATGCCTTTAACTGAAGGGATTATTACTAGTACCATTGGATGGCGATGGGGAAGTTATCATAATGCCTTAGATATTGGGGGAAACTGGGAAGGAACACCAGTATATGCGGCAGCATCAGGAACAGTTGCAAGTATATTATGGCATACAAGTTGTGGAGGTAATAGAGTTTATATATATGTAACAGTTGATGGAAAACAATATACAACTTTCTATTATCATTTACTTGAAATAAAAGTTAATGTGGGAGATATAGTTGACCAAAATACCGTAATTGGAACAGTCGGGGGAGGAACAACTTCAACCGCTTATGGAGGATATGATGCTTGTACAACAGGGGCGCATCTCCATTATGGAGTAGCTGAAGGTTGGTATCCATATCATGTGGGTGAAGGTTATGTTATTACACCACCAGGATTACCTAATTATGAAGGATATAGTTTTTCTTCTAGGCTTGATTTTTATCAATAATAAAAAACATCTTATGAAAAAACGAAGATGTTTTTTTCTATACAAATTAGAAAAAATAATATATAATTAAATAGGTGATTAGATGGTAAGAATAATTAATGCTAAAAAAGGAGATATATCGCTTTTAATTGAGTATAAACTAAGAACTATTTTACCATTTGTTAGTGATAATAGAGAAAAGTTAAGAGTCATTAGTTATGTTAATAATTTTATGAGAGATAATTATAGTTTAGGATATATAATAAAAAAGAATTTTAAAGTTATTGGGGCATATTTAATCAAAGAAAAAGAATTAGATTTGTTATATATTGAAGAAAAATATCAAAATAAGGGAATAGGTAGAAAAGTAATAAACAAAATTAAAGAAGATATAGATATAATTAAAGTAAGAGAAGAAAATAAAAAAGCAATTAATTTTTATGTTAAACAGGGGTTTAAAGTTAAAGATAAAAATAAAGATATTATAATATTAGAAATGAGGAGTTAGGTAATGAATGGTTTTTTAAAAAAGATTGCTCAAGATATGAAGATGAATGAAAGAGAATATACAAAAGAGGATTTTTATTATATTCTTAAGTATATAGGAGTAGAAAAAGATACTAGTTTAGAGAAAGATATTGAAAAGTTTTATAAAGATTTTGTGGGGAATTTAAGTAATTCTTTAGTTAAATATCAAGAAAGACAAGTAAAAAGTGGAGAGAATGCTACTTATTATATTGCTTTTTATACAGATAAGAAAGCAGATTATAAGAAAGCGATTAAAGTTTATTTTCCGGCGAAATATGAATATACAATTAGTGCTTTAAAAACAATATTTTTATACTTAATTAGAAATAATATTGCGAGTCAAGTTAAGTTTCATGTAAAAGCTACTAATGAAGCAATTGTTATTAGATTTTATGATGAAGCTGATGTTCTTCCGTTTATAAATTATTGTAATAATAGTTTTATTTTAAAAGATTTATTAGTGGATGTTCATCCTTTTATGGCAACGATGTTTGGAATTGGAACAGTTAGAGATGATAATACGGTTAATACTTATAATGGGACTTTAAGTTTAATGTTAGAGGAATATTTTAAATTTTTAAAGGCTAATAATAGTTTAGATAAAGCTAGTGATTTAGATTTTTTAGATTATGTAATTAGAAGAGGAGAATTAGAGGAAAACGCGGCTTTAAAATTTGATATTAAAGCCATTCAAGATAGTATTAAAGCAATTTTAAATCATACAAGTATTCTCGGATAAAAAAAGGACTTGAAACTTAAGGCATCTAGTAGTAGAATAATAGGGCATGGAGATATTATATGAATAGTGTACTTAATTATTTAAAATCCTTATTAAGTGATGGTGATATTATAGTTGTAGCAATATCAGGAGGACCAGATTCAATGTGCCTTTTAGATTTGTTATTAAAGGTAAGATTACATAAGGATATCAAAATTGTTGTTGCAAATGTTAATCATAAATTAAGAAGCGAAAGTGATGAAGAGTGCGAGTTTGTTGAAGAGTATGCGAAAAAAAATAATTTAGATTATCAGTATATGGAAATAAAAGAGTATAATCATGATAATATTGAAAATGCCGCGAGAGTGAAGAGATATGAGTTTTTTAATAGTTTAATTAATAAATATCAAGCGAAATATTTAATGACCGCACATCATGGTGATGATTTAATGGAAACAATATTAATGCGGATGGTTAGAGGTAGTAGTCTTAAAGGTTATAGTGGTTTTAAAAAAGTTAGTGATATGGGTAGTTATAAAATAGTTAGACCTTTAATAGAACTTACTAAAGATGATATTGTTAGTTATATGGATAAACATAATTTAAAATATTTTATTGATAAAACTAATTATACTTTAGATTATACGAGAAATAGATATCGCATCGAAGTATTACCTTTTTTTAAAAAAGAACAAAAAGATGTCCATTTAAAGTTTTTAAAGTTTAGTGAAGAATTAATAGAGGCGAGTAATTTTTTAGATAAGTATGTTAAAGAATTAGAAGCAAAATTTAAAACAAAAGATGGTTTAATTATTAAAGATATTCTAGAGTTAGATGATTTCTTAATAAAGAGAGTGATACAATATGAACTTAGTTTGATATATACTAATGATTTATTTTTAGTAAGTGATAAGAATACGAAATTAATTATTGAACTTCTTAAAAGTAAAAAGAGTAATGGTTATGTTAATTTACCTAATGGGTATGTAGCAATTAAAGACTATAAATTGTTTAGAATAGAACATAATATAAAAGAAAATAAATATCATTATATAATAGATGATATAGTTAAAATACCTAATAAAGGAATAATAAAAAAGATTAAGAGTAGTGATAGTAAAAGTAATTATGTAATAAGACTTAATAGTAAAGATATTAAATTACCCCTTATAGTTAGAAATAGAAATAATGGGGATAAGATGGAAATAAAGAATTTAGGGGGAACAAAAAAGATTAAAGATATATTTATTGATGAGAAAGTTAGCTTAGGGAAAAGAAAGGATTTTCCAGTAGTAGTTGATAGTAATAATGTTATACTATGGCTACCTGGTGTAAAAAAATCAAAATTTGATGTAGAAAGATTAGGAAAATATGATATAATACTTTCATATGAGGAGGAAAAATAATGAATGTTAAAACAAATAAAAATAATGCAGTTAAAAGCTTTTTTCCATATTTAATATTATTTATTATTATTGGAGTTACTCTTTTTGTTCTTAATATGGGTACTAATACCGTGAATGAACTTAAAACTGGAGAGTTAATTCAAGCTTTAAAGAAAGAAGAAGTAACTGAGATTAAAGTTATGCCTAAGAGTAGTGAATCAGTTTACTATGTGGAAGGAAAACTTAAAGATTATAAGAAGAATGAAACTTTTAAAGTTAAAGTTGTAGAAGCCGAAATTGAGAATATCATTAATTATGTTAATGAAAAAGATATTAAAGAATATGATACAGAATCAGATCCGGGTTCTAGTCCAATATTATATATAATAGTTAATGTTCTTCCTTTAGTAGTATTTGTAGTTATTGCGTATATTTTATTTTCAAAACTTGCAAGTACTAATAAAGGTTCAATGGATTTTGGAAAGAGTAGAGCTAAACTTAGTGATGATAAACATCAAGCTAAATTTAGTGATGTAGCCGGACTTAAAGAAGAAAAAGAAGAAGTTAAAGAATTAATTGATTTCTTAAAAAATCCAAAAAGATTCCAAAAATTGGGAGCTAGAATACCTAAAGGAGTATTACTTGTAGGGCCTCCAGGAACTGGTAAAACATTACTGGCGAGAGCTGTTGCCGGAGAGGCAAACGTACCATTTTTCTATATTAGTGGTTCAGATTTCGTGGAATTATTTGTCGGAGTTGGAGCTAGTAGAGTTAGAGAAATGTTTAAAGATGCTAAGAGAAGTGCACCTTGTTTGATATTTATTGATGAAATAGATGCGGTAGGTAGAGAGCGGGGTACTGGTCTTGGTGGAGGTCATGATGAGAGAGAACAAACATTAAACCAATTACTTACCGAAATGGATGGTTTTGGCGAAAATGAAGGAATAATCATTATGGCTGCGACGAACAGACCAGATGTCTTAGACCCAGCTTTACTTCGTCCAGGAAGATTTGATAGACAAGTTACCGTAAGTTTACCAGATGCCGATGAGAGAGAAGCAATATTAAAAGTTCATGCTAAAAATAAAATTTTAGGTAGCGATGTTAATATTAAGAACTTAAGTCTTAGAACGCCAGGTTTTAGTGGTGCCGATTTAGAGAATTTACTTAATGAGGCCGCATTACTGGCTGTTAGAAGAGGTAAAGATGCGATAAGCATGGATGAGATAGATGAAGCAACAGATAGAGTTTTAATGGGACCAGCAAAGGTTAGCAGGAAGATTACCGATAAAGAAAAAAGATTGGTTGCTTATCATGAATCTGGGCATGCAGTTATTGGGATAAAATTAGAAGATGCCAATGAAGTTCATAAGATAACCATTATTCCACGAGGTATGGCTGGTGGTTATACGATGATGCTTCCAAGAGAAGAAAAGATTGCCATCATGACGAAAAAAGAGTTAGAAGCGCAAATTACCGGTTTACTTGGAGGCCGTGTGAGTGAAGAAATGTTCTTAGGAGAAGTAACAACCGGGGCGAGTGATGACTTTAAAAAAGCAACTAATATTGCGAGAGCTATGGTTACCGAATATGGAATGAGTGATTTAGGACCTGTGCAATATGAACAAAAATCCGAAGGAGTATTCTTAGGTCGCGATTATGGGAAAACGAAAAACTTCTCGGATAAAGTTGCTCATGAAATAGATGAAGAAGTAAGAAAGATAGTTGAAGAGTGCTATCAAAAAGCAAAAAAGATATTAAAAGAAAATAAAGCTTTAGTTGATTTACTCGCGGATACTTTAGTAGAACATGAAACACTTACTAAAGAACAGATTGATGCTTTAGTGGCAACTGGGGAATATTTAAGTGAAGAAGAAGCCAAAGATAAAAAAGAAGATAATAAAAAAGATTAGTTTGTTTGAGCTAATCTTTTTTTAAGATTTTACTTTCTTTTTTGCTTGTTGTTCTTCGATATCCTTTAGAGCATATTCACATGCTTGTATAACAAATTTAGAAAAAGATACATTGTTTTCACTTATAACTTTTTCGATATCATTTATAACATTTGTTGGAAATCGAACACATTTATTTATTGATTCTTTACGTTCAATATTTAAATTAAATGCCATATTTTACCACTCTTTCTAATTACATTTTATATTAAAGTTTTGATTAATTAAATATTAGAAAAAGTTATATTATTTGTATTGCATAAATATAACATAGAAAAATGTGTAGAAAGTTGTAGCATTATTTTAAAAAACGTGATAATATTATGGTATAGTTAGAATAGGGAATGAGAGTAATGAAGAAAAGGTTTATATTTGATGAAAATTATATAAAAAGATATGCTAAGAAAGATAAAACAAGAATATTAGTTATTGGAGTATGTGTATTACTTTTAATAATGGTTTTAATTATTGTTCTTTTAATTAGTAAAGGAAATAAGAGAAAAAAGCCAAATGCAGCGATACCTAATTATGAATTAAAAGAAGAATTAACATTGGAATCTGGGAATACTTTACCGGAGGCTATAGATTATTTTAAAAAGTTAGAAAATATTGATGTTAAAAGTATTGAAGTTACTTATCCTGAAGATTTTGAAGTTAGTTATGATATTGGAGCTTGTAGTGAAGATATTCAAAAAGAAATAAGTAGTACTGAAAATCCTAATTTTGATGATTATGAATGTGCAGTTAGAATACTTAAAACACCAACTACTTATGGAGTAGTAGTAAAAGTACTTGGAGAAGAAAAAACAGTTAATTTAAAAGTTCAAGATACTCAAGCACCTGTAGTTATTACCAAAGATTTAGAAATATATGAAGGTGAAGAGTATAAGATAGATGATTTTATTAAAAATATTTATGATGCGACAGATGCATATGCGATATCTTATTATACGGAAGATTTAGATAAAGATGGAAATATGATAGATTATGGCAATATTACAGAAATAGGAGAGCATACAGTTAAGTTAATAGCTAAAGATGGTTATGATAATACAACAGATGTAATAGAGGTTAAATTAACGATTAAAGAGCCTGATGCCACTATTTATAGTGTTACATTTAATTCTAATGGAGGAAGTAATGTTAGAACTATTAAAGTTGAAGCGGGGAAAAAGATTACAGCGCCAGCATCACCAGTTAGAGATGGTTATAACTTTGTTGGGTGGTATTTAGGTAATAATGTCTTTGATTTTAGAGAAGCAATAAATAGTGATATAACACTTGAGGCTCGTTGGGAAGAAGCAAGTAGTGGTAATAGTCAAGGAGGAAATGGAGGTTCCGGAGTAGTTAATCCTGGAACTGTTGATGTTGATAGTGTTTGGATTAGTATGCTTCAAGTTTCAATAAATGTTGGGGAATCTAAAACAGTTACAGCTTCAGTTAAACCAGCGAATGCGACAAATAGAAATATTACTTGGAGTTCAAGTAACAATGGTGTTGCGACAGTTAATAATGGTGTAATTACCGGAGTTAGTGCTGGAACTGCTACCATAACCGCGAGTGCTGGAGGAAAATCAGCAAGTCTTAAAGTTATTGTCAGTGGTGGTTCTGGAAGTAGTAGTAGTTGTAATTTTGGTAATGATGATTATAATAGTGATAAATTTACATTATCTGTTAATTTAAGTAAAAATGGTTGTGCTGTAGATCCAAATAAAAAATATAATGATAGTAGTTATTTATCAACTACTGATAGTACTAAAGTTAAGAATGAACTTAAAGCTAAAGGGTATCGTTTACCAGATAAAGATGGTTATGTATATAAATATGTTCCTGTTTATAATAAAAAGGGAACTGGTTTAGTAGGATATCAATTAGAAGTTGAAGTTAAAGCTTTCTCTGATATAAAATTACTTGTTTCTAAATATATTGTACGAAGTAATGGTACACGAATATTTATTAGTAATGGTATTGGACTTAGTTAAACTTAAAGAGTAATGAAATTAGATTCATTGCTCTTTTTTTCAGATTTCAGTTAAAAAGAGTAAATTAATTTAAAAAAGGAAACTTTATGAAATATAAGAATTAAAAAAGTCATAAAGTTTTTTT
>CANQHE010000025.1 GCA_947623735.1 uncultured Bacilli bacterium
AATAAAAATCATCATAAAGCCTTATAAACACTAGGCTAAACGGTGATTTTTTGCTTTATTAACTGTCAAACTCGGGACTGGACCAGCTGGAGCCGATGCTCCAACTCCAACTATAACTATAGGTACTGTAACTACTGGAGCTCCTGGAACCGATGCTACTGCCGAACTCACTGGTACTGCTCCAAACTACACTTTAAATCTCACTATTCCTCAAGGACCTACTGGCCCTGCGGCTGCTTAACTTGTAAAAGGCAAATAAAAAAATATTTGTCTTTTTTTAATTTATTTATGTTATAATAAATAAAAAAGGAGAATTGCTATGTATAACCCCGGTATTGATTTAATTGAAATTAAAAAAATGGCCAACTTTTCCCATTTAGAAAAAATATTTACTCCAAGTGAATTAGAATATTTTAAAACCCATCAATCCCTTGAAACTAAGGCGGGTATGTTCGCGGCTAAAGAAGCTCTTCTAAAATCTTTATCCTGTGGCCTAGATGGTTTTAGCTTTTTAGATATAAGTGTAATGCACGACAAAAACTCGGCTCCTTATTTTGAATTTAATGGTAAACTAAAAGAATATTTAACCCAAGAAAAAATAGCCTGCTCTCTATCCATATCTCATGATAAAGAGTACGCTATTGCATTTGTCATAAGCACTAAAACTATTTAGCTTTTTTAATATATTCTTTATAATCTTTATCCCAACTCTCATAATTTTTATCGCCTCTATGGTCCGGTAAATTATAATTATCACTTAAAATATTGCCGACATACTTTGTAACTTTTTTAGCTCCCCTTAAATTCACATGGTCTCCTTTATCCGGAGTATCTCTCATCCAGTCAACTAAATCAAACTTATCAATATTTATATCATAATAATCAATTTGATTAAGAGTAGCATATTCTTTTATGCCTTCATATTTGGCATAATTCCAGTTTTTAATACTTGGTGTACTAAGAAAAACTAACTTTATATCATTATCATTACAAATCTTTCTAATTTCTTTTAAATATTTTAAATTAGACTCAGGAATTTCACTAACTTCATGAATATCTTGCATATAATTCCAATTTTTCTCAGGAACTACATTACTATTAATTTTAAAACCTTTATTCGGGTCGGTATAAGTATAATTAATACTTGCATCTAAATCTCTAAAAGATAATTGTTTCCATCTATCATGATAATCAAAAAATGGAAATAACTTCACAACATTAGCTATTAAAAATTCATATACGGAAGTCGCTCTATATATCGCATTAGTTTCTAATACTACTACCTTTGGTTTTTGTTTATCCATAGCTTTTATTAAAAAGTTATAAGAATCATATAATCTTTGCGCTGGTGTTCCACAAACATAAGAAGTAAACCCATGTTCATTATACATCTCTAAAGGTGATATGGCACTATAAGTCTCGGAATCTCCAATAACTAAAACATCAATTGTATTTTCTTTTTCTCCTAAAATCCCATTCGCGGATACTTGTCTCATCCCAAAATTAACCCGATTATCTTTAGGAACAAAAACATAAGACAAACCTTTAATAATTAAAACTAATATTAAAAGAAATATAAATGATTTAAAAACATCTTTAATTTTCATCTTATCTTCACCTCTAAAAATTCGCATACATTGGGTCTACTGGAGCATATTGTATTCCATAAGCTCCAAAAATAAGTAAAAATAGTATTAAAGCATAATAAATTATCCATCTAACCACTATTGGTTTAGAGGCAATACTTTCTCTTATATTTACTTTCTTTTCTTTTAATAAACCAATTATAAATATAATAATAAGAGTCACTATCACAATCATAAAATCATGACCATCTACTCCTAAACCCAATATATTTTTAAGATTTAAAGCCCTAAAACTAAAATCAGTAAATATTCTTTTAAACATTTTAAATCCAACACTTAAACTTGAAGCTCTAAAAAATAATTCCCCAAATATAACAATAATCGTTGTTTTAATTACTTCTATTACTACTAAAAACTTATTATTAATATCTATCTTTAATTTTTGATATAAATTAAGAAATAAAGGTCTAAATAAATTACCTAAAAAGATAAAAGTAAAATGATACATTCCAAAGAATAAATAATTATACCCCGCGCCATGCCATAATCCATTTAAAAACCATACTACTAAAAGAGCTATACTTCCAGGAATAATTGGTCCTAAATGATTACCTAACTTCTTTCTAAATGCACTTGTCATTTTTCTTGAAGTTTTACATAGAGATATTGGATAAAAAATATAATCTTTAAACCATGTCCCTAAAGTTATATGCCATCTTGACCAAAAATCAGATATACTCCTGGAAAAGAATGGTTGTCTAAAATTCTCAGGCATCCTAACTCCAAATATTTCGCCACTTCCAATCGCAATATCAATTACTCCCGAAAAATCCATATATAACTGCACAACATATAATATTACTCCTAAAAGTATCATCGCCCCATTATAATTATAATATTCACTAAATATAGTGGTAACAAAAGGATTAAGTCTATCCGCGATAACCATTTTTTTAATTAAACCATAAACAATTCTTTGGGCCCCAAAACACATATTCTTATACTCTAAAGGCTTACCACTATATAAATCATCAGCTATATCATCATATCTAGCAATCGGTCCTTCAGTAATCTGAGGAAAAAATGCTAAAAATAAAGCTAATTTTGGTAATTTATTATTTCCTGATACTTTCCCCCGATAAACATCAATAATATAAGATAAAGCTGATAAAGTATAAAAAGATATTCCTAGAGGTGCTAAAAAATTACTTATTCTAACCCGAAAATTTACTTTAAATAAACTTAAAATATTATTAATATTTATACTAATAAAATCTAAATATTTTGTCATTGTAAGCATTAATACTAATATAAATATTCCCAGTATTAATACTCTTTTTCTTTTTTTATTATATAACTCTTTAATTTCTTTCTTGCGTTCTTTTTCAATATTCTCCAATTCTTCGGTTTCTTTTGCTTTTAACTTTTCTAACCATTTACCAATAATATATATAACTAATGTTGCCAGTACTATATAAACTAATAATTTCCCACACAATAAAAATATATAAACATAACTAGCTAAAAGTAAAACAAAAGGCTTTAACTTTTTAGGAGCTATAAAATACCCCAAAATAACAATTGGTAAAAACGCTAGTAAGTAATACCAATCAAAATATCTCATTTTCTATTCCTCTTGTAATCTCTTAATTAAATCATACATTGCATCTATCGAATTAAAATTATTTGGTACAATTTCAACTGTTGGAATAACAACATCAAAACTATCTTCTACTTCGGCAATTAATGACAAAATAGATAATGAATCTAAATAATGATCATCAATTAAAGTCTTACAATTTTTATAATCTACTCCTGGTTTAATACTTTCTAATATATCTAATAACTTATCCATTTTAATACTCCTCCTTTGGACAATTAATCATCGCTGTATCAATTTCATCTCTAACTATTTTATCTGCTCTATTACATAATAACACAACTTTCGGCATTTTTCTACTCAGAAAAAGTGAAATTCCCTCAGTAATCGAATAAGCCCCGACATTTTTAAAAACAAAAACATCCCCAATTTCTAGTTTTGGCACCTCTAGTTGTTTTACTAAGATATCATTTATTGTACAAAGTGAACCAAAAAGACTTACGACTTCTTCTTTTTTATTTATATCTTTATTTATAATCTCATAATATGGTATTTTCATTGCCATTGTCTGTCCATAATAAACTAAATGATTAATTCCCCCATCCAGTATCACAAACTTTCCATTTTGATTTTCTTTTATATCTACAACTTTCGTTAAATAATAACCTGAAGAAGCAACTATACTTCGGCCAATTTCCAAAATAACTTTTTCTTTAAAATAAGTATTAATAATCTCTTTAAATTCTTTTAAGAACTCTTCTTCTAAAAATTCATCCCCTTGAAAATAATAAACCGGAAAACCTGGTCCATATTCTATTTCTTCCAAATTTATATTATATTTATTATTTATTCTATCAATAACTTCTCTTAAATACTCACATTCTTTAGTAATTCTTTTAAGGGAATGTTTCTGCGTCCCCGAAAAAAACTCTATTCCTTTAATATTTATTAAATCATTTTTATTAGCTATTATATCATCAATATCTTCTTCTCTTACTCCAAACTGATTACCACTTGTAAGTCTAATTAATACATCAATTCTTTTTTTATATTTTAAAGCGAGCCTTAAAAGTAATTTAAACTGTTCTAATGATTCAATGGTAAATCTAAGAACTAACTCTTCTCCTTTAAATATTTGTTCAAACTCTTCTTCGTTTTTATATACTCCTGATAAAACTATTTTTTGATTATCTACTCCCATTTTTTTGCAAATTTCATATTCTCCATAAGAACATACTTCTACTCTTTTAATATCATCTTTAATTTCTTTTATAACAAACGAATTAGCCTTAATCGCATAACAAATATCCATATTTTCTAATATATTTGCTAAATATTTTATTCTTAATTTAATACTATCGGTATCATATACAAATAATGGTGTTCCATATTTAACACTTAAATCTTTAAATTGCACCTTTATCACCTTCAATTAATTCTTGTAAATACTTTCTATCTATTTTACCATTTTTATTTAACTTAAACTCATCTATTACTATATAATTACTAGGTATCATATAAACTGGTACTCTAAGTTTTAATTCTTTAATTATATCTTCTTTTTTAATATCCCCTATATAAAAAGTATAAAGTCTTTGTTTTTTCTCATAAAATATCGTTACCACTCTTTTAATTCCTTCTATTTTCGCTATCTCTCTATCTATTTCTTCCAGTTCGATTCGATGTCCCATATATTTAATTTGAAAATCTTTTCTTCCCTTAAATATTAAATCTCCCTCTTTATCATACATTCCTAAATCGCCTGTTTTATATATTAAATCATGATACTTATCATTATTAGGATTTTGGATAAAAGCATTATTAGTTTCGCTTTTATTATTATAATAACCTAAAGCAAGACAACTTCCACCCACGCATATTTCTCCCGTTACTCCTGAAGTTTTAATTTCTTTTCTATTCTCATCTAAAAGCATTACTCTTTCATTTTTAAATGGTTTACCTATCGGAATATATTCTTCATAATTTCTTTTTCTATCGATAACATGAAAAGTACAATTACAAGTTATTTCGGTTGGTCCATAAACATTTATAAACTCGGCTTCTGGTAATTTTTCCATCCACATCTTTAAATGTTTAAGCGGCATTACTTCCCCACTAAAAATAACTTTTTTAACGGTATTTGGTACTCTATAATCAAGTCCATGAAAAGTTGTAATTAAACATAATGCTGATACCGCCCAAATCATCGTTGTTACTTTATTATCCCCTAAATAATCTAATAACTCTGTTGGTCTTGAAAAAAACTTTTTCGGTACAATTACTAACTGGGCTCCTTTATATAATGCTGAATAAATATCTTTAACGGAAACATCAAAATCAAAAGGTGCTTGATTAGCAATTATATCATCACTATTAATATTAAATTCTTCGGTAAATACAGTAATAAAATCTATTATCGACCTATTACCTACCACTACTCCTTTTGGCACTCCGGTTGAACCTGAAGTAAAATTAATATATACTGGGTCCGTATCTATTTTTTTATCATATATTTCTTTTAACTTATCTTCTTTTACTTCCCCTAAAAGTATTTCATCTATATCTAAAACTGTCATATCTTCAAATGTATTATCACACTTTTCTCTATTATCTTTATCTGTAATAATTACTCTACTTTTTAAAGTATCTTCTATTTGTTCAATTCTTGCCTTTGGAAATTCCGGATTAACTAAACTATAACACCCTCCAGCATAAAGAACTCCAAAAAAAGCCTCAAGAGCCTTTATTCCCTTATCCATAAATATTATTACTGGTTCATTTATCTCTATATTTTGATATATATTAGAAGCAATAATCTTTGCTTTTAAAAACAATTCATCATAAGTAATTTTATCACTTTCTTCTACAACCGCGATTCTTTTTCCATAATTTTTTTTCGCATTTTCTAAAAAATCTACTACTAACTTCATATAACCTCCAAAACACTTAAAATTATTATACTACAACTAACCTAAAAAGTAATTATTTTAACAATTATTTTACACTTATCTTTAAAAAAAGAAAACCTATTCTTCTAGACTTTCTTCTTCATTTTCCATTATTTTTTCTTCTAATAACTTATTTAAAGCTTCATTACCTTCTTTAGATAAATGTACTTTATCAATCATTAAATATTTATCATTATTTTTTAACTCTTGATAAAAATCAATAATTTTTACATTGCCACTTTCTAACTCTTCTAAATCCGTATTATTAAGATTAACTATATATAAATCTTTATCTTTACAAATAGTAATTAATTCTTGATATTCAATCTTACTTATATTAAGTTCTCTATCGAACATCAATACTATTTTATTAGTTAAAGTATTATCTTTTATTCCCTTTTCTAATTCTTCTTTAATTAATCTAAAATTATAATCTTTATTTACTAAATATTTTGCTTCTCCAAAACTATTTTCCATATAAGTAAATAAATTAAGTAAATCATCTCCCCCCATAAAAGTTAACTTTTTATTTACTTCTTCTTCATGATTTTTAATAATCTCACTTGTTTCTTCTTTATATTTATTTAAATATAAATTATATATTTCGTTATATATTGCCTCAGTATAAGCAACTCTTCCACTTGGTGTTAAGTGTATTTTATCGGCATAGAAATAATCTTCATGTCCCCGTGATAACTTATACCAATCAATTACATGTAAATTATTATATTCTTTAGCAAATTCCACCAAAGTCGCATTTACATCCATTAAATTCGTCGTATTAACCCAGAAAACTTCTCTTTCGCCAATTGTTTCCATAATCTCTTGTTTACAACTCCACGAACAATCGCCATTAGCCCCTAAGTTTAACACAACTACTTCTCCAAGTAAATTATTATCTTTTAAATCTTGTAATATCCCATTTAAACTCCAGGCGGTTCTAGATATTTTCGCATCAAAATAACCATTTACAAAAGTATTATATAAATTATCAACAGCCCCAAGCATTACCGAATCTCCGACTCCAACAACACTTAAATTCTTTACTACGCCATCAAGTTCTTTCTCGCCATCTTTAAGTTCTTGTAATACACTTTCCCAATTATTGTTTTCTTCTTGAATTTTAGAGGCATATTCTTTTTGTCTTGCGATTACTTCTTTTTCATTTTCCACCAAAAGTTCTTCTAATTTTTGCATTTCTTTGGTATGGTCTTCCGTTGTAATATATCTATATACTCCACATAAAGTAAGAAATACAATCGGTATTAATATTATAATTCTTGTTAAAGGAAAACTTCTTCCTTTCTTAATTGATAAAGCAAATTTTAAAATATATGCAAGTATTATTACCATGACAAATATAATAAATATCTTTAAAGCTTCATTCATTTTTACATATTGAAAAATAAATATAATTGGATATTGTAATAAATATATTTCATAACTAATCCCAGTTACTGACTTAATTATTTTATCAAATATATTCATTTCCGCTTTAGCATTAATAATGGCATAATCAATTAATCTTAAACTAATTAAAGTAACTAACACCATAAGTATAGCATAATATTTAGTTGTTTCTTTTCCTAATACAAAAAATACAATCAATAATAAGAAATATAAGCCTACCATTATTTTATTAAAAGGCTTTTCCTTAAAAGATTTTAAAACAAGTGGTTTATAATATCCATGTAAAAACCCTAAAAAAAGACCAAACCATAAAGAAAACATTCTTGTAAACGTATCATAATAAGATATCATAATATCTTCTGTATGACTTACTTTAATAAAATAAATCATACTAAGAATACTTGTCCCTAAAGTAAGTATAATCGGGACTATTTTATGTATTTTATCTCCTAACTTCTTAAAAAACAAATAAATAAATGGAAAAATGATATCAAATTGTATTAAAATAGCCATATACCAAAGATGCATAAAAGGTGAATTAATATGTCGTGCAAAATAATCCAGATTAGCGCTCAGTTGCCAAAAATTATTATACCCCAAAAGGATCGAATTAACTTCTGGTTTTAGATTAAGCCATAAAACATCAGGTAAAAAAGATACAACAAGTATCGTTAAGAAAACTACTATAACCATTGGTAAGTAAGTTTTAAATATAAGTTTCTTATAATATTCTAAAATAGAAAACTTTTCTTTTTTTAAATTTGTAATAACCGCGAGATAGCTAGTTAAAACCAAAAAAGTACAAACAGCTAAATATCCCCCTTTTAATATATTAAAATGGTATAATAAAACTGCTACTAAAGCAAGTAATCTAATTATATTTAAATCTTTATAATACTTTTCACACTTCATAATACAACTTACATCTCCATAATAAGATTATAATATAAAAACTCCCCCTAAAACAAGCAAAAATAAAAGAATATTAAAAAACTTTACAAAATAACTACAAAGACTTATTTAAAGTTTCCATAACTTTTAGTATAATATGAATAAACACCCATATTCAAATTGAGTTTTAACTTCTTATTTAGAAAAATATAAAGATTAGATGGTGAAAATAATGGTAGGAAAAATTATAAGAACAATGCGAAGAGAAAATAATATGTCTCAAGAAGAACTTGCACGTAAAGTATTTATTGGTCGCTCTACTTTAAGCGATTATGAAAGAGAAAAAACAGATATTAATTTTGATAATTTAGAAAAGATTGCTAATGCCTGTGGTTACGAAATATATTTCATAAATAAGAAAAATCCTCATAAAAATCTAACATCAAAAAACATTAATCGACAAGAAATATAATAGAAAAGACAAATGGTAAAAAATCATTTGTCTTTTTTATTCCCTTAAAAAGAAATATTTCTACTTCTATAATCCTCCCCCAGAACCAAAGGAATCTAACTCTTCTTGGGTTACCACAACATTTATTCTCATTCTTCTGTTACCACATATAAATAATGCTTCTCCCTGATTATAATACTTAATACTATCTTTTTCTGATTCATTTAAATCAATTAATTTTGCTAAATCTTCCACAGCTTGTTTTCTAAGTCCCATTACTAAATAATAAGAAGCATTATCAAATATTGCTTTACCATGAATTATCATATTTGGCGCGGCAAAATCGGTTGGTTGCTGAGTTATTATAATTGTTCCCGTATTATATTTTCGACTTCTTCTTTGAATTTGGGCTAAAAATTCTGCTCCAAGTTCATTTCTACTAGAAAGTAATACATGGGCTTCATCCACCATCATAATCGTATTTACATTTTTATCTAAACATAAACCCCAAGCATACTTTAAAATATTAAAGAATAACGCATTTTTAATATTTTCATCACTATTCATTAACTCTCTTATATTAAAAACTATATAATCAGTATTAAATCTTAAAGTTGTATGACCTGTAAAATAATATCTAAGTTCTTTTGTAAGTGGTCTAATCTTAAGTTCTAGTCTTTCAATTACATCTCTTTCTCTTGTAGCATCGGGCATTGATAATATTTTTCCTTTAATTGTTGCATAAACATCATCAAATGTTGGATAATCATTAACTGTAAGTCCTGTAAAATCAGTATCAAAATCTATTTTATAACGTTTATAAGTATCCTGAACAATCTCACTAAACATTGTTAAAACATCTTCTTCAATATCCGGATATAAATATTTCATAAATGCTTTTAACTGTTGTAAAGTTCTTGTAAGTATGGTATAACCTAATCCTTGTGCTATTTCATCTTCATCTGCATCCATTACTACTTCTAAAGGATTAATCATTCCAAAATCTCCACCCTTACCTAAATCGAGGAAATCTCCTCCTAAAGTATGGGTCATTTCTTCAAGTTCTCCTTCAGGGTCAATACATACTACTTTGCATCCATTTCTAAGATGCGTTCTAAGAAGCAATTTCGCCGCGGTCGATTTACCAGAACCAGATGTTCCTAGTAAAATCATATTGGCATTATTTCTATTACTTTCTTTCTTTATTTGATACAAGAATTGATTAAATAATACTACTCCTCCCGAAAAATCTACCCCAAATAATGTAGCATTTCCTGGGTCTTTAATACTATCAAAAACAAATGGATACATCGCGGCCACCGTAACTGAAGGTATCGGTGTTCCAATTCTATTTTCAATATCTTGTTTTGGAAATATTGGAATAATTGATTGTAATACTTTTTCTTGTTCAAACATTAAACTTATTCCCCGCATTCCTAAAGCATCCAAATAAGTTCTAACTTGCATTTTCTTAATATCTAATTCTTCTTTCGAATCAGCACTAATCATAACATGCATTTGAAAATCAAATATTCTTGCTTGAGTTGCGGCAAGCATCGAAATAAATTGCTCTAAAGATTCATAATCTTGTCTTATTCGCTCTTGAATTGTTTTATCTCTCTCATTTTGATAACGCATCTTTAAATCAGCAATTTCTTTATTAAGCATTTTTTGTAACGTACTAAACTCTATCGGAATATGTTTAATTGAAACTTTTACGCCACTTATACTTGTAATATCTGATAAATAACCTATATAAATACTTTTAGGATAACTAATAATTGTAAAAATTGTACAATATTTTCCTCCCAATGTAAATTCTGTCGGTTTAAACTCCATCCCTTTAGGGGCTATTTCACTTTTTACTTTCATTAACTCATCACCGTCCCAAAATTCGCATGAGCTCCTCCATTTAAGAAATTATCTAAAATCATTCTTAAATCATCATTACTTGTTTGATTTGAATTAAGTCCTGAATTAGCTAGCCCACTTATTAAAGTATGTAAATTCTTTTGAATTAACTCCATTCTTTTTTCTTTAAATAAAATAAAGTATTCGGTATCAACCACATTATATTCGGCACTCATAAACATATTAGCTTTATTAATATCTTCCATAATTAATTTTTTCGCAATATTACTATTGGAATTATTATAAAGAATTTGTAACTGTGATAAATAAACCCCAATATCTACTGGTCTATCGGCGATAATAAGCCAAAACTCAAAATTTATTGAATTATAAAAATTTCTTAAATTCCCAATAATTGCATTTTGAAGTCCCGCATCAGCAATAAAAATATTCCTGGGATGTACTTTAACTCCTGTTACATACTCTCCATTTTCTAATTGTATCATTCCATTTAAAATTTGCTTAATCGGTAGCCAATCTTCGGTATAATAACTATTCGTCTTTGCCATTACCACTACACCAACCTCTCCAAATATATCTTCTTCTTCCACTATAAAAACTATAAATATTTATAATAAATTGTAATACATTATGATAATATTGTACTGGCATAACTAAGAAACCGGTAATTAATGCTGGTGCTAAAATAAGTAACATTATTCCAACATTGGCACTTTGCACAATTAATAATAGCAATAAAGTTAAACCTACTCCTGAACCAAATAAAATAATATCTGTAAGGGTAAAATAACCAAGTATTAATTGTGACTTTTTTGAATTCGCGGGAATTAAATAATTATTCAAATTTATCCCTCCTATTTTCACTTAATCATTATAACATAAAACTAACTCTTTAGATAGTCTAAATTACATAAAAAGTCGCAAATCTTTTTAAAAATATTGTTTTATCTCTCCTTTTAGTATATAATTATATTAATAAAATAAGAGGTTGATGTTATGCGTAAATTTGATTTTGAAAACAACTCTATTGTTGAAATAATAAACGAAATAATAACTGATTCTATCACTCATGGCGCATCAGACATTCATTTTGACCCCACCCCTACTAATCTTTTAGTACGTATTCGAATTGATGGCGAATTACAAGATTATACCGAAATCCCTAATATATTAAAGAAAAATGTTACCACTCGTATTAAAATCATCAGTGGTATGAATATTACCGAAAATCGTCTTCCTCAAGATGGCGCGATTAAAAACACGATTAATAATATTCCCTTAGACCTTCGTGTTTCTACTCTTCCCGTTATTGATGGGGAAAAAATAGTTATTCGTATTCTTGATTATCGCATGAGTCTAACTGGTTTAGAAAACTTAGGATTTTCGGATTCTAATTTACAAAAAATTGAAAAAATACTTAAAAACCCCAATGGTTTAATTTTAGTTACTGGAGCGACCGGTACTGGTAAATCTACGACCGTTTATGCTCTCTTACAAAAACTAAACAATAAAGAACGAAATATCATCACTGTTGAAGACCCTGTGGAAATGCAACTTAAAAATATTAATCAAGTTCAAGTTTTAAGTGATATTGGTCTTACTTTCTCACATACTTTAAGAAGTATTTTAAGACAAGACCCTGATATTATTATGGTAGGTGAAATAAGAGATGACGAAACCGCCCGTATTGCCATTCGAGCTAGTATCACTGGTCATTTAGTATTATCTACTGTCCATACTAATAACTCTTTAACAACCATCGAAAGACTCCTAGACATGAGAATTGAACGTTATCTTTTAGGTTCGGCTTTAAGTGGCATTATTTCTCAAAAATTAGTCAAAAAATTATGTCCAAAATGTCGGGGCACCAGACCCACTACTAACTATGAAAAAAAATTAATTGCCAAACATCTTGGTATTACAGTTGATGAAATATATACGGCAACTGGTTGTAAAGAATGTAACCATGGTTTTATTGGTCGTATTGCTCTTCATGAAGTTTTAACCATCAATGAAGACATAAGAGATGCTATAACTACCAACATGAATCGCAAAAACTTAAAAAAATTAGTTTATAACTCAAAAGATGATATCACCACTTTATTTGAAGATGGCTTAAAAAAAGTTATTACTGGTCTAACTACAATGGAAGAAGTTTTAAAAACTGTTGATATTGAAAGTGATGAAGAATTAGAAATTACTGAACAATAAAAAGTCCTTCTATGATGTAACATCAATAAAAAGACTTTTTTTATTTTCCCAGTTTTTTCTTAATAAAGTTTATTACTATAATAAAAACTACTTCAAAAAATAAATACAAAAGCATAATTTTATAAGTTAAAACTAAATTATGTTTTATAAAATATACCAAAAAAGGTATAAAAATTAAAAGTACTAAAATAATTAAACTAAATAAATTATTTTTATAAAACCCTTTTTCTCTTGCCTCTCTTTTTTCATAAAAACTATTCACAAACAAATATATATTCATAACGGCAAATAAATATTTATCTACAAATTCTTTTTTAAAAGAAGCAAAATAGAAAAACACCCCTATTAAAAATAACAAATCTAATCTAAATATTTTAAAAAAATTCTTCTTTAAATACTTAAAATTAAAATCTTTATAATTTTCATTATTTAAATTTCTTATAATACCTATCATATAAACTGCTATCCAAGGTAGGAATGTTAAAAATGTTATATATTTATTTATCATTTTATAAGCTCCTTTCCATATAAACAACCACAATAATTTTGGCGATACAAATTATATTTTAAAGCATATTCTATACTTTTTTTATACCCATCATTTTTCTTAAAATCCCCATAAATAAATTGGATATTTTCTATTCGTGCAATCTCTTCTCCTATTCTATTTATTACTTGACTATTTTTATGAGGACTAACTGTTAAAGTAGTTCCAAAATAATTATATCCTAACTCTTTTGCTTTTAAAGCCGTCTTATCTAATCTTAAATAAAAACATTTACTACATCTAGCCCCACCTTCTTTTTCTTGTTCTAATCCTTTTACTTCTTTTAGATACAAATCATTTTCATAAACACTATCAATAAATTCTATTTTTTCTATATTTTCTTCATTATAAGCCTGAATAAATCTAATTTGTTCAGCTTTTCTTTTTTCATATTCCTCTACAGGTTCAATATTCGGATTATAATAATACACTGTTATTCTAAAATAATCTTTTAAAAAATTAATAACCTCTGTTGAACATGGTCCACAGCAACTATGTAATAAAACTTTAGGTTTATCTTTAAAATCTTTCACTAATTCTAAAAGTTTATTCTGATAATTAATCTTCTCCATCATCTTCCATATCCCCTGTCTCTATATCTATATTTTCTGTATCTTCCAGATTATCTTTTTCATCACTTTCTTTATCTTTATTATTATCTTTATCTTCCCCAAAAGGAACAAATAAATTATTATCATTACTTATAAATCCATCTAAATAAAGCGTTCCCTTTTTATCTCCAACCCCCGCCACAATCGAAGCATTAATACTAATATAATCATTTAATCTTTCCATGTTTATCGTATCAACATAAACTAAATTACCATCATTCATTCTCAGTTTAAATCTATTCTCATCAATTACAACCCCTTCACTTATATCCGGGTCATATTCTATTTCATTAATCATACGAATTATATTTACATCAATATTTTTAAAAGCCTTCCCAAAATTTTTTAATAAATCTTTAGGTACATAATTAACTAATGTTGGAATCCCTAAAAACTTCGTATTATTTTCTACTTCTTTTAAATTACTTAAATAAACTTTATCCGTATTACGATTATAAAATAATGGTATCGCTTCATCTACATCAATAATTAGCTTTCCCCCAATAGTCTTTTTTACTTTTACATCATTAACTAATTCTAATTTTTTTATTTTATCTTCTATTTTTTTAACACTTACTTTAAATATCGGTGGATAATCTTTAATCCCAGATATTTCAATAATCTCATTATCCGTAAGTAAATTAGTATTATTTATATAAATATTTGTAATTGGTCTATTAATAAGGGTACATAAAAACATTACTATTATATAAATAATTAATAATAGTATAATTAAAGCTTTAACATTTAATCTTCTAACTTTTTTTACCCTTTTATTCTCCATCTTCTACATCCATTCAATAATTTCTTGTTCTAATACTAAATCAATATTAAACTTTCTTTTAACTTCTTCATGTACTAATTTTATCAAACTTTTAATATCATTACTAGTAGCATTCCCAGTATTTACAATAAAGTTGGCATGGATATTTGAAACTTCAGCTCCTCCAATTCTCTTTCCTTTAAGTCCCGCCTCTTCAATTAACCTTCCGGCATAGTCGTCTGGAGGATTTCGAAAAACTGAACCAGCGGATGGCATATCAAGTGGTTGAGTTGCTTTTCTTCTCTCACATCTATCTTCTATAATTTGCTTAGATACTTGATAATCGCCTTTTTCTAGTTTAAATGTTGCTTGAACTACAATTAATCCACTTTTTTTAAGACTAGTATGCCGATATTCATATTTTATCTCTTCTTTTTTTAACTCTTTTATCTCTAAATTTTCATCTATCACTTTAATACTTACTAAATTATCAAATATCTCGGAATTATAAGCCCCAGCATTCCCCACAATACTTCCTCCAACCATTCCGGGAATATTTATCGCCCACTCTAAACCTGAAAGATTAGCTTTTATTGTTTCATTTGCTAAAACTCCCATCATCACTCCGGCCATCGCCTTTACTATATCTCCTTCAATTTCTAGTTTTTTTAAACCATCAAGTCTAATAACAGCCCCTTTAAAATAATCATCTAAAATAACATTAGAACCATTCCCCATTATAAAATAAGGAATATCATTTTCTTTTAAATATTTTAACACCTTTATTAAACCCTCTAAATTTAAAACTTTAACTAAATATCTAGCCTTAGCATCTATTTTATAAGTATTATAATTTTTAAGAGTCGCATTTTCTATTACTTCTATTCCCTCTAGCTTATTCATGTAACAACTCCTCGATTTCTTTTACAATTACATCTCCACTGTCGCTTTTACCTATATTCTTTAAATTCATCTTTATTATTTCATATCTTTGTTTATCTTTAAGTAAATCCTCAACCATTTTAAATAAACTAGCCGCCTCAAGTTCCTTTTCTTCAACCATTAATCCTGCATTATTATTCACTATTTCTTTGGCATTATAATATTGATGATTATTAGCTACATAAGGACTAGGAATAAATATCGCTGGTAAATTAAGCGCTAAAACCTCACTCATGGTACTAGCCCCTGCCCTCGTAATTATTAATTGAGCATTCTTCATTAGTCCACTAAGATTATCTAAATAAGGTAAAACTTTAATATTAGGAGCAAACTTCGTATCCTTAACAAAATCATCATAATGTTTATTCCCTGTAATATATACTACTTGATAGCTAGCTTTTCGACTTAAAAGCAAAAATTCTTTCATTTTATCATTAATTGTACTACTTCCAAGTGACCCTGAAACTACAATTACTAACTTTTTCTTATCATCAAGGCCAATATCACTTTTTTTAATTGGTTTAGCTAAAGTCGCAGCTTCCCCACATGGATTACCTGTATAAACAACTCGCTTCGCATTTTTAAATTTCTTCATCGTTGATAAAAAAGAAACAGCTACTAAATCAATATTATTTGCTAAAGCCTTATTAGTCTTTCCCACAATACTATTTTGTTCATGTAAAAAAGTTTTTAACTTTAACTTTTTCGCCGCCTTAAGTACTGGATAAGTAACATATCCTCCAAACCCAAGTACTAAATCTGGCTTAAATTCTTTTAATATTTTTTTACATTTATGAACATTACTTGTAACTAAATACACATTCTTTATATCTCTTAAAACATTCTTTGTAAACCCATATATTTCTATCCCTTTAAAAGGTATTCCTCTTTTTGGAATAAGTTCACTTTCCATTCTATTTTTCGTCCCAATATATAACACTTCTAAATCTTTATGTTTAGATTTAAGTTTATCAATAACTGCCAAAGCAGGATATATATGTCCCCCTGTACCCCCGGCACTTACTACAATTCGCATAAACTCGACCTCCAATCTAATTATACTATAAATTCCCAAAATTACTATCTTTTTTTAACTTTTCACCAAAATAAGCCCTTTAAAGCATCAAATATTCCTGAAATACCTTTCGTCATAATATCACTTACACTCTTACTTAATTTATTTCCCATTTTTGTAACTCCATTCGAATAATCTTCTTTTTCTTCTACTAAATATTCTTTTAAATCCACCATTTCTCCCTTTTGTAAATCTTCCTCAAATTTTTCCATTGCTTCTTTAGTTAAAGTTGCTCTTCCCTTGGCTTTTGTTTCATAATATCCACTTTCATAAGCAATAATTAAAGATGTAAATATTAAAAATAATATTGCCAATATTTTAAAAAATAAGTTTGGCTTTCTCTTTTTTTCCATTACTCTCCATCCTTTATATAATCCCCTAAAACTTTTGCCAATATTTTTAAAGTTCTATTTACTTCTTCGATTGTATTTTCATGACTACCCACTTCCAGCATCATCATATTATCTTTTAAATCTTGATTAATATCTTCACTAACTATTACTACTCCTCCACTTAAATTATATGCTTCTATCTTTTCTTCTAATGCTTTCGCAAATTTTAAATTAGCTTCATAATTACTATTATTTTTACTTACTTTAAATCTTATTTTCGCATACTTTTCTTTCTCTATTTCTTGAGACATATCATTATCATTACTAATCCCTATATCAATTATATATTTAATATTTTTATAATTCTTTAAATTATTTTCTATAACTTCTCTTACATTTTGATAACCAATCTCTTTATTATCTAAATCTATAATACACTTAATTCCCCTATCTTTTAAATATTCTTCTAAAATTAAACTAGCTTGAACTACAACACTTAAAACATTATAATTCTCTTCATTACTACTTTTATATTTATCTGTTTGAAAAGTATTAAATATATATACTAAATCACTTCCTAGATACTCTTTAATATTACGATTGGTATTAACTTCGTCATTATCTAAATCATAACCCAAACTATCTTTAAAAAATAAATATTCCCAAGTTTTATTAAAATTATAACTTTCTAAATTATTCCCCAAACAATTACTAATAAATATATTTAAAAACTTAGCACTTCCCTTATATTTAAAAAGTAAATTAACTCCCAAATTAATAACAATTATAAATATCATAAACATAATTATTCCCATATATATAAGTTTATATCTCGCTATTTTTATTTTCTTTTTCGTTATAAATCTCTTCAATTTATATCACCAATACTATTATATAATATATTATTTATAGTATTTGTCGAATTAAGTATCTATCTTAAAATATCAAACAAAAAAGATAGAGAGTAACCTCTATCATGGAGTTTCTCCTGCCCATATATAAATTCGAAAGCAATATGAGCAGAAATACCTTACCTACGGACAGTTTTTTAAATTAAACAAGTTTGATTAATTATATTATCTATATAAAAAATCTCTTAAAATCAA
>CANQHE010000026.1 GCA_947623735.1 uncultured Bacilli bacterium
AAAAAACTTTATGACTTTTTTAATTCTTATGTTTCATAAAGTTTCCTTTTTTAAATTAATTTACTCTTTTTGACTGTAATAAAGATAAAAGGGCTTGGTCATTGGGGAGTAATTCATACAAAAAGATGATGCTTAATTTAAGCTATCACCTTTAATTAGTATCGGCTTCATTTTGGATTAAAACCGCGTGAACGATAAGTCTTTTAGTACCATTGTCAGAACAAGTAGATAAAGTAAGGATTTTATCTTTAGCACTTACAGGGACGTTAAAGTCATAAATACTACGAGAGGTTATCATATCAATAAAGTTTAAGTAATCTAAGTCATCTTTAAAATAAATTCTTAAATAGTCATTAGTTTTAGGAACGCGATAGATAGAAAATATTTTAAATTGCATGTTTTCATAAAGAGTGTTGTAAGTAATAATTTGATTATCAGGATTAGTATACCAATCATAATTAGCTACTTTATAAAGAGTACCAAACATAACACCACTATAGTAAACATTATGGCCATAGATAATATTGTTTTTATCTAAATTCATGGGGTTGTTGCGGTAATCCATAAAAATCCAACCATTGATAGTTTTTTTGTGATATAAATCATAATCTAAGTAATAATCATTATCTTTAGTTTGGACTACGGGATAATCAATATTCGTGTTGTTTACTTTAAGTTCACCAATAATATCTTTATTTACTGGTAAGAGACTTACAAGTTTGTGATTAGTTATTAGCTTGATGTCTTTTTTAGGAGTTTCTTCTTCAATCGCTTTCTTTTCATTTTCAATTTGCTTTTCTTCAATGATTTCTTTTACTTCTTCGGGAGTAGTATTTTCAACTACTTCGGCAAGTTCATTTTTAATTTTACTAACATCTTTTAGAGCAATATAATTAGAAACACCAATATAAGTTACAACGAGAATTACAAGAGAGCAAATAATTAAGCCACATACTTTTAACATATTAATAATAGTTTGACTAAATAAATTTTTATCTAAGTATTCTTCAGTGTATTCTAATGATAAAGTAATATGATATTTTCGTTTATAAGTTTTATTTAATTCTTTTAAATAAGTAGCAGTTTTTTCATCACTGATGTTTTCATGAATAATAATTTTTAAATTAGTACGGTTTTCATGAACGAGAATATTTACAATCTTTTCTAATTCTTTATTTAAGAGTTTATTAATATGGATTACTTTTAAATATTTGTTTATTTTTAAGAAATCTTTTAAATCTTTTAAATCTTCTAACGATAGAGGAAGAGTGATTCTAACACTTGTTTTGTAATAAATATTAGAATAGCGAATTAAATTGTTGGTTTCCATAAAATTGCTGATATATAAGATTTCAGAACGGGTATCACAGATAATATGATGTTTATCTAAAAGTTCTAACATAAAGGGTTGTAAGCTGAAACAATTTATATTTTTTAAATTTTTAAGAGTTAAAAGAGCTTCACAAGTAGAGTATGTTAGAGGTTCGTCTTCTTTAATAATTAAAGTATCAATATTGGTTTTAGTTAAAAGGGGGATTATTAGGGGAGTAAGTTCCATTTTAGAAATATTTACTTTGGTAATATTATATTGAAGAGCTAGTTCATTAATAAAAGATGTTAAAATTTTAGAATTATCTTTTATATATATATCACTAAAAATAAGTTCATTATTACTAATAATGTTAGTATTTATTAAATCATTATTAATAGAACTATTACTAGTCTTATAGGCAAAAGTTATTTCATTATTTTTAATACTTATTAAAACCTTTTTCATAGTGTCCACCTTTATTATAATATCATAGATTGACACTTTTTTAAAGAATTTGCAAAAAAAATCTTTATTTTTTACATTTTTATGCTATAATTGAAACATAATAGATAGTAAAGAGAGGTTAATTATATGAAAAAGTTTTTTTCAATCATTTTATTTTTAGCAGTAATGGTTATTCTTCCAAAAGGAGTTATGGCAGCGGGGTTTAAAGGAGAGCCCCAAGAAATACCAATGTATGGAACAGTTGAGTATGAGTATACATATACTGACGAAGATGAGGGGATTAAAGAGTGGAAGTTTTATTTAACACCAAATAAAGATCTTGTTTCTGTGGCTTTTAGATTTACACCTCAAAATGTCGAGATTCAAAGTATTGAAAAGGGTGAAGGGGTTCAATATACTGATTCAAAAGATGAAATGTTTTTAGTACAATATCCATCTAAAGCTAAAAAAGGTGAAAAAATACTTTTAGCAACAATTATTACTAAAGATGACGGTAGTGATGGATGTACAGTTTTATATGATCCTCAAGCACTTAATTGTAGTAGTGATCCGATAGATAATAATTATTTTGATGATCAAGGGAATATACTTACTAAAGAACAACAAGATGCTGCTTGTAGTGGAACAACTAATACACCAAGTGATATTCCTAATACACCAGATACTGGTAGTGTAATACCTTATATTGCAATTGGTGGAGGATTAGTTGCCGTAGTAGGAGTATACTTATACAGTAGAAGACATAATAAAGTTTATAAGATATAAAATAGCCAAGGCTATTTTTTTTTTGCTATTTTTAGTTTGATTACTTAAGCATTTTATGTTATATTATAAGTGAGGTGCAAGAGTATGCGTGAATTTAGCGAACAAGAATTAGTTAGAAGAGAAAAATTAGATAAGATTAAAGAAATGGGAATTGATCCCTTTGGACATAAGTATGGAGTAAGTGATTTTTCTTTAGATATAAAAGAAAAATATCAAGATAAAACTCATGATGAACTAGAAGAATTAAAAATAAATGTTAGAGTAGCGGGAAGAATTATGTTTATTAGAAAGATGGGAAAAGCAAGTTTTTTCTCAATTAAAGATAAACTAGGTAATATTCAAGTATACATTTCAATTAATGATATAGGAGAAGAAGCTTATAATTTATTTAAAACGGCGGATTTAGGTGATATTGTGGGAGTTTCAGGTTATATTATGAAAACGGGGACAGGAGAGATTACGGTTAAGTGTTTAGAATATACCCATTTGGTTAAAGCTTTAAGACCACTTCCAGAGAAATTTCATGGACTTAATGATGTTGAAGAGAGATTTAGAAGAAGATATGTAGATTTAATTGTTAATGATGAGGCTCGAAAAGTAGCTTTTGCAAGACCTAAAATTATTCGTTCTATTCAAAAATATTTAGATAATTTGGGATATACGGAAGTAGAAACACCAATTTTAGGAACAATTTTAGGTGGTGCGGCCGCGAGACCTTTTATTACGCATCATAATAGTCAAGATATTGATATGTATCTTAGAATTGCAACAGAACTTAATTTAAAAAGATTATTAGTTGGGGGAATGGATGCAGTTTATGAAATAGGGCGAATTTTTAGAAATGAAGGAATGGATAGAAAACATAATCCGGAGTTTACGACAATTGAGTTATATAAAGCATTCAGTGATTTAGAGGGAATGATGGATATAACTGAAGGAATAGTTTCTAATGCGGCGATGGAACTTAATGGAACTTATGAAGTAGATTATATGGGACATCATATTAATTTAGCTCCAGGATTTAAGAGATGTCATATGGTGGATTTAATTAAAGAAAAAACCGGAATAGATTTCTTTAAAGTAAGTGAAGAAGAAGCTTTTAAGTTAGCTGAAGAACATCATATTGAAATAGAAGAACATTTTAAGTTTGGTCATATTGTTAATGCTTTTTTTGAAAAGTACGTGGAAGATACAATTATTGAACCAACTTTTGTTTATGGACATCCAGTGGAGGTTAGTCCTCTTGCCAAGAAAAATCAACAAGACCCAAGATTTACGGAAAGATTTGAATTATTTATTTTAGGTTGTGAATATGCAAATGCGTTTACCGAACTTAATGATCCCATCGACCAATATGAAAGATTTTTAAATCAATTAAAAGAAAAAGAAATGGGAAATGAAGAAGCTAATGATATGGATATGGATTTTATCGAAGCTTTAGAATATGGAATGCCACCCGCTGGAGGGATGGGTATGGGAATTGATAGATTAGTGATGCTTTTAACAGGTAGTGAAACAATTAGAGAAGTTATTTTATTCCCGACAATGAAACCAAGAGATTAATACCTCTAAGGGTATTTTTTTCTTATATGAGGAATTTTTCACAAAAATTTCATAGATATTATAAAATTTCCTCTTTTTTTTTGATATTTTTGTGATATAATCAAGTAAGGAGGGAAAATAATGAAGAAAAAAGAAAGAAAAAATGGTTTATTTAAAGGTATATTACTATTTATTGTCGTAGCAATTGTTCTTAGTTGGTTAATTCCAAGTGGTGCTTTTGGGACTGAATATGTAGGAGATGGAACACTTACAAGATTTGGCCTAAATGATGTTTCATGGTTAGTTTACTATGGAATTAGTATGGGTATTGATAAAATATTAATGTTACTTGCAATTGGGGGTTTTTATGGGATTTTAAGTAAGACTAAAGCATATGAATCTTTAGTTAGTAGTATTGCAAAAAAATTTAAAAATAAAAAAATTGCTGTAGTATTATTTTCAGTAATTATTGCGGGACTTACCAGTATTTTATCACAAGTATTTGTAGTACTTATATTTGTACCATTTATTGTTGCTATATTAAAGAGAATGAAACTTGATAAAATGACAATACTCGCAACTACTTTTGGTTCAATGTTAGTTGGTATTATGGGAGCTACTTGGGGAACTGAAGGTTTAAATTATTTTGCACAAACGATTATAAGTGGGGAACAAGCAGTACAAGATGTTGTTAATTCCATGGTTTTAGTTAGAGCGGGAATATTATTAATTGGTTTGATATTATTTAATTTCTTTACTTTAAGCCATATGGATAAAGTAGAAGATGATGAAGAAAGTACAGAAATGTTTCCAACCGAAGTTAACAAAGAAGAAAAAACAACAACAGTTATTCCAATTGTGGCGGTTATGTTTATATTATTTGTATTAGTAATACTTGGTCATGTTAATTGGAATTATTTTGGCATAGATGTATTTGATAATTTTCATAATTGGTTAACAGAATTTCATATTGGTAAAGATTTCTATATATTTAAAGGTATTTTAGGAGTTAGATCAGCGGCTTTTGGAACATGGGATTTATTTATGATGCCACCTATAATACTTATATTTACAGTTATTTTAGGATTATGTTATAAAGTAAAACTTGATGATTTTAAAGATAATTATTTAGATGGTATTAAAAAGATGGGACTTCCAATTGCTTGTATAATTGGAGCATTTATGTTACTTACAGCAGTTTATGTATCTCCTTATGTAGTAACTATTGATAACTGGTTATATAGTCTTACAGATGGATTTAATTTAGCAACAATGAGTTTATCAGCTTTAATTACAAATATTTTCCATACTGATATGTATTATACAGGTTATGTTATGGGAACTTTCTTAGCAACAGAATTTGTTGATTATATTAATCCAGTATTTGTAATATTTACTTCTTTATATGGATTTGTACAATTATTTATACCAACAAGTATAGTTTTAGGAGTAGGACTTACAAGTTTAAAAGTTAAATATACTGATTGGTTAAAATATATATTTAAATTCATAGTAGGAATGCTTATTTGTTTACTTGTTATATTTATTCTTATGACTTTATTATAGGATATAAATGATTGATTAAGAGTGATCGTATTTAAAACGTTACTCTTTTTTTGCTATTGGCGAGAGTTTGTTATTTTTACAGCTTAAAATTAACATTTTAAACATCTAGAAGGGCCTTTATTTAGATTTGGTCAATTGCAAAAGTAAATTCCAGATTGAATAAGTAAATTCTATATAAGAAGAAAAAAATACCACAAAAATTAAAAAAATGTGGTATTTTTTTCAAAAATGACGTAAAATATAAGCCGTAAGCACAAATATAACATATTTTATGGCATGCTAAAGGAGAATGGTACTTATAAATTTTTTTTGAAGTTTAAAGTTCCATCCTTAATTGATGTATTATTATTTGATATGGATGAATGCTTATTTATATGCCCTTAAGTCGGGCAGACTTTTGCTTTCTTTTACGAAAAAGAAAGTAAACAAAGAAACCGGGGAAGTTGTTAATCTTTTCTTAATAAACTTGTAGAAAGATTAATATCATTAGCTGATATTTCAGTAATTCCCAATTTTTTGGCAATATCATTGCCATATATTAAACTAAATAATTGTAATGCAGAACAATCATTTAGTTTTTTTCTTTTGTAAGAATTAATATGTTCCATCATTATATTAATATCTTCTTGAGTTAAATTATCGAAAGACGTTCCTTTTGGTAATATTCTTCTTATTAATTCATGATTCACTTCACATGCTCCCTTTTGGTCTGGCCTTCCTGGCTCACAATAAAATATTTTTGTTCTTTCATTACCAGTTTTTGAATCTATTTCTATTTCCTTTGGATTAGAAAATTCCGAACCATTATCTGTAAGTATAATTACAAATAATTTTTGAAATAATTCTAATCCTAATATTTCTTGAAGTTTATTAAATATATCTATTACTGATTGAGCATCATTATGTTCTCGTAAAAATGCTAACATAAATGAACAATTTACAAAATGAATTGTTAAAAGTACTTTTCCACCTTTTATACCTTCAACAGTATCCATTTCTACAACATTTGTATCTGGATTTTGTTCCATATAATTTAAATAATCTTGATATCTTCTTCCGTTCAGGCATTCTTTATCAATTTTATATGATGTTTTACTTTTTTTAATATTTCTATATCTTACTTTTCTAGGTAAATCAATATTTCTTATTTCTAAAACGCCTCGATCAATTAAGTTATAAATTTCTTTTTCACTACACATAATCAAATTTTTATTATTTATATAAGCATGATGAACTGATTGCTTTTTATCTATAATTAATGGTTTCAAAATATTATTTAAATTTTGTATTTCTTTTTCATTAAATGTGATACCTTGTCTATTTTCTACCAATGTGTTTTTATATTCTTTGTAAGATTTTATTGCATCATAAAATTTTTTAGATAATGTGCAAGATGATTTATTAGGACAGCCATTACATACATATGGTGGCTTTAAAAGTTTGAGACAATTTTCTTTTTGATAATATTCACAATTATTTTGATTGCATTTAATACCTTTTTGTTTAAATTGACAGTTATGACGATGAACACAATCGAAGAATTGTCTTCCTTTAGCCCCAGTGTTTTTAAAGATAACATGGTTTTTAATTTCTTTTGCTACGGTTGTACAATCTTTATTAATATTCTTACCAATTTGTTTAAATGATAATCCTTCCTTTAATCCTTTTTCAATTTCTAATCTCTCATCGAATGATAAATGTTTATTCTTCATATGTTTTAATACCTCTTTTCATTTTGAATAAGCATTCATCCGAGGCTATATTATACTTCTTTGAAGAGGTTATTTCCACCTTTTTAGTTTGAAGTACTCAATTCCATCTTTTATTTTTTATCTATGGAATTTACTTTTGCAATTAAGATTTATTTAGATTTAAGAGACATATTTTTGTTTGTACTTGAAAAATAGTGCGATACGTGCTATAATTTTGACTAGAGGTTGGTGTATACTATGAAAAAATATGGTGGTATTATTGTAGCCTTGTTTGTATTTCTGATTAATTTGAGCGTTGTTCAGGCTGCATGTACAACTGAGGAGATGAACAAACTTAATTCACTGGCAGTAAGAGTAACAGCCGATACAGATGTTGTTGAGTTAGAGATGCCAATGGAAGAAGGAGATAATCCTCCTGATGGGTTAACAGATGAAGAGCTTGAGAATTATTTAAAAGAAGAAACTATTTTTCGAATCTATATAAGTAATATTACTGAAGAGTTATATGTTAAAGTAACAGATACTCAAAGTGAAGAGACAAAGACTTATACTTATCAAGATGCGAAAGATGGCGTAATTACAATCGATCAAGAAGAGATCACTTCAACAAATAATTATACAATAGAGGTTTATAGTTCGGATAAGACAAATTGTCCGGATTCAAAATTATATACTTTATATGAAACAACACCGTTATATAATTATTATAGTGAACAAGCTTTATGCGAGGGAATAGAAGACTTTTATTTATGTCATGAATTTTTATCTGTACCTTTAGTATCTTATGATGAGTTTGTAACTTTAGCAGAAAGATATAGAGAAGGTATGGTTAATGAAAATGGAGAAGAAGTAACTCCTGATGAAGATAAAAAAGAAGAAAAAGGATTTGCTAAATTTTTAAAAGATAATAGAAATATAATAATAGTTGTTTCTATTGTAGTTGTAGCAGTAGGGGGATTAGTTACAGTGATAATAGTTAAAAAGCAAAGGAGTAGAATAGTATGAAAAAGATTCTAAGATATGCTAGTTTAGTTATTATTGCAATAACTTTAACATTTGGTTTTGATTTAAGTGTCAGTGCTGCGGATTGTAATGGAGAAAGTTCAACTACTTGCCGAGTAGGGGAACGTGGAGTAATACGTACCGGTGGTGGTGGCTATTCTAAAAATGCTACACCAACAACTAGAAGTAAAGCTGGGGATGCCTATTATTCTAGTTATAATAGTCCAGCTACTTATAATAAAAAGATTTCTAAAAGTGCAAAATTTAATTTTTATACTGATGAGAACAGTAAAGTAAGTACACCAGCAATGTGGTGTATAGATGCTCAATATCAAGGTGGTAGAAATTTACGTGCTGAAAGATTTTTAGTTGATAGTAAAAATTCAGTAGGGGTAAATGCTTTTGACTATGCGATATTATACATTGTAACTGGTGGGGGTAATAGCCCAATGAGTTCTGTTAGTAGTTCTAATATGTCAGAGTATTTGGCAAGAAATATTGCGGCGAGAGCAGTTACTTATACATTTGGTTTTTATAATACAGCTCATGAGAAATATCAAAATACATTTTTTGCCAATTTATCTTTAGCTTACACTTGGAATAAAGAAAATCCTGATTTAATAAATAATTTGGTAGCAGCTTTTACAGCAGTAGGGGCTAAATTTAATGGTAATAAAGTACCAAATCATCCTGGGTATAGTTTTTCTGGAAGTACAGTTGAGAGAGCAAAAACTTTATATATAGGAGCATTACAAGCAGCAACAGAGTTTGTAAAGGATTATAAAAATGTTGCTAAAGTAGTAGAAGATTCAATTGTTGCTGGAGATATTGAGACTAATGAAGAAATAACAGATGGAGTATTTTTACAAAAAGATGTAGTACATACAATAAAAGTATCTGGTATTTCTAAAGGTAATGGTAATAAATTTGTAATAAATGGTTTACAATTTGAAAATAATACTGTTTATAAAGGATTAACTTCTTATATTTCAAAAATAACTGTAAATGGAGATTCAATTTGTTCTTCACAATCTGAATGTAATGGCGTTAAGGGAAGAAACTTAGCTGATACATATGATATGACTGAAGAAACTGTTATTGAAATAACAGCACATTTTGAAGGATATAAAACTGTTAATGAGGGTGTAGAAAAAGATGTTTTGAAATGTGGTCAATCACCAATTAGATATTATATTGATGGAATATATGCTGTAAAAAAAGATGATTTAACTACTAAATATTTAGGTACTGTTTGGTATTCTGGTGAAAAAGAAAAACAAAGATATATCGGTGTTGAAAGAATAAGCAGTGATAGTAGTGATAAATCTTTTGGCTTTAAAATTAATGAAACATATTTAATTGATGCTTGTAGTTGTTCTGATTTAAAAGATGCATGCATAGCTGAATATGAGAAAACTGGAACATTAGATAATGAAGCTTGTAAAGATTTAGAAGAAGCTAATTGTGGATGTTCTTGGCTTGATGTAGTTTGTGATTATTCTACTAATCCAGAAGAACAAGATGAAGCTTGTAAGAATAAAGATAAAAACTGTGAAGTAGAATGTGATTCAAAAGTTGAAAAATTTGAATGTTGTGATGCTAATGATGAGTTAGTTGTTAGTTTAGAAGATGATCAAATAGTTAATGTTTATGGTCTTGATCCAAATGAAGATGGTGTTAAAGCATGTTTTGTTACGAAAGCTGATAATGCTTGTGAAGGAGCAGTTGATTCAGAAAATAATAGTTGTGCTGGAGTAACTGTTGAAGATCAAGAAAAGAATGCATTTACTTTAAATAGTATGAATGGTAATAAATATTGTACCGTATCTTGTAAAGAAGATTATATTATGACCATGCCAACTGCAAAACTTGTTAATGCTGGTAGATACTTTACATTTAAAGCAAGAGTTGAAGGTACTAAGGCTTGTTATACTAATACAATCGATAGAGAACAATATAATAAAGATATGGCTGATATACAATCTAGGATTATAGATGAATATAATGTTTATCTAATGTGGGAAACAGCTTTGGATAACATACATACTGGAAGTTATTATAGTAAGCATCCTTCTTGTTGTTGTAGACATAAAGATGGTAGTTGTACAGGAAATGGTTGTTGCTGTGGTTCATATGCTGATTGTACACGATATTATGTAAGCGGTACTTATGATAAGATATTATATACTGCTTCCGAATCAACTGGTATTGTTACTTTAAATGGTACTACTAAAGAGTCGTTGAAAAATGAATCTGATGGTGGGAGTAATGCTTCTAGTTGCGATGGCTCTTGTCGTGAAGGTAGCGAGGATACTTTAAAGAGTAACATAAGAAGACATATGAATGAAGAAGCTGCTAAATTACGTGATTTGCAACAAGAATATAATCGTATAATAAGTTCATTTAATGCATGTTCTGGAGATAAATGGAAAAATGATGCTGTAATTAAGTATCAAAAAGATAATCTATATTATAACTATGAAGAAGAGTATTTAGATAAGTATAAGTTAGTTGGTGAAATGGATGAGACTATTGAAGAATCACCATCTAAAGATAGTGTTGAAGAATGGTATTGTAATTCGATAGTTACTGATGGTTCTGGTATAGTATCTAATAATGCTTATGGTAATGTAGATGCTGATTATGAGAATTGTACTGGTGGTGCACGTGGTAATAGTTATTCAACATCTTCAATTAATTATGTGTACTGTGATACAAGTGGCTGCTATACTAAAGCTGAGACCATTTCTGATGCAAGATATAAGAAAACAAGTTCAATGATAAAAGCAAGTTATAAACCTAAAACTTTATTCTATAATGAATATCCAAGTGGAGAAATTGTTATTGATAAAGCTGATGATAACGTGGCTTTAGAAAATAAACTTCCAGTTGCTTTAAATACTGATCGTGGTATTTATAAATATACTGTTAATGTTAAGAAACTTGGAGAGTTCTATAATATTACTGGTGATGATAATTTAGGACGTTATAATTCATTATATAATAGTGGTGATAAAAATAAAGATATTAATTACAATTGTTCATACTTAGTAAATATTCCTACTGAAGAAGGTTGGGTATGTGATTTTGATGAACAATGTACTGATAATTGTATTGCTAATTGTCAAGGGCCTAATTGTGGTGATGATAGATTCTGTGATGGAATTAATTGTGTTGCTGAATGTGTAGGTATGGGTTGTATTTATGATTCTACTTCTGGAAATTCCATTTTAGAGAGAACAGTAACTCTTAAGAATTTATTCCCTAATGGAACGAAGTCTTATAACTGGGACAGAAGCGTAAATGATAAAGCAGCAAAAACTATTGATGAAATTGAAAAGGGTATTGATGGAAAATATGCTGAAGATGGTATATTTGAAAGTCAACCAATACTTAGTTTAACACTTACTCCTGAGGCAGCTAGAGCAATTAGAAGCTATAATAATGATGCTGAGAATGATGGTGGTTATTCAAATGCAACTCTTAGTTGTTATGCACTTTCTGTTGGTGCTGATGTCTATGATGAGGTAGCATGTTATAGTAACTTTATTACAGATTTATTAAAAGGTATTGTAGATGGTCAAAATGTTGGTGATATAGTTAATGATGTAAGTCAAATTTCAGAATCTGGATTTAGAACAGTATCTGATAATAATTATAAATACTTTACGACATGGTCTGGAATTTATGATGAAAATTCTATGATTGGTCCATCTTGGAAGTAGAAGGGAGTTATAAAATATGTCTCATTCTTATTGGGGTTATTGGTTAGTTGTTATGGGTGTTGCAATTGTTGGTCTTATGATTTCAGTGCAAGGCATAACGACTACCACTAACCAAGATTATTTAAGTATTAAAGAAATTACTGATGCTTCAATGTTAGAGGCTGTTGATTATGCTTATTATAGAGATTATAATGAAGTTAAAATCAATAAAGAAAAATTTATGGAAGTCTTTATTAGAAGACTTGCTGAAGTAATGGGTAATGATACTTATGAAGTTAATTTTTATGGTATTTATGAAGCTCCACCAAAAGTAAGTGTGGAAATTAAAACTAATAGTGGTTCAGGATTTGCAACAGGATATGATACTGTTAGTAGACTTAGTGCGATAATTCAAATCCATGCTATAGAGGTTGGAGATTCTACAAATCAAAATACTAATAATAATGCTAATGGTAATAGTAATAATAATAATAATTCAAATTCTTCTGATGTTAAGATAACTAATAAAGAAGAAGCAGATAATTTAGGTGTTGATAGCGTTGTAACATTTAATGTAAGTTCTCCGAGTGGTTCTTCATGTACGTGGAGTAGTGATAATACAGGAGTAGCAACAGTCAACTCTAATGGTAAAGTTACAATTCATGATAGAGGGGTTGCAACAGTTACCGTAAAATGTGGTAATAAATCAGATAGTGTTAAAATTATAATTGATGATAGTACTGGAGAATGTAGTGGTTGGTTAGAATCATTTACAGTTAATGCTTCAAATAATAAATTCGAGCCTGGTAAGGTTTATACTGCTAAAATGGTTTATATAGCTCGTCCTCCTGCTGGTCGTGGTGGAACATGTATTTTGAAAAAGTCAGGTATTTGGATAAGTGAAGCAATTGGTCTTAACGAGTCTACCGGAGCTTATAATAGCACTTTTGAAGGTGATGATACGGTTGAAATAGATATAGGGGCTGGACAAGAAGCAAAAGTTGAAGTAGAAATGCAATTTAAGGTTCCCGAAAATTATCAAGGGCAAGAGATTAAGTTGCGTGCTTATGTAACTAATAGTATAGAAAAAGAAATTACATTAAAAAGATAGGAGGATAAAATGGGTAATATAGTAACGACACTTAAAAGATTTATATCTAATAAGAATACAATTACGATACTAGGTGTGTTATTAGGTTTAGTAGTACTTTTTATAGGTTATAACTATAGAGTTAGTACAGCAGTTGAAAAGGTTTCTATTCCATATGCAAAGAAAGCTATTGGTTCAACTTTGGAAATTACTTCTGATTCTGTTGGACAGATGGAAGTATTAAGATCAATGGTAACCGAAAGAAGTACTTTAATTAGTAGTACGAGTGAGATAATAAATACTACAACACCTATTTGTGTAGCTGAAGGCACATCTATTGCAGAGGGAAGTTTCTTTTATAAAGATCAGATAAAAAAATGTGAAGCTGTATCTAATAATGCCGTAAGAAACATGCCTGATGGTTATAGATCAGTAAGTTTACCGGTTGATTTACAATCTACTTATGGTAATTCAATGTATCCAGGAGATTATATTGATATATATGTAAAGATGGAATCAGATGATGGTAAGTTAATTTATGGTGAATTTGTAACAAAACTTCCAATTTTGGATGTTAGAGATAGTAATGGTGTTAGTGTATTTTATGGAAATCAAGGTACTAATAAAGCTCCTGCTTTACTATTATTTGCGGTACCTCAAGATATGTATTTGTTACTAGCAAAAGCCGTTTATTTAGGAAGTAATATTGTACAACTTGTACCAGTTCCTGGTAATTCAGCTTATACATCTGAAAAGGGTGAAACGAGAGTTACTAGTGAATGGTTAAGAGAAAGAATAAGATCGTATACGCAAGATATACCTGATGCGGCTGTTAATTAATAAGAATAAAAAAAGAATAAAATAAAAGGAGGTGTTATAGATGAATGATGCAATATTTTCTCAAATTGATTTTGGTCCATTAAAAGAATTTATTGATATAGATGATATTACCGATATTTCTTATACTAATGGAGGGCAAGTATGGCTTAAGTCTTTGACTAAAGGTGTTTATAGGGTTGAAAGACCGGAGATAAACAATGCTTTAATTGAAAAATTGGCTTTCCAATGTTCCAATGTTATGGGAAAAACATTCAATATGGCACATCCTTTTTTGGATGCTGAAAGTACAGAATTACGTCTTAACTTTGTGCATGATTCTATTGCAACAAATGGAGTAGCACTAGTTATTCGTAAAACTCCAGCGAAGATAAGACTTAATCGGGAAAAATTACTTAATGAAGAGTATGTTAGTGCCGATTTGTTAGATTTTTTACTTAATTGTGTACAGGGACATGCGAATATTATTGTTAGTGGAGAGACTGGTTCTGGTAAAACAGAACTAGTTAAATATCTTGCTAGTACAACGAAAGAAAATGAAAAAATTATTACGATTGAAGATACTTTAGAGTTACACTTAGACAGAATATTTCCACATCGGGATATTGTGGCTATGAAAACAAATAACATTGCTTCTTATTCTGATGTTTTGGTTACTTGTATGAGACAAAATCCCATATGGATATTACTTTCCGAGGTTCGTAGTGCTGAAGCAGTTATGGCTGTTCGTAACTCTATTTCTTCTGGACACCATATTATTTCAACTATTCACTCAGATAAAGCAGCTTTAATTCCAATGCGTATGTATAGTTTGATTGAATCTAATATTGATGTTGAACAATTTTTAACTACTATTCATAGATATGTGCAAATTGGAATTTATGTTAAAGGTTATATGAGTGAGAGATTAGGAAGATTTCAAAGAGAGATAATGGAAATTTGTGAGTTTTATGTTGATGATGATAATAAACCACAAGTTAATACAATATTTCAAAAAACTTTGGATGGACATATAACTCTTAATAATCCAACTAAATATTTAAAGAGTTATCTTGCAATACAAGGGGTAGTTCTTGATGATGATTTATTTCATCTAAAAGATAAAAATAATACGGATCTTATTGAAGCTTTGTAAGGAGGTAGTTTATGGAATGGGTAATAGTATTTTTAATAGCTATGTTTGTTATAATTTACCGCAAGAATGATGGTACTGATTCATTTTATAAATTTACTAAAAAGCAATTTAATGCTATTTATCAAAGATATGCGCCGTATAGTTTTCAAACAATTAGTGCGAAAATGAAAGATTTAAAACAAGAATATACTATTAAAGATTATACTATTCAAATAATTGTAATGGGTGGTATAGCTGGGGGTATAGCTTATTTATACTTTTATAGTTTGATAATGGCTTTAGTTTATGCGGGAGTAGCAATTCTTTTTATTCCTTATTTAGCTTATCTTAGAAGTAAAAGAATATATAGTGAATACTTATTTGAACAAATTCAAATTTATACTACTAACGTTATTATGGAATTTAATACAACGCAAAGTTTTGTTAAGTCATTGGAGGGTGTTAGAGATTCAGGAATTTTAGAAGATCCGGTTTTATCTGATGTTAAAACAATGATTGATATGTCATATCAAAATGGAACAATAGATGAATCTATAGAATATTTTAATCATAAATATGAGTATTATATGGTTAAAAATATGCATCAGTTATTTTTACAGATAACTAAAGAAGGAGCGAAAGATTCCGGAGAAGCATTAGAAAATATGAGTATGGATATAGATGCCTTAGTTGAAGGGGTTTATAGAGATCAAATGGATAGAAAACAGTTTCATACAAAGTTCTTAACATTTGGGATGGTTTTGTTTTTACTCGTATTAGTAATGCAAGTGCTTTTGGGAAGAAAAAGCTATTTACAACTACTTGATTTATGGTATGTTCATATAATATTGCATGCGATAATTTTAATAAATTGTTATTTTTTACTTACCGGCGAAAAATATTATAATGATGATGTGGGGGTAGAATAATGCAAATTGAAATAGTGATTATTGCAGTTATTATATTTTACATATTTACTAAAAGTGGTAAGATTAGTATAAGTAAATTAGTAGCTGATAATGAGATGTATTTAAGACGTCTTAAAGAAAGTGATTATGATTTTTATGTTAGAGCAAAGTATGGAGATTCAGTTAACCCCGATATTTTGTTTAATAAAAGAATGCAAAATTCTTTAATAATTTTGGTTTTAGTATTTTGTTTATTGCTTAAAAATATGTCTTATGTTTATTTAATTGTGTGTTTAGTAGCCGCGTTTGCGTTCTTTAAACTTGATTATATTAATTTAAAAAATTATTATAAGAAACATTTACATGAAATAGATACTATGCTTCCTTATTATTTAAAGGGACTTGAAATTTTAATTCAGCATTATACAGTACCTGTAGCGATCGGTAAATCTTTGGAGGATGCTCCAGAAATATTTAAAGATGGTTTAAAAGAACTTATTAATGAGATAAATGCTGGTAATGATACAATTGAACCTTATATGGATTTTGCGAGAAAGTATCCTGTTAGAGATTCAATGAGAATGATGAGATTATTGTATCGTTTAAGTTTAGGTAGACAAGAGAGAAAACAGGAACAGTTACTTGCATTTTCGAAGACGATTTCTAATTTACAACAAAAGGCAAGAGAAACTAAATATAAGAATCGTCTTGATAAAATGGAAGGTAAAACAATGAGTATGCTCATAACTACTGGTCTTGGAGTTATGATTTTACTTATTTTAGCAGTTTTACTATTAATGAGTGGTTAACAAAAATTTGACAGGAAAAACTTGACAATAACTATAAGATAATATAAAATATAAGTAGAGATAAGAAAGAGAGGAAATAAATATGTTAATAATGGCACCTCAAGTTTGTACTGAATTAGCGCCAATATGGCAAATAATTGGTTGGGTTTTATGGGTATTTAAGATTGCTATTCCAATTGTTATAATTGTGTTTGGTATGATTGATTTAGGAAAAGCTGTAGTAGCAAGTAAAGATGATGAAATTAAAAAATCTGTTAAGTCTTTAGTTATGAGAGCTATTGCAGGTATAGTAATATTCTTTATTCCAACTTTAGTAGGAGCTATATTTAGTTTAGTAGGAGAATTTGGTAGTGAAGCTTACAAAACGGAATATAATGTTTGTAAGACTTGTGTTACTAAGCCAGGTAATTGTCCAGTAAGTGAGAATTAATTCCAGAAATGGAATTTTTTTAATTTTTAGGTATAAAATTATTGACAATAATCATAATATCTAATATAATTTAGTAGTAATGCCCGATTAGCTCAGTCGGTAGAGCGCACGGCTGTTAACCGTTAGGTCGTAGGTTCGAGTCCTACATCGGGCGCCATTGAGAATATAAAAGCAAACTAGTTATTTTCTAGTTTGCTTTTTATAATTATTAGGATTGTTAAAATTTTTTGTTATACATTTCTTAAATAAAAAAAATTCGGATATCAATTTAGATATCCGATACGCCTTTTTAAGGCACAATCATTCAGAATAGGAATTGTTTACCAATTCTGATACGTCCTTTAAGGACACAGTATGTAATAATAATTACATTTCTATTATATCATATTTTATATGCATTTGTTAAATAATTAATTATTTATATCGTATTTAACTAATGCTTTTTCTATTTTACCCGAGTTTGACAGTTAATAAAGCAAAAAATCACCGTTTAGCCTAGTGTTTATAAGGCTTTATGATGATTTTTATT
>CANQHE010000027.1 GCA_947623735.1 uncultured Bacilli bacterium
TTCGGTTATTGATTTTTCTTTCGACATAAGTTCGTCTCATTTTTTATTTAAAATTTAAGGATGACTTTCCTATTATACAAAAAAAATCCTTTTTAAGGATTTGATGTTTCATCTACTTCACTTACAACATATAAGTTAAGACTTACTTTTTGACCATTTACTTCATCACCTAAGGCATCTTCGTCAACCCAAACATGAAGTTTTTTAGTATTGGAACTTTTCCCTACCTCTAAAGTTCCTTCATCTATTTTATAAGCGATCTTATTTTGGCCTTTTACATTTTCAGCATTAGCATCAGTTTGAATAGTGTCACTTATACTATTTAAAACTTTAGGTTCACTATATTTATCATCTTCTTCTATAAATATCTTGATTTTAGATAATTCTATAGTATTATCACTATCGGCATAGATATATAAAGAATATTTGGCAGGTAAATTACTGGCTTTTGTTTCCGTATTATCATTTTTCACAGTATAACTAATAACATTGTCCTCTGATGATTTGCCAGTTTCATCATTCATCGGATTATCCAATGTTAGAGCACTTATACTATTTAATGTTACTTTTAAAGTCCCGGCGGTTATTACTTGATTATCGGAATTTTTATCTACTGCGAAAAATACAGAGTAACTAATACCTATTGTCGCCACTACTACTAGTACAACGGCGATAGCAATAACTGTGGTTTGTTTCTTGATAATATCCTTTACCTTCATATACTCTCACCATATTATAATAATAACATAAAAAAGCGATAAATTACAATAGATTTTTATCACTTTATTTAAAAATTACTATTTTCTTCAAAAATATAAGCATAATAGATACTATTGCCAATTAAATCTGGCTTTATATCATAAGTATCTGTACTAGCAATAATATCTTTTGATACGATAGTATACAAATAATTTCCTTGAAATTCTTCACGATAAAAGTCATTTAAACTATGCTTTGTACCATTAATGGTTAAGGATGATTTATTAATATTAATATCTTTATTTATCTTAAGAAATATTTTATAACTTTTATTTAGATAATAAGCATTATCTACAACTAGTTCTTCATTATTATTTTTATTATTGATTTTAAAGGTTAAATTATAATCATCTAAAGTAGTTATATTAGCATTACTTATTTTTTTGTCAAAATTATACCAGATAGGTATAGATATGATGATAAATAAGCTAGCAATAACTATTTCAAATATTTTTCCCCTGATAAGTTTGTCAACCAAAATGTAAACCCCCTAAACTGGTTAAATTATATCATATTTACACTTATTTGTCAAATTACAGAAAAAAGCCCCCTTTTTAAGAGCTTTACTATTTAACAACAATATTAACTATTTTACCTTTAATAACAATAATTTTAACTATTTCTTTATTTTCAGTATGACGTTTAATATTTTCGTTATTTAAGGCTTTTTCTTTAATGCTTTCTTCTGTTTCATTAGGATTAATAGTTATTTCACCACGAAGTTTACCATTTACTTGAACCCCAATAGTAACTTCATCATCTTTGGTTTTAGCTTCATCATATTCTGGGTAAGACTCATTATGAACACTGTAAGAATTACCGATTGTTTCCCATAATTCTTCTGTTATATGAGGGGCAAATGGAGCAAGAAGTAAAATTAAGTTTTCAATGTATTTTCGTGGAATATCGGTTTTATATTTAGATAAAGTATTCGTGTATTCCATAATGGCGGAAATACAAGTATTAAATTGGAATTTATCAATATCGGTACGAATTTTTTTAATAGTTTTATGAAGTGATTTTTCAAGTTCCGGAATTTCTTCTTTAGATTCTCCAATATTAGAGACTATCCGCTCGACTCTTTGATAGAATTTATTAATTGATTTTATACCATCATCAGTCCAAGGTCCTCCATCAACATAGTTAAAGCCAAACATTAAATAACCTCTTAAAACATCAGCACCATATTCATCGACATATTCATCAGGGCTCACAGAATTACCTTTGCTTTTACTCATTTTTTCGCCGTCAGGACCTAAAATTGTTCCTTGATGAACTAAACTTTTAAATGGTTCATCAAAATTTAAGTATCCCATATCTCTTAGAGCTTTCGTAAAGAATCTAGCATATAATAAGTGCATACAAGCATGTTCAACACCCCCAATATATTTATCAACGGGAAGCATTTTATTTATTATATCTTTATTAAATGGCTCATTGCTATTTAAGTTATCAGGATATCTTAAGAAATACCAACTAGAGCACACAAAAGTGTCTAGAGTGTCGGCTTCACGAGTCGCGGGACCACCACAGATAGGACAAGTGGTATTCATAAAACTAGCACATTTTTTTAGAGGACTTTCCCCATCAGGAGTAAATTCTACATCCATCGGAAGCATAACCGGCAAATCTTTTTCTGGAACAGGGACAGTGCCACATTTATCACAATAAATAATCGGAATTGGCGCACCCCAATAACGTTGGCGTGATACTAACCAATCTCTTAGTTTGTAAGTGGTAGTTTTCTTACCACATTTATTTTCTTCTAACCAAGAGTACATTTTATCTAAGGCTTCACTTTTATTTAAATTGTTTAAAAAGCCTGAATTAATATGTGTGCCATCACCAGTATAAGCTTCAATCTCAATGTTTCCACCTTCAATAACGGGGATTATTTCCAGATTAAATTTTTTAGCAAAATCATAGTCTCTTTCATCATGAGCCGGAACAGCCATAATAGCACCGGTCCCATAACTTGCTAAAACATAATCACTTATCCAAATTGGTATTTTAGTATTATTAACTGGATTTATCGCATAAGCTCCAGTAAAGACACCAGTTTTTTCTTTAACTGTACTAGTTCTTTCAATATCACTTTGTTTGGATGCTTCTTCTTGATATTTTTTAACAGCCTCTTTGCATTCGTCAGTCGTTATTTCATTTACTAAGTCATGTTCAGGAGCTAATACACAGTAAGTTGCCCCGAATAAAGTATCCGCCCTAGTTGTAAATACCGTGAAGGATTTAGAGGTATCAGCAACTTTAAAGTCAACATAAGCCCCATTTGATTTACCAATCCAATTTTTTTGAAGAATTTTAGTTTTTTCTGGCCAATCAAGATTATCTAAACCGGCGAGTAATTCTTCAGCATAATCTGTAATTTTAAAGAACCATTGACTCATTTTCTTACGAATGACTGTAGAGCCACAACGTTCACAAGCACCAGATATTACTTGTTCATTGGCAAGGACCGTATTACATGAAGGACACCAGTTGACTGGAGCTTCTTTTTTATAAGCAAGATTATGTTTATAAAGTTGTAAAAACATCCATTCGGTCCATTTGTAATATTCAGGGCGACATGTAACAACTTCATAATCCCAGTCCCAAGAACCACCAATCCGACCTAATTGTGTTTCCATCGTAGCAATATTTTTTTCAGTTGATATAGAGGGATGAACACCAGTTTTAATTGCATAATTTTCAGCCGGTAAACCAAAAGCATCAAAGCCCATCGGATGAAAAACATTATAACCACACATTTTTTTGTATCTTGCCCAAGTATCAGCAACCCCAAAGTTATACCAGTGGCCTAAATGAAGCTTCGCGGCACTAGGATAACTAAACATTTCTAAGCAATATAATTTTTCTTTAGAACTATTTTTTTCAAAAGAATTAAGTTTAGTTTCTTGCCATCTTTTTTGCCATTTTTTTTCAATTTCAATATTATTCATTTTTATCACTCTTTCTTTTTGTTTTTTTAGTTTCACTTTTTTTCTTAGTTTTTCTTTTATTATTTTCTTTATTATTAGTTTTTATTTCTAATTTAGCTTCAATTACGATTTTAGAATCATTATTACTTTTTTTACTAACAGTTCCAACTTTTTTTACAAGACTTCGACCATAAATTTCATATAAAGCATAGATAAGACTAAAGAGTAAGACAAAAGCTATTAGAAATTGCCAAATTTTTTTAGTATTTAACATCATAACAATACAACTGGTAAATGATATGATAAAACTATTGATGATAGATACCCAGATAATTACTTGGTCTTTATTTAATTTACTTTCTTTTAAATGAAATTTAGCAATTAAATAGTCAATTTCACCAATAGATTTGATTTTTTTATTTTTACCTTTTTTGGTTTTACCTTTATTTTTGATTAAATTAAGACGTTTTTTATTAATTAAAAAATAATCAATAACAAAAATAATAATAAATAAACCGACAAACATAATTAAATATTCTTCATAATTCATTTTTTTCCTCCTTTTAATTAAAAAAAGATAGTACTCTAAAGGGCGAATTATCCGCGGTACCACCTTAATTTTTACTTTATAATCTGATATGGGAGATTAACCCTTAATACTCCAAAAAGCAAGTTCATAATTATTTAATACTTGACTTACACCATCTCAAGCTCGCTTTAAATAAATACATTACTACTACTCTTTTTTTCGCTGTATTTCCTATATTTTACTAAATTTCAGAGAGATATTCAAGTAATTTTATAAACATCCGCACAAAAATATCACTTAAGCCTTGTCTTTTTAGTTTGCGAATTTCAATACGTTTTTTATTAACTTCGATATTACTAAACATAATAGAGGCAATTTTTTCTTTTAAATGAGTAGGAATTTTAGCATCACTGATAATAGAATTAATATCTTCATTGATTAATCTTACAGCATCAATTTCAATGTCTTTACCTTTACAATTTATAGTTAATTGACATGTGGTAGGAATATTTTTGGTTATAACGATAAAATCAGCATCATCAGTATAGGCTTCGACTGGTATTTCTTCACCATTTATGTAAGCTTTAACATCTTCGGCTTCTCTAGTATTTCTAAATCTTATTTTATAATCACGCATTTTAGGAATGATTCCGGCTTTACCTTCGATAGGACGAATTATTAAAGTGTAGTTATTAGCAAGATAGTTATAATCTATCGCGGTTACAATATAGTACCCCTCTTCATGAAGTCTTGATATGCCATCATCCTCATATAATTTATAAATGTTACTACGACCTGGGAAAACATGAATTTCCATACTTTTAGGAGGATTGGTATCATTAATATTTTCAGGTAAATTAGCTAGTGGAATAATAGCCCCACTTTTAGCAAAGACAGGATAATCATCATCTTTATAAAAGGCTACATAACGTTTATTACCAGGGAATTTCTTACCAGTTTTAAAATCATACCAGGTTCCTTTAGGTAAAAATATATGTTCAACACAACGATTCATGACGTTATCTTGTTTTTTAGTAATGGGTTTTACTAATAATTCACTACCAAAATAGTATTCGTTTTTATAAGCCGGTTCATCATATATTTCGGGATAACTATAATAAAGAGGTTCAACTAATGGTAAGCCGGTTTTATGATATTTATAATTTTCCGTATATAAATATGGGATTAATCTATGTCTTAACTCACAATAAGTTTTCGCGATAGTATAAGTTTTAATATCCCATTTCCAGGGTTCTCTTTTATAGTAATGGCCACGTTCACAGGCAAAACGAAATATAGGACTAAATGTACCTAATTCAACATAACGAATGTATAATTCACTATCTTCCATGCCCCCTTTAAAACCACCGATATCATGACTCCACCATGAAACTCCAATATTAGAACTACTAGAATTAAAATATGGTAAATAATTTAGAGTATCCCAACTGACAGTGGTTTCACCAGAATAATGAACACCATTTAAGTGAGAGGCAATTAAACTGTTTCGAGATAATAACATAGGTCTTTTACGATTGTCTTTTAAATAATTAGTAAAATGATAGTGATTTAAGGCTTTTAGACTATCTAAATCTTTTTGATAATCTATCCAATAAAAATCAACGCCTAGACTATCTAAAGGTTTAATTAAATGATTAAAATAAATGGCAATAAAAGTTTTATCAAAAGCATTAAAAGGAATATTACGGGTGTTAATTAAACCTAATTCGGTTGCTATCATTCGAAATTTTTCTTCATGTTCGCCTATACCTTCAACGGGGTCAATATTTAAACCGACTCTTACGCCTCTTTCATGCATGTAACTGGTAAATTCATAAGGGTCTTTAAATAATTCGGGATTGAATGTAAAACCAGTTTTAAATTTGCTCATATTTGTTTTATCTTTTAGATGCCAAAATTCATTTAATAAGAAAACTGATAAAGGTATACCATGGCTATTAAAGGCTTTTAATATTTTTTTAGTATCTTCAAATGAATAGATAACATCCCTATTCCACCATATACCTAAAGCATACCGAGGAATTAGAGGAGGATAACCAGTTAAGGTAAAATAATCTCTTAGACATAAACCAAAATCACGGCGATAAATGAAAAGATACGTGTCAATTCTTTTGGTTGGAGGTTTTACTAAAAAGCCATCGTCCATATAAACTAAACTTTTGGAATCGTCAAAAGAAGCAAAACCATCTGTAGAATATAAACCTTTTTGTAATGAACCTTTTATGCCTTTATCTAAAGAGGCTTTAGTACCTCCAAAATTACGGGCTTCAGGATGGTTAAAATACCAGATTTTATCACTGTTCATGAGGCCTACTTTAAGATTGCTGTCAGGAGCATATTTAGGGCCTTCAAAAGGTTTTTCTTTGACATATTGCAAGACAAAATATTTAGTTTGAATAACTAGAGTTTTATCATTTTCTTCAACTTTAAAATCAGGCACAGGAAAATTACGAAATCTGGCAAATTCCGTTGGATGGTCAAAAAAGTTACCACTGGCGTCATATTCAAAGCGAATTAATCTTTCGGTTAGAATCGTAATTCGATATTTATTTCCGCGAAAAGTAGCTTCTTTTTTACTCATTAAGTTATTATAATCAACTTTAAAATGGGTTTCTAGTCCAGCCACACTAATTACTCCTTTTACTATTATTATAATACCACAATTTTACTTTAAAAAAAAGAAGTTTTAACTCCTTTTATTGCTATAAATTACCATACCCTATCAAATAAGTCAATTTTTATATCCATTTCTCGATATAAAATACCACATTTATATTCTTGATTGGCATTATTTTTAGTAACTATACATGTGTTTTTTTCAGTACTTATAAAATCTATAATGAGAAAAGCACCAAGAATAATTACTAATCCTATTAAGATATCACGCATATTAAAACTCCTAACAAGATAATTATATTATAAAATAAATATTAATTCAAGAGTATTTATGATACTATATATGGGTCAGTTGTGGTTCCCGAGCCTGTTAATTTAACATTAGATTTGAGGTTTATTACTGGGCGAGCGCCAAAGGAAGTGTTGCTCGCGCTGCCGCTATTGAGGGTACCATTAGGATGTACAATGAATAAAGCATCAAAGCCGGTGCTGTTCATGTAAAATGGGGACATAGTCCAATAGTATTGATTAGTATATAGCCAATATCCATTGTTTGTTTGCGCTCCAAAACCTCCTGCAAAGACTACTTCATCACTTGTGATTAATCCTACTGGAACTGGTAACTTATTATTTCCTTTTACTATTGCTCCATTGTTTCCTTTTGTTCCATTTATATTTGCGCTTGGACCTGTATACAAGTCTCTTTCTTGAGCTGTTGTATCTGTTTTAGTTCCATTATATCCACATTTTAACGTTGGTGTTTGTGGGCTCTTCCAGCTACCATTAGTATAAACTCTTCCCCATGGTGCATATCCTGTTGAATAGTTTCCGTAGCCATCTCCTTGATAATCTGTATGTGCGGTTTTATCTACTTGTCTATCACCACAGAAGCCTGTATCTACATCTATAAATTGGTCATCTAATGTTCCTAAATTTGTATTATTATCATACCAATTTACTATTTCATCTAGCACTGTACTATTTTTGGCATTTGTATGAGTATCTTCGTATTTACTTTGGCCGGCTTCGCCTGTCATGTAACCTACATATGTATTGTCATTAGCGGTTTGATTAAAATAGACAGCCCGAGGGTAGGTACTACTAATGGTTTGTTTTGGTGTTATCAGTGTATCTACTCCTTGTGGACTTGGAGCTGTTTTTTTATCACTGCTAGTACCAGCATAGATTAACCTAATTGTGCCATTTCCATTAATACGGATTATCCTCCACCAGATGTATTTATTACTATTTTTCTCTTGACCAAACACTACCCAGTTATTATCTACTGTTCCTCGATATACATAACTTGTTCCAAAGTCATCTTCACCTGTATATATTCCATTTTCTTTTACTGTACAATTACTACAACTCGGTCCGGTAAATGTTGGAGTTCCATTTGCTTTATTATCTGCTAGAATTTGATCTCTAGGATTATCATATTCTATTTTATATGGATCTGTTGTGGTTCCTGAACCACTAAGTTTAGTATCCGCTTTTAAATTTATTACCGGACGCACACCAAAGCTAGAGGTGGCCACGCTGAGGTAGATGAGGTTGCCGTCATTTTGTACATAGAACACGCGAGCATCGTTGTTCTCATAATGAAATGGAGACATGGTCCAATAGTCTCTATTAGTATATAGCCAATATCCATTATTGGCTTTTCTTCCAAATCCTCCAGCATATATTACTTCATCACTGGTTATTAATCCCACTGGCACTGGTAAGGCATTATTACCTTTTACCATTTCTCCATTACTTCCTTTGATTCCACTTGTTTTAGCATTTGGGCCTGTATACAAATCTCTAACTTGAGCTTTTTTATCTGTTGAACCGGAACCATCTGTTTTATATCCACATTTCAATGTTGGTGTTTGAGAGCTTTTCCATTCATTATTAAACAATCTTCCAAATGGTGCATATCCTGTATTTTGTTTCCCGTATCCATCTCCTGAATAATATGTACTTGCATTCTTATCTACTTGTCTATCTCCACAAAATCCTGTATCTACATCTATTTCATTTTTTAATTCTCCCAAGTTCGTTTTATTTTGATACCAATATACTATTTCTTTCAATACCGTACTTTGTGCATCAGATTTATGTGCTGTATCATAGCTTGTACTCGGCTGACCATCTGTTCCACCAAACATATATCCCACATATTTATTATCATTTGCATTTTTATTGAAATAAACCGACTTTGAATACCTACTAGCAGGTGTTGTTGGAGTTATCATTGTATCATCGCCTATTGTTGCTGGGGCTTCTGTTGTACTATCATTTGTTCCAGCATATATTAGTCTAATTGTTCCATTGCCGTTAATTCTGATTATTCGCCACCAAATATATTGGTTGTTGGTGGTGTCTTTGCCAAAGACTAACCAGTTATCATCTACGTTACCTCTAAAATACATGGAATCTCCAAAATCATCTTCGGCGGTATATAAGGTTGATTTTCCTTGGTCATTTTTATGTTCTTGGTCATCTATTCCTGTGAAACTATCTTCTCCTTTTTCAAATGTTCTGTTTGCTAGAATTGTTTCACAAGCTGAGCTTCCACTTGGACAATATTTACCATTTACGGGATTACTACAAATTATTTTGCCATCATTAATATTTGTACATACTATTTGATCGGTTTCTTTTTCTTCTAAATTGATTGTTATTTTATTATCTGTTATATCAATTGTTTTATTTGGTATACATACATTCCCAGTAGTAGTACAATATTTAATATTTGAACTTCCTTCTGGTACTGTTCCAATTAGGGTTAGTAAACTTTTTGTAAATTTAATGTCTACATTTGATATTGGGGTTACTCTGGAATCTCCCGCTACATTTATTTTTGATGAAAAAGTTTTATTTGCTCCCTCTTCTACTGTAGTATCATAATCTATCCATTCTTTTAAAGTAAATTCTTTGGTTTCTTCAGCTCCAATTGTTCCATTAAATAAATTATATGATGATACTGCTCCTTCATTAGTTATTTCACTACTATTATCACTTAACTTGGTTATTAAATTATCCATCGTATCACTTGATAATGATACTTTAACATAGTTTGCTTCTAAAGTACTATCTAATTTATCTAAATATATAGCATAAGTTGATTCTTTACTACAATTATTTTTAATAGTAAAACTATAACCATTATCTTCTTTTAAACCTTCAACATCCGTTACAGGGACAGCATCTTTTAAATCAATCGCCGATGTTTCACTATCTATAGTAATACTTAAACATCCTGATGAAAATGTATTAGCAAGTTTTTGTTTATCGCCGGTTGTAAAAAAAGCAAAAGCTACTGTAATGATTGCCACTAATGCTAGTGATATCCCTCCGATTAAAAATACTTTCTTATTCTTTTCCATATAATCATTTCCTTTACTTAAACTATTCTAATACAAGTTATTTTTAATTTCATTACATTCGACAAAACATGTCAAAACTTATTTTGTAATATTCTTTGTATTATTATATGTTATATATTAAATATACAATATTATTGGTATAATTTCAAGATTTTTGTTACTATTTACGTATTTAAATTAAAATTGGTAGAATTTACCAGCATAATATATTTGAGGGATTTTAATTTATGGATAAAGAATTTAGAGATATTACAAAAATTGAAGAAAAAGCAAGAAATATTAGAATTAAATATGCTTTAACACAGGAAGAATTTGGAAAGATACTCGGAATTTCGAAAAGTTATGTATCTGATATTGAAAATGGTTATGCGGGATTATCAATTAATCATATAAATAAAATATGCAATTTTGCATCCGTTAATTTTGATTATATGCTAGACTTAGAGGATAGTGTTAATAAAAATGTTATTAAAATAGAGAAAATAAATTTAAGATTATTAGGAGATAATTTAAAAAGTATTAGAAAAGAACTGGATTATACTCAGGAGAAAATGGCCAAAAAACTTAATATAAGTAGAACTTTAGTTACCCACTATGAAAAAGGAGTTAGGACTATTAGAACGGCGGATTTAAAACAAATATGTGAACTATCAGGTTTTAGTGCGGATTGGTGTGTGGGGAAAACTAGTAATTGTATAAAAAGACAAATAAAGAAAAAGATTAAACCAGAAGAAATTAAGAAACTTCTTAAAGTTTAATCTTTTTTATTTATATCTTAAAGTTTGTTATTTAAACATGGCTTTAGCAGTTCGAAGCATTTGAGAGGTATAACCATATTCATTATCATACCAAGCTATTACTTTTATTAAATTATTATTAGTGCTAGTAAGTAAACCATCAACTAAAGCACCATATGTTTTTCCAATAATATCACTGGAAACTATGGGGTCATAAGTTATTTTTAAGGTTTCATTTTGATTTACTTCAAATATTTTATTTACTTCATCAATACTAGTTGCCCTTTTGGGAATAAAAGTAAATTCTACTAAAGAACCATCTTCAGTGGGGATACGATAAGCTCCCCCATCAAGTTTGCCCTCAAGGCTTGGGATTACTTTTCCAATCGCACTCGCGGCCCCGGTAGATGTAGGAACAATATTAGCCGCACAGGCTCTTCCTCTTCGGGACATTATTCCTTTTTTATGAGCAATATCTAGTGTTGCTTGGTCATTGGTGTAAGCATGAATAGTTGTCATAAAACCACTTTCAATACCAATATGTTTCTCTAATAAATTTACAACCGGTGCTAAACAATTAGTTGTACAACTTGCGGCACTTACAATAGTTTCTGTACCATCTAAAATATTGTCATTAACATTATAAACAATGGTTTTAACATTATCTGATTTGGATGGTGCTGAAATTAAAACTTTTTTGGCACCAGCATTAATGTGTTTTAATGCATCTTCATATTTAGTAAATTTACCGGTACATTCAAGAACTAAATCTATATTAAGTTCGCGCCAGGGTAAATTTTCGGGATTTTGTTCATTGAATACTTTAATTTTTTTGACATTATTGATGATTATTTCATCATTACTTGCTTTAATTAGGTCTTCATGAAAAGCCCGATGAACTGTGTCATATTTTAAAAGATATGCTAAATCTTCGGATTTACCTAAATCATTTATCGCAACAATATCAAAATCTGTTGCGGTGATAATTTGTCTAAAGGCTAGACGACCAATTCTACCAAAACCATTAATTGCTACTCTAATCATTTCTTCCTCCTATAAATTCTCTTAATATACTATTATTATTTACATATTCACTGCTGATAGAATAAAAACTTTGAAAAAATTTTAATAATCTACGAGCTTCTTCATAATATGGCGATGTAGTATCTACTGATAATAATAAAGGTTCAGCATATACTTTTAATACGCCTATTTCATAGGGTAAGGCGGTATTGATAATAATATCGGCTTGATGAGTATATGGAAAAATATATTTTTCTTCACCATTGCGAACACTTTGCCAATTTTTGAGGGTTGTTGATACATCGTGGCCCCTGGTTCTATTATCTCTTATTATTCTTCTTATTAATCGTAAATCAATGGTTGATATGTAATTGTGCCGGTCAATATTTAGAGGAATAAAAGGACTTAAATAAATTTTGTATTTGTATCTTTCGGGAATATTAGGGGTTAAATCATCATTTAAAGAATGAAGACCCTCGATTAAGATAATGCTATTTTCTTCTAATTTCATGATATTGTTATGATATTCTTTTTTGCCAGTGATAAAGTTGAAAGTAGGAACATTTATAGACTCACCTTTTAAAAGAGTTAATAAATGATTATTTAATAATTCAATATCGATGGCATTTAAACATTCAAAGTCGTAGTTTCCAAATTCATCTTTGGGGTTATTTTCTCTTTCAACAAAGTAATCATCGACAGATAAACATACTGGATTGTATCCCTTACTGCGAAGATAAGCCGCGAGTACCCGCGTAGATGTTGTTTTACCACTGCTGGAAGGACCCGCAATCATAATAAATCTTTTTTCGTTACTGCGAATAATTTCTTCACATGCTTTTTTTATTTGGTCATTAAAATGTAATTCACAGGAATCTATAAAACCTTTTATTTTAGAATTACTAACTAATTGGTTTAAATCGGAAACATAAGGGGTATTAAGTTTTTTTAACCAGGAACGTCCTTCATAAAATGATTTAATAATATTTTCATGATGGACATATTCGGGAAGGCGACCATTTGTTAAATTGCTTGGATATAATAATACTACTTCATTGTGGCCTAAATATTTAATTGTAAAAGAACGAACATATTTGGTACTTGATGGAAGAGGAACATAAAAATAGTTTAAATAGTCTTTTAATTTATATATGTCTACAATGTTTTCGGCGGTTGTTAAATTGGCGGCTTTTTCATAATTTAGTGATTCTAAATAAAATTTATAAGCTTCATTTTTTAAAATATTATAGTGTTTAAAGGGACAATCTTCATCAATTAGTTTGGCCATTTCATTTTTGATTTTGGAGATGTCCTCGGTTGTTAAAATATTAGCATTTTTAATATCAGCAAGCATGCCGCCTGGTACAGAATGGAGATAGTGAACATCAGCATTGGGAAAAAGAGTTTTTAGGGCCACTTCAAACATAAATTTAATGGCGGCTTTATATATTTTTTCACCTTCTAGGGAAGTACAATCAAAAAATTCTATGGTTTCGTCTTGCATAGCACGGTCTGTTAATTCGGCAATTTCATTGTTTTTTTTCACGCCTAAAACAGTGTCTTTATATTTGGAGTACTTACTAATGCTTAAGTAAGTTGTCCCCTTTTCAACCGTAATTTTTTTATTAGTATCAAATATTATTGTTACATTATTCATGTCATTACCCCATATTCTATTATATCTTATCATATTTTTGATAATTTGTCACATGTTTATGAAAAGTTATGATTAAAAATTGATTTTAAAGGTTATGTTATTGATAAAAAATTAAAATTGTGAATAAAATTTGTTTGGGGGAACTATATATTATGTAGAAGATTTATTTGGTTTTTAGGAAACTAAAGACTTAGAAAGGAATGTTAATTTAAATGAATATTGTACCTACTGTATTAGAACGCTCTAGCAATAAAGAATATGCTTTTGATTTGTATTCGAGACTTTTGAAAGATAGAATTATTTTTCTTTCAGGAGAAATAAATGATAGTGTCGCAAGTATCGTTGTAAGTGAACTTTTATATTTGGATGCTTTAAATCATGAAGATATTTATCTTTATATTAATAGTCCGGGAGGGTCGGTTACATCAGGCTTTGCAATTTATGACACGATGAATTATATTAAAAGCGATGTTAGAACTATTGTGGTCGGAATGGCCGCGTCAATGGGTGCATTCTTGCTTTCAAGTGGAACTAAGGGGAAAAGATGTGCGCTTAAAAATGCGGAAGTTATGATTCATCAAGTTTTAGGGGGAGCATCAGGCCAGGCAACAGATATTAAAATACATGCTGAACATATCCTTAAAACTAAAAAAAAGCTAAATAATATTTTAGCTATTAATACAGGAAAAAAGATTGCACAAATTACAAAAGATTGTGAAAGAGATAATTTTATGAGTGCTGATGAGGCTTTAAATTATGGACTAGTGGATGTGATTTTGTAGATTTATAATGTGATTTAGAATAATGGTTATAGTTCTGATTAAAATATTAAAAGAGTTTCTTTAATTTGATAATAGTTTTACAATTGTAATTTAATATTTTTTTCTTTTGATTTGGTTATTTTATAATGGTAATTTTTAATTATTTTTTTCTTTATGTTTTTTTATGAGGTTTCTTATTTTAATAAAATGGTGGTTGACGCCACTTTTGCCAATTTTATAATCAGTTTCTAATGATATTATGTCGGCAAGTTCTTTGAGAGAGGCTTCAGGATATTTTTCACGATAATCCATTACTATTTTGGTACTATCTTCTAGAAGACTGTATAAGTCATTATCTTTTAAATAGGTAATATCTTCAAGTTGCTTTAACCCAGTGTTGATTGATTTTTCTTGATTTGCTTGCTCACAATTATTGAGACGATTAACCATATTTTTGTGGTCCCTATATATTCTTATATCTTCAAAGTAAAAATAACTTTGCATGGCTTTGAACATTTTGATGATGTCCCCTATAACCTCGGCATTTTTGATATAGACCATGTATTTTGAATTGCGTTTTAAATGCTTAGCTGTGATGCCGAGATTTTTAAATAAATTGCTTATGAAAATTGCTTCGCGGTTTAGGTTGGTTACAATTTCTAAATGATATCCACTTTTGGCGGGGTCATTAATTGTACCGGTTGCTAAAAATACGCCTTGTAGATATGCTGTTTTTTCTTCGGTGGTGGGAAAAAAATAATCGTTAGGAAGAATTTTTTTATTGTTTTCTAAAATGTTTAGATATTTTAAGATGTGATTTACTTTTTCGCTTATTTCTAAAATGTAGATTTGCTTGATGCGGAAACGTTTTTGATTGCGAATGATGATTTTGGGCTGGATTGCGAAAATTTCTTTTAAACTGCGATATATTCGGCGGGCTATACTAGCATTTTCTAATGTTACGGTTATCTTATTGTTTTTTATGACAGATGAGAATCTTAAAAATCCGGAAAGTTCACATATTTTTTCGGCTTCGTTAATATTTGTTTTGACTATTTCTTCTTTAACTTTTATTGTGTATGTCATTATTCTCGCTCCATTAATATTGAAAATACTAGGTATGCCGTTTTTAAATTATCATGACGCAAATAACCGTCTTCAATCATGTATAATTTGTCTTTGATTGTTCTAATTTTCATTTTTTTTAAGATGTCTTCGTCTAATCTAACAGGGTCTTTTTGTTCTTCAGTTGCATATTTGGTGGCTAGTTCTTCAGGAATGGGGGCATTATTTGCGAGGACTATATTAATCACATGGTCGCCTAAATATTCATTTAGTACTTTAATGTGGTCACTTACAGTGTATTTATCGGTTTCGCCGGGTTGAGTAACTAAATTACATATGTATAATTTGGGGGAGCGGCTTTTTTTTATGGCGATTACTATTTCTGGAATTATTATATTTGGGAGAATGCTTGTTAGTAAACTGCCTGATGAAAATATTATTAAGTCAGCTTCATTTAAGGCTGTAATAACGTCTGGATTGGCTTTTACAGGACGGTCATAGGTCATTTTAATTATTTTTTGCTTGCATTTGGTTATACTCGTCTCGCCAATTATTTTTTTATTATCAGTAGTTATTCCCATTAATTCCGCATTATCTTCAGTAATTGGAAGAATTTTACCTTCTATATCTAGTAATTTTGCTAGTACCGGTATGGCGCTGGCAAAATCGCCTTTTTGTTCTAAGAGTGCCGTTAATAAAAGATTTTTAACGGAATGATTACCTAGAGAACGAGATTGTTTAAAACGATAATTCATAAGATTTACTATGTCTTGGTCAGTGTTGCTCATGGCTAACATAACTTTAGATATGTCTCCAACTGCTGGAATTTTAAAATCTTTGCGCAAGCGAAAGGTGGAGCCGCCGTTGTCTGATACTGATACTACCGCGGTTATGTCTATTGGAAATAATTTAAGGCCTTTTAATATTTGTGAGAGTCCAGAACCTCCGCCGAAGATAACTATTTTTTTCATATTTACATCACTATTATAACTTTATCATAAATTTTAAAAAAAAAGAACTAATATTGGCAATTTTGTAAAATTATATTTTAATTTAGAAGCTATATATAATTTTAGAATTTGTAGATAATATTAATAATATTACTCTTTTTACTTTAAAATTTTTAATTTAATTTTATAATTTTGGGGGTATTTTAAAATTTATATTTAATATTTTATCTATATTTTGATTTTTTTATTAGATTTATAATTATTGTTTTTTCTTTGCTTATTTATAGAGATATATTTTATAAAATTTACTCAATTTATTCCATTTATTATTAAGCTTTTATTAGCTTCTCTTATTTTACTTATATATAATATGTCATTTTCTAAAGTATACCATTTAACTTGTATGTCATCTTGTTTTTTTATTTTGTGAATATTATTTTTTAAATTTCTATTGTAACATTTTATGTATAAGGCTCCGGAGTTTATGTAGTTTAAATTATTTTCGGGATATTCAATTAGAAATTTTGCGATTTCGTTTTTTGTTGCCCAGATAAAATTATCAGGAGTTCCATATATTATTGCTTCGCATCCATATCGTTCTTTATCGATGCCTTGAAATATAAATCTGAAAATTAAATTTGCTTTAATGTAGTAGCTATTAAAGGATTTTTTTATGCGTTTTATACTGTCTATATTTGCATTGATATATGTTTTAGCGTCTACTTTTTTATTGTTAACTTTTCCATTCATGAAATTATCAAAATCGATTATTACAGATTCTTCAACACCTATTTTTCTTAAATAATTATAAAAACTTAGTTTACTTTCTTGATGCATGGAACAATTATGTCCAGTTTTTATACTTATGCCTTTCACAATATTATTAATTTTTATTTTTATATCTGCTTTTTCATAATACTTGCTACGCCAGCATTCTACTATGGTGTCATCGTCTATGTTTGAAAATAATTCTCTTATTAACTCTTGCATATTATAAGATAAATTTTTTAATTTCTTTCTATCTATAATTTTAGCAAAATTTATCTCATTTTGAATACCAATATTCATTAAATCACGTATAATCAATCTTATAGAAATGTTTTAAATAATTCTATAATTGATTAATTCCTTTCTATTAATATTTTTTGAA
>CANQHE010000028.1 GCA_947623735.1 uncultured Bacilli bacterium
ATACTTTGAATAAAAAGAAAAGCCTAATTTCAATAGAAATTAAACTTTTTTTATTTCTTCATCTGTCAAACTCGGGTCATAGTTTTTTAGCTGATTATCAAAATAAAAGTCATAAAAACTCTTAACTAAAAAGCCTTAAAGTGCTATAATAAAAATGTCTTTAAAAGACATGCAGATATAGTTTAATGGTAAAATGTGAGCTTCCCAAGCTTAAAATACGGGTTCGATTCCCGCTATCTGCTCCAGATTTGCTTGATATTCGGAAACATACTTCCGATTGTAATAAATGCTAACTAGAAATAGTTAGTTTTTTTGTAAATGTAATTGAGTAGAAACTTTATTTATGATATATTAATAAAAAAGAGGGATTAAGTATGCAAGAATATTTTGATAAAGCAATAGAGCTTGCTAAATTAGGCGTTAAAAATTTAGAAGGCGGTCCATTTGGGGCAGTTGTTGTTAAAAATAATAAAATAGTTGGCTATGGAAATAATAAAGTCTTAAAAGAAAAAGACCCAACGGCACATGCTGAGGTAATTGCTATTCGTGATGCCTGTAAAAAATTAAATACTCATGATTTAACTGATTGTGTTATTTATTCCACTAGTGAACCATGCCCTATGTGCTTATCAGCAATTATTTGGGCTAATATTAAAGAAATATATTTTGCAAGTAATCACAAAGAAGTTGCCAAAATTGGTTTCCGCGATGATATGATATATAATTATTTAGCAAATAAAGAGAAAAATATTTTAGCAATTCATCAAATTGAAAATAAAAAATGTCAAGAACTACTTGAAAATTATAACCAGGAGCTTTATTAAATATTTTGGTTAAAAATAAAAATTTATATACTTGATATTATGTCATTATAAATGTCTTAAAAAATTTTGAAGTTCTTAGTTTTTTTCTTTTGCCAACTTAGAAAGTTAAACTAAATAAAATGGCTTTCTTTTTTTATTCCCACCAAAAAAATAAATTCCAGTTTTATTTCGTGTTCAAAACATCATTATTATTATAAAATTCATATTGTGAAAGGAGAAAATTTTATGAATCAAGAACAAATTGGCAAATTTATTGCCAAGTGTCGTAAAGAAAAAAATTTAACTCAAGAAGAACTTGCCGAGTTACTAGGGGTAACCAATCGTTCCATTAGTAATTGGGAAAATGGTAAAAACATGCCTGATTTATCATTATTTGAACCACTTTGTAAAATATTTAACATTAGAGTAAATGAACTACTAAGTGGTAAAAGAATAACTAAAGCAGACTATCAAGAAAAACTTGAAGAAAATATTGTCAACACCATTAATTATTCTAAAGCAAGAATAACCAAATATAATCAAGTTATTTCTTTGCTATTCATTATCTTTGGTCTCTTTATATCTTTATCCGCGATAATGATTTTTCAAAGTGAAAGTAGTTGGTCATCCATTTATTCCTTACTAGGAATAATAATATTTCTAATAGGCATCCAAAGAATAGTAAACATACTCTGTTGGTACAAACAGCTTTTAATTATAATATTAGTTTTTTCTTCATCCGTCGGTCTTTTATTATTTACTGATTACTTAAATGTAAAATTAAATCACGAAGCTCCCATGTTTCGCCTAAAAACAACTTATATTGGCGATGTTACTTATTATGATAATCCCTTCTATGATGTCTATCACTGTTTTAACAATGAACCAAACGAATATTGGACTATCGAAAAAAATAGTAATAAAACCCCCGAAGATTTATTAAATTATTGTAAATAAATCCTATAATTTCTTGCTAAAAATCCAAAATCTATTTATAATATTTATAGAAAGTAGGATACTATGAAAAAATATATTGCCCTTTATCTTGAAGATATCGAAACTAAATTACAAAACCATAAACTAACTATCAAAGATATTGAAATATTTAAAGAAAAAATTATAATTTTTGAACACGAACGTCTAATTCACTTATTAGTAACTTTATTCTATGCTTTATTTACTTTTATCTTTTTTGCTTTCAGCCTCATCTCTCCAATCTTTCTAATTCCCTTTATTTTTGGTATCATTTTTCTTTTATTCTATATCCCATATTATTTCTATTTAGAAAAGAAAGTCCAAAAAATGTACTACCTTTATGATGAAATGCTAAAACTATAAACCATTCCTGATATAATATTAAAAACTCTTGTCAAACCACGCATTTTAGTATAAAATAAGATTAGTAGGTGATTAAAAATGGGACAAGTATATGACCATGTAACCCTTTATAAAAAGAAATTCCCCGGTGGTGTAACTTGGTGGCGCTTAAAAAAACATTGTAAAGTAATTGAACAACACTTAAATCCTGGTGAAAAAGTAATATATGCTTTCGCTGGTCAAAAAAATGATAAATTTTATGATTTAACTTCAACCGCCGTTATTGCTCTTACCAACAAAAGAATTTTAATTGGTCAAAAAAGAGTAGTATGGGGTTATTTCTTAAGTAGTATTACTCCCGATTTATATAATGATATGCAAGTATATCAAGGCCTCATATGGGGTAAAATTACGATTGATACTGTAAAAGAAGTCGTGGTAATAACTAATCTTGCCAAAGATTCATTAAGAGAAATTGAAACTGAAATAACCGAATTTATGATGGAAGAAAAGAAAAAATATGCTAAATCATTAAGAGAAAGTGAATAAAAAGAAAGTGAAGAAATATGAAAATAAAATTAAAGGCTTTTCAAATAGTTTTAGTGGTAATCTTTCTTCTTTTTTTAATATTTTTCCTCACCCCCAAAAACTACACTAAAACATACAACATAAACAAAGTAGCCATAACAGAAAATTATGATAAAAAGGGTAAATATTACTATTTTACTTTTAAATATAAAGATGCTACTTTAGATATGTTAATTCCCAGTAAATATTATAACCATCGCCAACTTATCAAAGATTTAAAATTAGTCGAGGACAATGCTGACTTTTGTCTTATCCCCACTGGTAAAGATTTAAATTTTTATCCTCTTTGTTACTCTAATAATGAACAAATATCTTTTTCTCTTGCGAGTAACAAATTAAAAAAAGGTTTAGACCAAAATTTATTTAAAACTCCCGAACTTCTTGAAACTTATAACGATATAGATATATATAATAATGATTTTAATTATTACATCTGGAACTATAATGGTTTTTATTATCTAAATAAAAAGAAGAATACCAAAATAGACATTTTTGATAAAGAACTATATACCATAAATCTAATCGGTTATACCCAAGACTTTTTAGTTATCGCTGATTATGATTCTAATTACACCTTCAATAAATATTATACTATTGAACTTCAAAATGGCAAATTAAAAAAACACGACCTCGATTATGATATCTATTTTGATAGTTATTACCCTGGTTATATTAAAAATAAATTATACATCGTTGACAGTAAAGAATACACAATGTATGAATTTAATGCTAAAAATGGTAAACTAGACAAAGTAAAAACTCGCTTATTAAAAGGGGATAAATGGCAAGATAAAAACATTAAAAACTTAATTAGCACTAAAGAAGAATTTACCTATGATGAAAACATTTATTACAATTTAAAGGATAACAAAATATACTTAAACTATCAAGATAAAAAATTAAATACTTTAGTAACTACTGACGTAACAAGTATTGTAAGAATTAAAGGTGAAGATATCTTCTATTTAAAAGAAAGCAAATTATATCATTTTAACCCTACTATCGGTGAAGAGTTATTATTAGAATACTTTGAATGGAACTTTAATTATCAAAATATGATTTATATTGATTAACCAAATTAGACCTTTATCATATCTTATACTAGGAGTGATAAAGTTGAACAAAAATAATACATATTTTACTTATTATACTATTGAAAAAGGGGATAATTTATACGAAATATCTCGAAAATATAACATAAATCCTAAATTACTTGGGGCTATAAATGGGATAAAAGATAATGAATATATTTATCCTGGTCAAGAATTAATGATACCTAAAAGTGGTTATAGTTATTATATAACCGGGGAAGGAGATACCCTAAAAGGTGTTGCTGATGCTTTTAGAACTGATTTAAAAGGTATGTTAGATTATAATGAAACTATCTATTTATTACCAGAACAAATATTAGTTTACAAAGATGGCCGTTAATATACCGTTAAATAATTTGTTAACAATATGTTTATTTACACTAAAAAGAAAGATACTTTGACATCAATTTTATATTGATAAAGAAGTATCTTTTTAATATAGAAACAATAACTAATACAGAATATGATTTTAAAATAATGATTGTATTTATGATAAAACTATGTTAATATTAAATTGTAGAACATTTAAGGACTAAATGCCTACAAAGTTACTTATAGACACTTATGTTGATATCAATTTTTATATTGATAAAAACAAGTGTCTTTTTTATTATTGTAAATAATAATATCACGGATAAAATCACTTTTACCATGACCACTAGTCCCTCCTTTACCATAAACCAAACCCCCTTAAATAAGTAAAGGAGAAAGTTATGGAAAGAAGAACACTAAAGAGGTAGACACTCGCCTTAAATGTTCGATTATTTATTATAAATATTAAGTCTAAATATGTAAAGAAAAATCGTCCGACAAAATTCGACAAACAAAAAGGCCACTTAAGGCTTTTATTTAGTTAGAATACTTTTAGGATAAGGCTTTCTTACGTCGGTTAAACCCAAAATATAATCAACACTGACATTATAAAATTTAGCTAATATTATTAAGGCATCCGCCGGAACTTGTCTATTTCCTAATTCATAATAACTATAGGCACTTTGAGTGATATTTAGTATTTTAGCAATATCCTCTTGTCTTAAATCTTTATCTTCTCTTAAACCTTTTAATCTTTCTAATTTTATTTCATTCATCTTATAACAACCTTTCATCTAAATTTTAAAATAAATCAAATTGTTATATTGACTTTTACAACAAAATGTTATAATATAATGCATATATAACATAATGTTATATCAAAATTAAAGATAATAAAATGAAGTAGGGCTTAATGAAAGGTAAGGAAGTATAATGAGATTTGAAAAACTAAATTATAATAGTGGAAGTAAGAAAAGAATATTTTTATATGGTTTAATAGTGGGTGTAATACTTATTGTTGTTATGAATTTATTTTTAACAAAAGCAAAATATAGATTAACAGAAAGCATACCTATAGCAAAGGGTACTATAACTACTACTGGTTATGATTTTAAAATTATGGCTTTATATGAATTAGAAGATAATGGACAAGAAAAAGCACTTGAAACTGTACCATCAGGAAGCGAATATATTATTAATAAAGCCAAAAGTTATTGTACAAATGATAATAAAGAAAAAGTATATGGTAAGTTATAAACAATAAATGGAAAACATACATTTAGTGATTTAAAGAAAAATGATAAATGTTATGTATGGTTTATGAAAAATACATTAGCAAATGAAACACTAAATAAGTTAAATCAAACAGTAAAAGGAACACCAACATTTACAGGAACAAGTTGTGAAGGTAACTGTACATTAAAAGAGAATGGTTTATATTATGGCGAAGACGATTTTGGAGATAGTTATGTATATCGTGGGTCTGTTGATAATAACTGGGTAGTATTTGGACAAGATACTAAAAATAGTAGTGAATATATCTGGTGGAGGATAATCCGAATAAATGGCAATGGTACTTTAAGATTAATCTATGCCGGAACAAGTAGTAACAAAACAGAAGCTCCAAAAATAACTGGAGAAACAACCATGATAAATCCAACAAAAAATGCTGGAAATAAAGATTATCCACGAGGAGTATATTTTAATGAACAATATAATGATAACAAATACGTAGGATATATGTATAATAGTAGCCCTGAAACATCGACAAATATAGAAGAAGCCCATAAAGTAACAAGTAGTAGTACAAAAAGTACAATACTTACTCAAATAGAATTATGGTATAAGAATGATACCGATTTATCTGAATTAGCTGATAAGATAGATGTTGACACAGGCTTTTGTAGCGATACAACACCATCAACTAAAAACCATGGAAGCTATTATCCAGGAACAGGAAATTTAGGATATGGGAGTACAGCAACAGCCTATGCTGGAACGGATAGAGTATTGCGAGCGAATTATAATATTTATAAAAGCGATAAACAAACCCCTACACTAAAATGTGGAACAGATGAAACAAGAAAAAGAGATTTGTATACTGATTCAAATGCCACAAGTGGTGGAACTAAAGGAAGTAGTGGTACAAATGTCGAAGGTAACAATGCTTTACCAGTACCAGTCGGCTTGATAACTATGGATGAAGTAATATATGCTGGAGGTTTTGCTGGAACATCCAACAATGGATACTGGTTATACACTAACCAAGACTACTGGACAATGTCTCCATCTACCTTTTACGACATCTATGCTGGCGTGTTCGATGTGCAAAATATGGGCAACCTCATGTATTACGGCGTGAACAACCCTCGTGGCATCCGTCCTGTCATAAACCTAAAATCAACAGTTACTTTTGAACCAGGTGGCGATGGTACATCAACCAAACCTTATGTTGTAAAAACAGATTAATATTCACTTGCCTATTTTGCTTTCGTTTTTATAAGTAGGCAAGAATGAAATTCCATGATAGAGTGTAATTTTAAACACTCTATTTTCATTTAAAATAAAGATTGTATTTATCATAAAACTATGTTAATATTAAATTGTAGAACATTTAAGGACTAAATGCCTACAAAAATTTTCATTTTTTGTTAGACACTTTAATATCAATTTTAATGTTGATAAAAACAAGTGTCTTTTTTATTATTGTAAATAATAATATCATAGATAAAATCACTTTTATCATGACCTCTAGTACCAACAAAAAAGCCTAAAATGGCTTTTTATCAATTCTCCCCAGTAAATAATCCGCGGACATTTTATATTTTTTACATAAATTATATAAAGCCGGTGTTGATATTAAACGTATCCCATGTTCATAATCTGATATAACAGAATGAACAGTATTTAAATAGTTTGCCAATTCCACTTGAGTCAAATTATTTTTTATGCGCCAAAGTCTTAAATTATTACTCACTTCCAATTTATCAATTTCTTTTTTTATAATATTTTCATATTGTCTAATATTAGTAAAACCAAAAATATAATCTAAAGAAACATTAAAAATATTAGCAAATTTATTTAAAAGATTAAGAGGCATATCAATATTTTGCAATTCATACTTCTTATATATAATTGTTTTAATCCCAAGCATTTTAGCAACTTTTCCCTGACTCCAAAGCTTGTCTGTTCTAATACTTTTAATTTTAACTCTATAGTTCATATAACCCCCAAAAAACAAAATTACAAATTTAATTATTTATTATAAATATCAAGTTTATATAAGTAAAGAAAAATCGTCCGACAAAATTCGACAAAAAATAAAGTTAAACTTAGTAAAAAGTAAGGATAAAAAAACTATCTATCTTTTATTTTCATTATTTGTTATAATAATTGCTACAAAATTATTAAATGTCAAAAACTTTTGCTAGTAAAAAATTTAAATTTATTTTAATCTGAAAAAAGAAAGGAGGAAAAATATGAATCTGGGTACCAAAATATTAAATATAAGAAAGGAAAATAAGATGTCTCAAGAAGAGTTTGCCGAAGTTTTAAATGTTTCACGTCAAACTATTTCAAATTGGGAAAATGAAAGAAACTATCCAGATATCGCGACAATCATATTAATAAGTGATAAATTTAATATTTCCTTAGACGTCTTACTAAAAGGTGATGCTAAAATGATTGCAACCATCGATAACCAAATTAAGAAATCTAAAAAAATAAAATATTTTATAATTATTATTATTCTTTTATTAATCTATACTATTTATATTATCTGTGAAAATAATTATAACAATCAAAAAATAACTCTTGATAATCCCGAAGATTTATATGTTTTTATGCATAATAAAATAGACCGCTGGAACTTTCAAATTTATGGTCATGATATTCATAATCCTAATATTATAAATAAAGAATATGAAGTAAATGGCGAAAAAATAAACGTTATCTTTTTAACTTGCGTTACCACTATTAAAGAAGCCCAAAATCATGATGAAGTAAGTTGGGTTCCTGTTATTGATTATAAAAATATTGACCCCAATAGCAAAATCAAAATGTATTATACTTTAGAAGATTTTACTACAATTAAAAATGCCTCTAATGAAGAAATAAAAGATATAATATCAAAATCAACTTTAATATTTGATAATACTCCTATAACTAGCAAGCTAAATTGTACTTTAAATAATGAAGCATATGATTATGATATCACTTATTATAATAAAACACATCAAGTAATAAACGTTATTGGTAATAAAACTATACTAGAGAAATTAGATTATATTGGCGAAAATTTAGATTATAATTTAGAAATAGGTAGATATGGTATATCCGATGGTAAAACTTTAATTGAAGATATTAAAAACTATATTACCAAAAATGGTGGCTCTTGCACTATCGATTAATAAATATTTAAGAACATTCCTAAAAAGGGGATGTTTTAATTTATTTTAAAAATAAACTTCTTGCTATATTTCCGATTATTCTATATAATTAAAAGAGGTGAAGATTTATGCTTAGAGTAACCAAAAATATTTCGGAAGCCGACTTTATAACTCATGCCGGCAATTTCCATGCTGATGATGTTTTTGCAACGGCTTTTTTAGAAAAATTATATGATAATATCACTGTAATTAGATTAAAAGAATATAAGAGTGATGGTACTAAACTAGCTTATGATATAGGAGATGGCCCTTTTGACCATCACACTTTAAATAAAAAAGCTCGCAAAAATGGTACTCATTATTGTAGCTTTGGCTTACTATGGCAATCTCTAGGAAAAAAATATTTAGAAAAAATAAATGTCCCGGATATTGATACTACCTTTAAAGTTTTTGATTATCTTTTAGTAAATAGTATTGATGCTATCGATAATGGCGAGTTTGCAATTGAATCTTCTTATAATATCTATCAAATAGATGACCTTATCGCCCTTTTCCGTCCCCATGAAGAAGAGGATGAAGACGAATGTTTTAAAGAGGCTGTTAATTTTGCTAGCCTAATATTTGATAAAGTCCTAAAAGATGCTCTAACAAAAGCTGATGCTATAAAAATAATTAAAGCTAAAATACCGACAATTAAAAATAAAGTTCTTATATTAGACAAATTCGTTCCTTTTGATTTTGCTTGCTTTTATTTAAATTTAGATGTTAATTTTGTTGTTTATCCCTCTAATCGGGGATGTTATGCGGCAAAAACCATATCCACTCACTATAAAGGCTTTACTCCCAAAGTTTCCTTTAATAAATCTTGGGCTGGCCTAAGAGATGATGCTCTTGCTAAAATAAGTGGTGTTAAAACCGCACGTTTTTGCCATCCCAATTTATTTTTAGTAACCGCGGACACTCTTGAGGATACTTTAAAATTAGTTTCTTTATCAAGTAAAAATTAGTCATTCTAATTATTTCTAAATAATCTTGATAAACGCTTATAAACTATCAAAAAAGTTAGCCAAAAGTAAACACTTTTTATTGACAAAATTCGCTATCTAATATATATTTATATTATATAGAAATATGATAATAAAAAAACATATTTTTATAATATATTTATCTAGTTATGATGGGCAGTATTATCTTAACTACAAAACTTGTGGGAGGGATTAATATGAAAACAGTTGATAAATATGTTAAATTTAAAAGTGAATATGAAGACTATGTCGTCCTCGTCAAATCCGGCAACTTTTATTATAGTTTTGCCGATGATGCTTACATCCTAAAATATTTTTTTAATTATCAAATAAGAGAAAATAAAGTTGGCTTTCCCCTAAATGCGAAAGCGAAAGTGAAAAGTGTATTAAATCGTCATAATATTAATTTAATTGAAATTATCGACGATTATGCTTATGTCTTAGAAACCAAAAATGCGAATGCTTATAAAGAAAAACTCGCCGAAGCTAAAAGTAACATCTTAATCTCTAATATGTTAAATAATTTAATGAATGCGATTGAAATTAAAGTCAAAAAAGAAGAAGCCAATTATCGTTTAATCAAAGATTTTGTCGATGAACTCTAATTTTAGTTTATTAAATAACAGTAAAAAAACAATCGCCTACATTAATAAACAACTTATAAACTATCCCAAAAGTGAAGTCGTCTTAAAACAAAACATCGAAAAAAATATGTATGAAATAATCGAGTTAATTTTCTCTTATAGTATTAATGATATTGAACGAATTAAAATAAAATATTTAAAAGACCTTATTATCAAACTCTCCATGCTTGATTTTTATATCGCTACTTCTTTTGAAAAACGTATTATCAGTAAAAAGAAATTTGAATCTACATCCCTTTATATAATTGAAATTAGAAAAATAGCCTATGGGTTAATTAAAAATGTTGTTAAAAATTAAATATGATGATTTAGTTGATATCGATAAAATTACTGATATGTACAAAATAATTCGCCTAAAAACCAAGAATAGGGGTAAACTTCATAAATTTGAACTCTTTTATTCCGCGAATATCATTAGTATTCTAACTATTTTAAAATTAAAAAAATATGCCCACAGTCGTTACAATGTCTTTTTAGTTCACGAACCCAAATATCGGATTATTATGAGTGAAATCATGAGTGATAAAATAATTAATCATTTAATCAGTAACTATGTTTTATCTCCTGGTATAACTCCTCATCTTATACCTCAAAATGTTGCTACACGCCCTAAAAAAGGCACCAAAGAAGGTATCCGTTATGTAAAAATGTATCTAAATAAACTTAAATTAAACTATGATAAAGTTTATGTTTTAAAGTGTGATATTAAAAAATATTTTTATAGTATCGACCATGAATTAGTCCTAGAAAAAGTAAAACGTTTTATCACCGACCCCGAAATATATAAAATAATGAAAAATATTATTGATTCTACTGATGAAGAATATGTTAATAAAAATATCAAAAAGGTTGTCGCTAAAGAAATCGAACGTGTCAAAAACCTTAATATCTTAGATAAAGAAGAAAAAATCGCCGAATTAAAACGAATCCCCATGTATCCCAAAGGAAAAGGCCTTCCCATCGGCAATATGACCAGTCAACTTTTAGCTATTTATTTTCTAAATGATTTAGACCACTATATTAAAGAACAATTACATTGCAAATATTATATAAGGTATATGGATGATTTTGTGATATTTGACCACGATAAAGAAAACTTAAAACAACTCCGAAAAATAATCGAAGAAAAACTAAAAGAATTTAAACTCGAACTAAATCGTAAAACCAACATCTATGATTTAGACCATGGCTTTGGTTTTTTAGGTTATCATTTCTTTTTAAAAGGCAAACGTCTCATAATAAAAATAAACCCTCAAACGAAAAGACGCATCAAACGCAAAATGCGGAAACTAAAAAAGATAGACGCTCCTAACTATAATCAAGTAAAAGCGAGCTACATGGGTTATTTAAAAGTTGCTCATAGTAAAAACTTATTAAAAAAAATGCATCTATAACCAAATAAAAAAGATGCCAAAGCATCAATATATAGACCTATCTTGGGTCTTTTTCTATATGATAGAATAATAACATAATATTAATTATTCCACAAACCCCGACAATCGAATAGATAATTCTTGAAACTACTGAAGCTTCCTTAAACAAACTAGCAACTAAGTTAAAATCAAAGAACCCAATTAAACCCCAGTTAATTGCTCCAATAATTGTAAAAATTAAAGCTATCTTTTGTACAGTTTCCATTTAATCACACCCTTTGTTATTATTTTACACAAACCCTCTAATTTTATACTAAAAACTAAAACTTTAAAAATAAGCCAAAAAATAACATATTTTAAAAACTTAACAATATAGTTAAATTAGAAAAGGAAGTGTTTTATGAAAAAGTTAGCCCTAGTAGCTATCAGTATAATGTTTCTACTTACGGGATGTGGTAAAAAAACTCCTGAAGATTTAATAAGTAAATTTGAAAAAAGTGTAAATAACTCTAAATCATACACCCTAAAAGGTAACATGGAAATTTTATCCAACGAAGAAACATACACTTATAGCTTAGAAGCAAACTATCTCGCCGATGAATTTTATAAAGTTACTTTAGTAAATCTTACCAACAATCATGAACAAATAATATTAAAAAACAATGATGGTGTCTATGTTGTAACTCGTGCTCTAAATAAAAGTTTTAAATTCCAAAGTGATTGGCCTAATTCTAGTAGTCAAGTCTATATTCTCTCATCTTTATTAAAAGATATTAAAAATGAAAAAGAAGTAACTTTAGAAACCACTGATAAAGGCTACGTTTTAAAAACCCAGGTAAATTACCCTAATAATTCCGACTTAAGTTATCAAAAAATTTATTTTGATAAAGACATGAATTTACAAAGTGTTGAAGTATATAATAATGAAGATATTATTAATATTAAAGCAACTTTTACTTCAATTGATTTAAAATCTAATTTAAAAGAAAATGATTTTGCTTTAGAAGAACTAATTGATACCTCGATTGAAAATCCTACCCCTGATGAATCTAATACAAATGAAAATGCTGAAACTAATAAAAATACTACGGAAAATACTAATACTAACACCAATACTGATAATAATACTTCTAATAAAAATAATGATCCAACCAGCGATAAAAGTAATTGCACTACTGATACCTGTGATACCAAATCAAGTAATATCTTAGATTCTATAATCTATCCTTTATATATACCTAGTGAAACATATCTTTCCAACAGTGAAAAAATCGATACTGATGAAGGAAATAGAGTTATACTCACATTCGCGGGCGAAAAAAACTTTGTTTTAATTGAAGAAGTTGCAAGCATTGCTAGTGATTTTGAAATTATTCCTGTCTATGGGGAACCAGTCATGCTAAGTGATACCATCGCAGCTAAAAGTGCCAATTCCATGTATTGGACTAGTAACAATATCTCTTATTATCTAACAAGTAATGACTTATCCACTGAAGAAATGGTTACTATCGCTGAATCTTTAGGTAATATTACCACAGTATCAAAAAATAAATAAAATAAATCATCAAGAAATAACATCTAAATACGATAAAATACTTTAAAATGCACCAATAACCTTTAAGAAGAACGTTGATTTCTTCTTTTTGTTTTGTTATAATTTAAACAGGTGAAGAAAAATGGCAAAAAAAAGTAAAGAAAAAAGAATAAAAAGAGAAACCTATATGAGTGAAGACCAAGCTGAAATAAAACACTTCATCGTGATATTAGTTATATTAATAATTATCATAATTGGTGTCTATCTATTTACGCGTTTATTTATAACTAAAGATTTATTAGGAGATAAAGAAACCACTAAAGAGGTAACTCCTGGCTCAATTAACTACAATACAACTTTAATTGGTTCTATCTTGAGCAAACCTGAAACTGAGTATTATGTTATGATTTTTGATAATGATGCTCCCGATGCTGTCTACTATAATGGTCTTATTAGTAACTACAAAAGGAATACCGACCATTTAAAAGTATATACAGCTGATTTAAACAATGAACTAAATAAAAAATTTATTAAAGAAACTGAAAATATCACTACAGATTTAACCAACTTTGCCATAACTGGCCCAATTCTTATTCATATCAAAGATAAAAAAATAGTTAATTCTTATAATACTAAAGAAAAAATAGCGGAACCTATGAAGTATATTGAACCCGTAGTGGAAGAATAATAAGTTAAATTTAATAATTCATTTATAATTCCTTTTTAGGAATTTTTTTTCGTATTATCTATATATCTATATTTATATTATATTATTTATATTATTATCTTGTTATTACCTTATTATTATCTACATTATTTTATATATTATTTTATATATTATTTTATATATTATTTTATATATTAATTATACTAATTAAATTATTTATAAATTTTTAATAAAAAACATTATTTTAAACTGAAAAATATTCCTAGTATCTTCTAAATTATTTTTATAAACATATATAAAATATATAATAACATTATATTAACATATATACTAACAGTTATATTAAAAGTTTCAACTAAAAATAAACTTTCAAGTTTACTAATTTTTCTTTATCTTTTAAAAAAATTATGATATTATATAACTAGAATAAACATACGAAGGTGAAACAATGGATAAAAAAAACAAAAACATCGGTTTTAGCTTAACTTGGGTTCTAATAATAGTTGTTATAACAAGTATTGTATCTGCTCTAACAACTGGCGTCATCGTCTATAATAACAACAAAATCACATCTAAAGTAACATATGCTGATTTATCAGAAGATAAAAGTCTAAACGAATTTTTACAAGTATATGCCAGTATTATTTCTGAATACTATGAAGATATTGATAAAGATGAATTACTATCTAAAGCTATCGCGGCCATGATGAATTATTTAGGTGATGATTATACAACTTATTTAGATGATGAAAATACTAATGATTTAGTAAATAGTTTATCAGGTGAATACCAAGGCATTGGGGTATCTATTAATAACTCTGATAAATCTATATCTACCGTTTATGAAGATACACCTGCTTATCGTGCTGGCATAAAGGAAGGGGACATTATCATCGCTTTTAATGGAGAAGATGTAACCGCAAAAAGTACCTCTGAACTTGTAAACGAGATTAAAAGTACCTCTGGCAAATTTACTCTAACTTTAAAAAGAGGCGAAGAAGAAATAACCGTCACCCTATCTAATGAAAAAATACTATCCCCTAATATTGAATATCGCTTAATTGATGATACTAAAACAGGTTATTTAAAGATAGATACTTTTTCTAAAACTTTAGAAACTCAAGTAAGAAAAGCCTTAACTAAACTTGAGAAAGAGAACATGGAAAATCTTATTATCGATTTGCGAGATAATACGGGAGGTTACCTCGATGCCGCCTATAATGTTGCTAGCTTATTTATTGCCAAGGATAAAATAATCTACAGTTTAGACTACAAAAATAATGTTACCAATTATACTGATAAAACTGACGAGCATAAAAATTACGATATTATCGTGTTATTAAACAAAAACTCCGCTTCCGCATCAGAAATTCTCGCCGCGGCCTTAAAAGAAAGTTACGGTGCTAAAATAGTTGGAGAAACATCATTTGGCAAAGGTCGAGTTCAACAAACAATGGAATTAGAAAATGGTGGTATGGTTAAGTATACTTCAGCCTACTGGCTAACCCCTAAAGGAGATTGCATTGATAAAAAAGGTATAACTCCTGATTATCCTATAAGCAATGAAAATATTACTGATGAAGAAGATAATATTCTAGCAATTATTGACCGGCAATTAGAAAAAGCTATAAAAATATTTAATCCTAATTTAAATATCGATTTTGGTAAAAATGCCCAAGATGTTATCAATAGTGTGGATAATCCGAATAATTCTTCCATCGAATCTAATGATGAAAACAATAATTCAAATAATGCAAGTGATGTTAATAACGAAGATGATAATAAAGAAGAATAAAGAGGATCATAATAATATCAATAAAGGCAATGAATGAACAAAAGCTAATAATGATTAAACATTTAAATACCGATTAATCTAATTAATAATAATAATAATAATAATAATAAAAATGGTAATAAATTATAATAATAATGAGACATAATACAATATAATATTAAATAAATAATGATAATTGTACAATAAAACATAAAAAAATCCTACAAAAGTTTTCATCTAAATATAGTAATTATAGTAATAAATATATAAATTATAATAATGAATATAGTAATTATGGCATAAAGGGAGTTTATTTAGTTTCATTTTTAAGAAAAATCGCCTAAAAATCTCCATTTAATACTTAAATATCTGAAAAATACAAACAAATTATTTCGTAAAAAACTGTCAATAACAGAATATCCATAACAAATTATAACCAATTATGAGCAATTACAATTTGTTATTTTTAATAATATCTGATATAATAAAGATGTATTGAAAGTGGCGAAAGTATAAATGAATAATAATATCAAAGTAGGTGATAAACTAGAAATTCATTGCTATAAACATAATGGCAAACTTCATCAAGTATGTAATGAAGCAATAGTTTTGGATATCGACGATGAAAAAATAGTGGTTGCTAATAATCGTGCAAAATTAACTGAAGCTGATGGTCGCAGTTATCGCGCTAAAGAACCCGCTATTCTCTTTTTCTATAAAAAAAGATGGTTTAATATAATCGGTCAATTAAAAGATTACGGTTTATATTACTATTGTAATATTGCCACCCCTTATATAATAGATGGTAAAATCATTAAATATATCGATTATGATTTAGATTTAAGAGTATTTCCCGATGGTGGCTTTAAAGTTTTGGATTATAATGAATATAATTATCATCGCAAATTAATGAATTATCCTGAGGAAATAGAATTAATAATCAAAACAGAGTTAAGCAATCTTATTGAAATAAAAAGAAGAAATGAAGGCCCATTTACTCCAGGCCTGATTTCAAAATATTATGCTATTTATAAAAAAATAGAAAGAAAATAGTAAAGATAAACTATAAATAAGAAAATAAATATCAAAATAATACCAAAATAACTATCAAAACAAATGTTAAAATATGTCAAAAAATGTTAAAATAAGCATTAAAATCAATAGTCCGATAGTTAAGAAAAGCTTCAAATTAGGCTGGAAAGAGGGGGGGGGGGTAAATTTTTATCAAATAAAAATATAAAATTATAAGTCATTTATAAAAAATAAAAACATATATTATAAAGGAAGTAATAAAATATATCGCTATAAAAGAAAAATCTTACAAAAGATCAAATAGACTTTAAAAAGCATCAAAAATCAGCAAAAAATGCTTCAAAAAGCAAAAAAAGCGAAAAAAGTCGAAAAATTTGTAAAAAACTGTTGACTTTATTTAAGCGATTTGTTATATTACTATTGCACTTGACGAAAAGGCCTTAAAAAGCCTAGAAAAAAGTGTAAAAAAATAAAAAAAGTTGTTGACAAAGTTTCGCGAAGATGATATATTAGTCTTACGCGATGCAAAAGAAGGCAACGCAAGAAATGATCTTTGAAAACTAAGTTAAAAAGTCAATTTTGAGTAGCTTAGATTAAACTTTAGATTTAAGATTTAAACATAAATCTTTTTTATTGAGAGTTTGATCCTGGCTCAGGATGAACGCTGGCGGCATGCCTAAGACATGCAAGTCGAAC
>CANQHE010000029.1 GCA_947623735.1 uncultured Bacilli bacterium
TAAAGACAAATATATAGAAATTGTAGATAAATAAAAGGAAAAATAGGTAGTTTGTATATAAACTATGCACACTACCTTATAAAAGATATGAGGTTAATATGGAAATATTAGTGTATAGTTTTTTAATTTTTATTATTTGTTCCTTTGCCGGCTATTTTATTGAAGTCTTATGGATTTATATTGGTAGTAAAAAAATAGTTAACCGTGGTTTTTTATGTGGTCCTGTAATTCCCATTTATGGGATAGGAGCTTTACTTATTTTATATACTCTTTTAAGATACTATCATGATCCGGTTGTAATTTTTGTCTTTGGTATTATTATTACCAGTGGTCTTGAATATTTCACATCGTTTGTTTTAGAAAAAATATTTCATAATAAATGGTGGGATTATTCCGATAAAAAATATAATATAAATGGTCGGATCTGTCTTAAAAATTCTTTTGCTTTTGGTATTTTATCTCTTGCAATTATTTATTTTGTCATGCCTCTTTTATCTTTATTATTTAGTCTTTTTAGTTATAAAACTTGGTGTGTTATCGCCGGCTTTACCGGGATAATCTTTCTTCTTGATGTCATCTATTCCAGTGTTATTGCCTATAATCTTCGCAATCGGATTATTATAGTTGAAGAACTTAAAAATGAAAAAATAGCCATGATACCTTTAATATTTGAACGCAAATTAAAAGAATCTATTGAAGGTTTTAAAGCTTTCCCAGGTCGTTTATTAAAAGCCTTCCCATATATTGAAAAAGAATATCATAATTCTTTTGAAATCATGCAAAAATATCGTGACCAAGTAAAAGATCTTAAAAAAGAAATGAAAAAAGATAAAAAGAAAACCAAAAAAGCCAAAAAAACAAGCCAAAAACTCAAAAATAAAACCAAGTCTTCTAAATAGAGGACTTTTTATGTAAAATTAGTGTAAACAGTGAAAAAAACAGATTTAACTAAATCTGCTAAACAAAATATATAAATCTGCTTAGCCGAAATAATATAATCTGCTAGCCAATTTATCAAAATCTGTAATTTTACAAAATATTTTTTATGTGTTAAATTGAGTGTGCGAAGCGCACTTTAGGGGGTCTTGGTGTTTGCCATCTATCTTTTAATCAAGGAGGTGGTCATATGAACAAGAAAGATTTATTAATTTTTCTTCTAATTGTGATAATTATCCTGCTAATTATCTTTAGATAATTTAAAGAATAATAAAAAACACCACTTCTGAATAGTGGTGTAAACCAATTTCGGCAAGCACCATGAAGTGCTTCGCTAATATTATGATAATATAATTTTATTTATTTGTAAAGATTTTTTCTTTAAACTTTAACTATTTTAAGGTATAATATAAAAAGGTGAATTATGTATGAAGAGAGAAAACATTCGTAACTTTTCTATTATTGCCCATATTGACCATGGTAAGTCTACTCTCGCTGACCGTATTTTAGAGTATACGCATGCTTTAGATAAAAGAGAGATGAAAGACCAAATCTTAGATAATATGGACCTAGAAAGAGAACGGGGCATTACTATCAAATTAAATGCTGTTTGTCTTCATACTACTTATCAAAATGAAGAATACATGTTAAATCTTATTGATACTCCTGGTCATGTCGATTTTTCTTATGAAGTATCTCGTAGTCTTGCCGCTTGTGAAGGAGCGATTCTTGTTGTCGATGCTGCCCAGGGAATTGAAGCCCAAACTATTGCCAATTTATATCTTGCTTTAGACCAAGACTTAACAATTATTCCGGTTATTAATAAAATCGATTTACCCAATGCCGATATTCCGCGGGTAACTGAAGAACTTGTTAATGTTTTTGGCTTTTCTAAAGATGAAATCGTTTTATGTAGTGGCAAAACTGGCGAAGGTGTACCTGAACTTATCGAAGAAATAATAAAACGAATCCCTTGTCCCAAAGCCCCAGAAACGACGAAAACTAAAGCTTTAATTTTTGATAGTCGTTATGATGCTTATAAAGGGGTAGTTGCTCTCGTAAAAGTAGAAAGTGGCTCCTTAAAGCTTAAAGATAAAATCCATTTAATGGCCAGTTCCACTGATTTTGAAATTACTGAACTTGGAGTAAATACTCCTCATGAATTAAAAAAAGATATTATCAATGCCGGAGAAGTTGGTTATGTCTGTGCCAGTATCAAAGAAATAAATAAAGTTGCAGTTGGTGATACCATAACTTTAAGTTCTGATGCCGCATCAACTCCAATTAAAGGCTATAAACCGATGAAGCCGATGGTATATTCCGGTATTTTTCCAGTTGAACCTAATCGTTTTGAAGATTTAAAAGAAGCCTTAGAAAAACTTAAACTAAATGATGCGGCCTTAAGTTTCGAGGCTGAAACTTCTGATGCTTTAGGTTTTGGTTTTCGAACAGGTTTTTTAGGCCTTCTTCATATGGATGTTATTATGAGTCGCATTGAAAGAGAATTTGCTCTTGATGTCATTGCTACTTCTCCAAGTGTTGTCTATGAAGTGACCTTATCAAATGGCGAAATCCTAAAAATTGATTCTCCCAATAAAATGCCGGAACGTTCCCTAATATCTTGCATTAAAGAACCTTTTATTTCGACTAATATTATTGTTCCTAGTGAATTTATTGGTTCTATCATGGAATTATGTCAAGACAAAAGGGGAATATATCAAAAAATGGAATATATTGATGCCACTCGCGTTAACATTCATTATGAAATCCCTTTATCAGAAATAGTTTATGATTTCTTTGATAAATTAAAAAGTTATACCAAAGGCTATGCTTCTTTTGATTATGAATTATGTGGTTATAAAGAATCTAATCTTGTTAAAATGGATATTCTTTTAAATGGTAAACCAGTCGATGCTTTATCTTTAATTGTACATAAAGATTTTGCTTATCCTCGTGGTCGCGCAATTGTTAAAAAATTAAAAGAACTTCTTCCGCGGCAAATGTTTGAACTACCCGTTCAAGCGAGTATTGGTTCTAAAGTAATCGCAAGAGAAACCATCAGTGCGATGAAAAAAAATGTTCTTGCCAAATGTTATGGTGGCGATATAACTCGTAAACGTAAACTATTAGAAAAACAAAAGGAAGGCAAAAAGAAAATGAAAATGATTGGCTCTGTTGAAGTTCCGAGTGATGTCTTCTTAAAAGTATTAAGTGGGGAGGAATAAAAATGGCAAATTATGAAGAAATAAAAGCTATAGTTGCTTATTTTCTAGCCGGTAATAATATTACTAAAACAGCGGCGAAATTTAAAATATCCCGCAAAACAGTTAATAATATTTTTGCCCTTTTTACTAATCCTCAATCTAAATATTATGACCCCACACTTGCTGAAAAAATTACTTTAACTCGCGAAAAACTAACCCTTGCTTCCCGAAAAGAAGCTGGTTCTAAAAGTAAAAGAACCTTTGTCATAACTGAAACTGATATAAATAATATTTTATATTTACTCTTTGATGCCAATTTATCTCTAAGAGATATCGCGAAACAATATAATTGTAGTCATACATCTATTGCTAATGCTCTTAAAAGATATACTATGACCACTTCTTTAGATGATTTAAGAATAAAATATCAAGAAGGAGAACAAATATGGAAAAGATAAAATCTGTTTATATACATATTCCTTTTTGCAATAGTATTTGTACATATTGTGATTTTTGTAAAGTCGTTTATAATAATGACTGGATCAAACCCTATTTTAAAAGATTACAAGAAGAAATAGACAATGCATATATGGGTGAAGAATTAGATACTATTTATGTTGGGGGTGGTACTCCATCTTGTCTTACGATTGAAGAATTAGAAATGTTTTTTAGCATCGTTAATAAATTTAATAAAAGTAAGAATATTGAATTTACTTTTGAATGTAATATTAATGATTTAGAAGAAGATAAATTAAAACTTTTATATCGCAATGGTGTCAATCGTCTAAGTATTGGGATAGAATCCTTTAATGCTGATAAACTAAAATTTATGAACCGCACCTGTGATTTTAAAGATGCTAAAGAGCGGATATCTCTTGCTCGTAAAATAGGTTTTAAAAATATTAATTTAGATTTAATGTATGCTATCCCCGGTGAAACAATTAAAGTTTTAACTAAAGATTTAAAAGAAATATTAAAATTAAAACCCGATCATATTTCTACTTATAGTCTGATTATTGAAAAAAATACTCTGGTTGGTCTAAATAAAGTAAAACCCATTGAAGAAGAGCATGACTTTAAAATGTATGATACTATTTGTAAAACTCTAAAAAAAGCCGGCTATATTCATTATGAAATATCCAACTTTGCTAAAAAAGGTAAAGAATCTCATCATAATCTTACTTATTGGAATAATGAAGAATATTACGGTTTTGGCTGTGGTGCCAGTGGTTATGTTGCTGCAATTCGTTATGAAAATACTAAAAGTCTAACTGAATATTTAAAAGGTAATTTTATTAGTTCTAAATCACTTATGGGTAAAGTAGATAATATGGAAAATGAACTAATATTAGGTTTAAGAAAATTAGATGGTATTTCACTACAAGACTTTTTTGATAAATACGAAGAAAATATGCAAAATATTTTTCCTCTAAAACCATTAATAAAAAGTGGGGAATTAATCTATAAAAATAATCGTATCTATATTAATCCTAAGAAACTCTATGTCATGAACGAAATCTTAATTAAATTAATTTAAAAAGCTCTATTTTTTAAAAGATAGAGTTTTTTATTTTATACTTTTATAGTTATCAATTCTCCCTAAAATATAATCAGCCGAAACTTTATATTTTTTACATAGTACATATAAAAATGATGTTGAAATAAAATTTCTTCCTCTCTCATAATTAGCAATTACTGCTTGAGTTGTATTTAAATCAAAAGCCATTTCTTTTTGAGCAATATCATTTTCTACTCTAAAAGTTTTCAATCTTTTCCCGGCTTCTTTGGCATTAACTTTTTTAAAATTTATTTTATCATTTTCACTAAAACCAAATATATAATCTATTGCAACTTTAAAATAATCACAAAAATTTATAAGATGATTAATCGGAATTACTTGCTGTTCTTTCTCATAATGACTATAAGTGTAAGGGGAAATTCCCAATACTTCTGCCACTTCTTTTTGTTTAATATCATTATAAGTTCTAACATCTTTCATTTTTTCACCATATATCATAACATCACCAATACCATTTTCTCATAAAAAAAGGGCATTCAAAGAAAAGTGCCTAAATAGAAATATTTTTCTTGACATTTACACTATCACATATTATAATTTTTGTATAAACTAGAAAAGTTTATGATAGAGGTGTTATAAATGAAAAAGAATAAAAGATTATTAATATTAGTAGGAATGCTTTTAGTGTTTGGTGGTTTTACTTTTGCTTATTTTGTGGGAAGAATGTTAACTGATGGAAGTGGAGCCACAACGACAGTTACAACAGCTGAATTAAAAAATTCTAAAGTAACAGTTGAAGGAACATTAGAGTTTGATTATAAAGATATGTTACCAGGCCATAAAGATGTCTCTGGAATTATTGTAACAGCGACTGGTAATAACGAACTTATTCCTTATAATTTAGTATGGAAAGGAAGTAATAATTTAAACACTGATTTAAAATTTACAGTATATAAAGTAAGTGAACCATTAGAAATTAAATCAAGTTGTAATCAAATAAAGAAAAATGTTTCAGGTGGCATCATGATGTATGAAGAATGTGAAATATCAAATATAACATCACTTGGAGAAGCAATAAGTGAAGGAACAATACCTAAAAATAGTACAGGAACAACAGTAACACTAGCACCAAATGAATTTATAACATCGACTTCTACTGGAGCCAAAGCATATTATTATGTAATAGTAGAATATCCTAACTTAGATGAAAATCAAAAACTAGATATGGGTCAAGGTTTTGAAGGAGAGGTAACAGTAGAACCATCAAATATAGAACCCGATATTAATATACTAGCCATTAACGTATATAATGAAGAAACAGGAAAATATGAAGAAAGCAAAACAATACCACAAGAAGGCTATACAATAAATAGTGAAAAAAGTCATTGTAGTAATGGAGCAACACCAAGTTGGGACATCAAAAATAAAGGAGTATTAGTAACAAATTTAAAACCAGTTGGAACAGAATGTTATTTATTTTTTGATGAATTATGCAACAGTAATGCTTGTAAAATTATACTTGAAGGCAGAAATATAGTAGAAGGAGAAAACGGTTTTGAAACAATAGATGATGAAGAACATTTAAATGAAAACACTAAAACAATTATGTATAAAGATGAAGATGATTTTGGTGATACTTATTATTTTAGAGGAAAAGTCAAAGATAACTGGGTACAATTTGGAAAAACAGGCAATGATAGTGAAAGCGGAACTAATATTTATTGGCGAATAGTCCGAATAAATGGCGATGGGTCAATTAGACTTATCTATGCGGGAACAGGAAATAGCGCTAAAAATTTAACAACAGATGGTGAATATACTGGAAATAAAACATATTCTCAAATAACAACTAGTATGTTTAATTTAGATCATAGAGATAATAAAGATGCAGGTTTTCAATTTATAAGTGGTGATGCTCATGGCTTTAATGGTAAAAATGGTCAAACAGCCACAGACAGTACAGCATTAACACAATTAAATAATTTTTTTAAAAATAATTTAATAGATGAATGGGAAAACGGAAATATAGATATAAATAATGGATTTTGCAATGATAGAAGAAATACAAATTCTGAATATACTAAATGGGGAGAAGAAGAAGATAAATGGGGGATTGGCGATACTGCAACATATTATGGGGCAAATTTAAGATTGCATCCAGGTGGAGTCATTGCTGGTATAGGTAATAGAACTAAACAAACTTTTAAATGCAAAGATATTTATAATGATTATTTTACCTACAAAGAATCAATTATTGGAAATAAAAGTTTACAGTATCCAATAGGGTTATTAAGTGTTGATGAAGCAGTCTATGCTGGAGCTTTGGCTGGGAAGGATAATAGCTATTATTATTTAAAGTCTAATACAAACTACTGGACCATGTCTCCTAGTAACAAGAATTCATATGTAAGCATGTATTATATAGGAAGCGATGGAGGAATTTATTCTATTAATCCATCAGAACAAGGAATTCGCCCTGTCATTAATATAAAAGCAAGTTCTCTTATTATTGGTGGTGTCGAAGGAACATATGGAGATCCTTACATAGTAGTAACTGAATAATCTTGCCAGTAGTGCTTCTTATATCTATTGGCAAGTAGACCAATCCTTACGGTCTATCTTAACGAGTAGAGTTTTTCTCTACTTTTTTAGTTTAAAGCATAAATTATCATTTTTTGTTTAACCTAATAAAGGTGGTAGTATGCTTAATGATTTAAAAATATTAAATGGTGAGATGCCCCTTAAATTTGATTCTTTAAATACTACTTACACAATAAATGTTAAACCAGAAGTAAAAGAATTACTATTAGAATATGATATTCCTGAAAATTACCATATTTCTATATTTAATAATAATTTAGATAAAGAAATAAATGAAGTAGTATTAACAGTTTATAATGATACTGACCAAACAAGTTATTATCTTTATGTTTATAAAGAAGAAAATAAAGAAGTAACTAGTAATATTTCTACCAAAGAAAATCTTGAAATAACTAAAAATGATATGCCTATATACATTGCTCCTTCAATTGCATCTGTTTGTTTTATCTTTATTTTACTATTCTTTACACTTTTATTTAAAAAAAACACTAAAAAATAAAAAAAACCAGATTTTCTAAAATTGTCTCCAGATTTATATATTTCTGCTCACAGATTTTTAATTTTTCTCTAACAGATTTATAATAATCTGTTATTTTTTTATACAGATTTAGTTAAATCTGTTTTTTGACAACCTTAAAAATATTTTTTATAATGGCCCTAGAAAGGAGGCATATTATGGAAAAAATATTATATTGGTTAAAAAAATATGGTAAAGATATTCTGACATTTGGTTTACTTATAACTTGTATAATTTTAATTGCAATTAAGTTTTATTTAACTGACAGCAAGCCTACCAATGAAAATTCTCTTGCTTTAAACAATTCTCCATTAATAGAAAAAAGTGAAGAGCAAGAAGAAACATTACTTAATGTAGATATTAAAGGAGCCATCAAAACTCCTGGTGTCTACCAAGTAAAATCAGGGGCTATCATCAATGATGTTATTAAACTTGCCGGTGGTTTTAACGATAATGCTTATCAAAATGGTATTAATTTAAGTAAAAAAGTAAGCGATGAAATGGTTATTTATATTTATACTAAAAATGAAATAAATGCCGCGAAAGAAAAAGCCGAAGCCGAAGAAAAATCAAATGAAGTATGTGTTAGTCCCAGCTACAACATATGTGATTGTGTAGATAACACCTCCAGTGTTATTGAAACTAAACCTAATGAGAATACATCAAGTAGTAAAGAAGATGCACCAACCACTGAAAATTCTAAAGAAGAAAATAGTGCACCTACAACCAATATTGTGAACATTAACACTGCATCAATAGATGAATTAACAACCCTAAATGGTATTGGTAAATCAAAAGCTGAAGCCATAGTGAAATATCGGACAGAAAATGGGAAGTTTAAACAAATAACTGATTTATTAAATATCAGTGGTATTGGAGAAACAGTTTTTGCCAAGATTAAAGATTTTATTACAGTCTAGATTTTTTATCATTGCAACTTCTATTTTACTTATACTATATATTCTACTATTTACTAAAATAATTACTTATAAATCTAAATATGATATTAATGATACTTCTCTAAGTGGCCTGTTGACATCCTATAATATTAATGGTGATAAATTAAGTTTAACTATTAAAGGTAAAGAAGATATTGTTGCTAATTTTTATTTTCAAAGTGAAAAAGAAAAAGATAAAATTACGAGTATTTTAGCCTTAGGTTCTAAAGTATATTTAACAGGTAATTTTACTAAACCCTTAAATAATACTATTCCTAATACTTTCAATTATCAAAAATATTTATATAACAAAAAAATTTATTATGTTTTTAATGCAAGTAGTATAAATATTAATTCTAAAAATATCAGCATATTTTATAAAATAAAAAATATAATCTTAAAAAAAGTAAACACCTATGAAGATACTACCGATTATATGCAAGCATTTATTTTAGGTAATAAAAATTATATAGCAAGTCCCACATATGATGCTTTTAAAAATAATGGAGTTACTCATTTATTTGCCGTCTCTGGCATGCATGTAAGTTTCTTGATATTAGCCCTAAATACAATATTTCATAAATTAAAAATCAAAGAAAATATAGGAAATTTTCTAATTGCTAGCTTTCTTTTCTTTTACATGTTTTTAATTGGTTTTACTCCTTCTGTAATAAGAGCAAGTCTTTTATATCTAGCGCTACTTATAAATAAAAAGTTTAATCTAAATATTCCCAGTTTTAATGTTCTTTATCTAGTCTTTTTAATGTTTTTACTATTAAATCCTTTTTATATTTATGATTTAGGTTTTATCTATTCTTTTTTAACATCTTTTAGTTTAATAATTTTTTCTAAAAAAATAACTGGTAACTATTTTACTAAACTCTTAAAAGTTAGTACTATTGCTTTTTTAGTAAGTACACCCATTACTTTATTAAATTTTTATGAATTTAACTTATTTACAATCTTTAATAACTTAATTATTGTACCTCTTGTAAGTTTAATACTATTTCCCTTAACTTTAATAACTTTTATAATTCCTTTTTTAGAGCCTCTTTTAAATATTGGCTTTAATCTCTTAGAATTTATAAATAATATTTGTAATAATTTAAGTATTAATATTGTTGTTCCCAAGTTAAATATCATCTTTCTAATTATATACTATCTTTTAATATATTTAATTTACACAAAAGGTTTTAAATACACCTTTAGTATTTTCTTGCTGATCTTTTCATATAAATTAATGCCTTATTTAGATAGTAACAGCTACATTTATTTTCTAGATGTTGGCCAAGGAGATTCCAGTTTAATCATAACTTCGCATCAAAAAGATGTTATCTTAATAGATACTGGTGGGAAAATTACTTATGAAAAAGAACCCTGGCAAGAAAGAAATAAAGAATTTAATTTAAGTACTAATATTATTACTTTTTTAAAGAGTAGGGGAGTAACTAAAATTGATTTATTAGTTTTAACTCATGGCGATTTAGACCATTTAGGTTATGCGGAATATATAATAAAAAGTATTAAAACAAAAAACATCATGCTAAATAATAATGAGTTAAATGAAAAAGAAACTAATCTAGTTAATAAAGCACATCTAATTAAAAATAATTATCAAAGTAAAAGTATTAATCTAACAAATTTAAATTACGTTATAAGTAAAGATGAAAACACAAGTTCTTTAGTTTTATATATTACTCTTAAAAATAGAAAATTACTTATAATGGGCGATGCCCCTAAAGAAATAGAGCAAAATATTATGGCTAAATATCAATTACAAGTAGATTATTTAAAACTAGGTCATCATGGTTCTAACACTAGTAGTGCTTACGAATTTTTAAAAAATATTAATCCTCAGTATAGTATTATTTCATCTGGAAGAAACAATAGATATAATCATCCAAGTCCGGAAACTATCAGCAATTTAACTAAATTAAATCTCCCATATTTTAACACTCAAGATACGGGAACTATCGAATTTATTCTTAAAAATTCCCAGGAAAAAATAAAATTTTATTATCCATAAATATATATCTTTTATATATTTATATGATATAATAGAAACGTGGTAGTTATGAAAATATATTTAATTAATGGCGAAAGCTATTTACAAATAAATGAAGAAATATTTAATATTATCAAAGATAGTAAAAATGTCACAACATTTGATTTAAATGCTAATTCTTTAGAAGATGTTTTTTTAGAAGCTGGTTATTTTTCGATGTTTGAAGACGAGAAATATATTATAGTTAAAAATGCTAACTTTTTTGGTAGTATGAAAATAAAAGAAAGCGATACTGAACTATTATTAAATTATTTTGCCAAACCTCATGTTAATTCGACTATCATTTTTATCTGTAATGAAAAAATTGATACTCGCAAAAAGATAAGTAAAATAATAAAAGAAAAATATTCTTTAATTACTATTCCTAATTTAAAATACTATGAAATTGAAAATCGCCTCAAAAACTATTTTACCAAATTAAAATATAAAATAGACGATGAAAGTGTAAAATATCTTGTTAGCAGTGGTCAAAATAATTATGATATTATTATGAATGAAGCATCTAAAATAACTCTTTACTATGATGAACCATGTAAGATAAATTATCATGATGTTATAAATATCGTCTCTAAATCTTTTAATTCTAATAATTTTTTATTTGTGGATGCGCTAGTTGAAAATAATCTCGAAAAAAGCTTAAGTTTATATAATGATTTAAAAGTAATCAAAACTGAACCTACAGCTTTAATCTCTCTTATCGCTCGTGATTTTCGAATTATGTATAACATTAAAAAAAGTTTAGAAGAAAATAAAAGCGAATATACCATTATGCGCGATTTAAATCTTGCTGATTGGCAATTAAATAAATATTTAAACAAAGTATTTCCTTACAAAATAAAAGAATTAGAAAGTATTTTAATCAAATTATCTAATTTAGATTTAAATATTAAAAATGGTAAAGTAGATAAATTTATTGGGTTAGAATTATTTATTCTAGATTTATGCAGTTAAAAAGTGACCTAATTTTTAAGGCCACTTTTAATTTTATCTTTATTTTTAAAATTTAATTTAGCAATTTCTTTTAATTTTTGCATTCCATATTCTTTCGCAATTTTAATACCCACTTGATCTACATTTAATCCGGCTCCTTTAGGAATATCCATTTTAAATTCCTCGCTTAATTTTTGCATTTCCCTCAAAAATATATAGCGGGAAATAATCGAAGCAGCCGCGACACTAAGGCACTTATCTTCAGCTTTAGTCATAAATGTTATTTTTGTAACTTTATTTTTAACATCTTTTAAATGAGCATAATATTTTGCCGGATAAACAAATTGATCGACAACGATTTTATCATAATCATAATTTTTTTCTTTAAGTGTATATAAAACTTTATTATGAAGAATCGCTTTAATTTTATTCATATTAATATCTTCACTCCAATTATCATTATAAGTGGTATTAGTAAGGATATAAGTTGTATAGGGAATTTTCTTCATAATAATTGGGGCTATTTTCTTAATTTTAATATCGGTTAATTTTTTTGAATCTCTAACTCCGAGTTCTGTTAAAAAGGGGATATCTTCTTTTGCTACATAAGTTGCACTAACTACAATTGGTCCAAAAAAATCTCCAGTTCCAACTTCATCTGAACCGATAGTACTCATATTTAAAAAGACTTTCTTTTCGGCTTCTTTTCCTTTCTCTTTTCCCGTTATATCAATGATTCTTCCATTCTTAATTCTTTCTTCTTCAATCCAATAGCTAGCCTCAATATCCGCGCCAATTCCCTGGAACATAACCTTACCAGATTCATAAAGGGTTGTCACACAATCAAAATCCTTTACTTGAAAAACCGCATAGGGTGGGACTTTACTATCAAATCTATCCTTATAAAATTCCATCATCATTTCTTTAATATTATCACTAACTTTAAAAACTACTGTCATTTTTTACACCTCTTTATACTATAATAACATATATTACTTTATTTTTCAAAAACTTTATTATATAATTATCATAGGAGTGTGATTAATTTGACAATATTAGATGCCATTATCATATTATTTTTATTATGTGGCGCCTTACTTGGTTTTAAAAAAGGAGCCATCAGAAGTTTAGTTGCCTTAGTTGGGACAATTATTTTAGTAGTCGTCTCTTACTATTTAAAAAATCCTGTCGCTGATTTTTTATTTAACTATGTCCCATTTTTAAACTTTGCGGGTAGTTGGCAAGGCCTAGTTACTTTAAATATTTTATTATATGAAGCCGTAGCTTATGTTTTAGTCTTCTTTGTTTTATCTACGATATTAGGTATCATTATTAAAATATCCGGCATTGTTGAAAAAATATTATCAGCAACTATTATTCTCGGTATTCCTTCTAAAATAATTGGTGCTGTTCTTGGTTTCCTTGAAGCATTAGTTTTTGGCTTTATTTTATTATTTATCTTATTACAATTTAATGTTACGCATGATTTAGTTATGTCCAGTTCTCTTGCTACAAGTATTATTGATAAAACTCCAATTATTGGAACTATGGTTAATGATACTTATAAAGCAATTGAAGATATTAATAAACTCCAAGATAAGTACAAAAATAGTTCTAATAAAGATGCTTATAATGGCGAAATCTTAAATATTATGTTAGAATATGAAGTAGTAACCCCAGATGTTGCCGAAAAACTTGTCGCAAATAAAAAATTAAATTTTGCGGGTGCTACAAGTATTATAAATTCCTATAAGGAGGTTAAATAATGGTTAAACATTTAACAAATGAAAATTATGAAGAAATAATCAAAAGTGGTCTTTGGCTTGTTGATTTTTATGCTGACTGGTGTGGCCCATGTAAAATGCTAGGTCCCGTTTTAGAAAGTATGGATGCCAATATTTTAAAAATCAATGTTGACGAACATGAAAGTATTGCAACTACCTTTGGCATTATGAGTATTCCGACGATTTGCTTTTTTAAAGATGGCAAGTTACTAAACAAAGTAGTTGGTTTTAGAACCAAAGATGAATTAGAACAAGTAATTAAAAATTTATAGAGGTTATTATGGAATATTTAGATGCATATGATGAATTTAAAAATTATATTGGTGCTTTTACGCGCGAAGAAGTTCATGAAAAGGGGATGTGGCACAACACTATTCACTGTTGGCTTTATGATGATGCTGGCAATATCTATTTTCAAAAAAGAAGTGACGCGAACAAATTTTATACCACCTCATCCGGTCATGTTAAAGCGGGTGAAACCCTAAATGTTGCCTTTGGCCGGGAAATAAAAGAAGAAATTGGTATTAATGTTCCATATGATAAAGCCGAATTAATAAATATTATTCCTTGGCAAATGGATAAAGAAAAAAATGGGAAAATTATTAAAGACCGGGCTTTTGCCAATGTTTACTTATTAAATATTGGTTCTAAAAAATATCATTTTACATTTAATGATGGTGAAGTCTGTGGTATTGCTAAACTAAATGCTAAAAAAACTCTTGATTTATTAAATGATAAAATCTCTTCCTTTGTTGGCACCGTAATTACCTCAAATGAAGAAAAAGAAACAACTATAACCAAAGAAGATTTTTTAGTAATGCCTCATGAAACATTAATTGAAAAATATGGTTACATTTTAGAAGCTGTAATAAATAAAAGAAGTAACTAAAAAAGACTTTGTTATAAAGTATTCATCTTTATAATTTAGTCTTTTTTCTTTTTTAAATTTTTACTTTTAAGAGCAATTCTATTTAATAAGTCCAATTTAATTAAAAACCTTCCAATTAAGAAAACTATCGCCATAAAAACTAATATTAAAGCCATAATAATACTTGTTAAATGTTCTTCTTCATAAAAATAGGATATAATTACAATAACAAGAGCTGTAATAATACTAATTATCGCATAAACAAATAATCTTTTAAGTCTTACATAAACATCAGTCTTTTTGTATTCCTTTTCATATACTTCTTTAATTTCTCTTTTTTTCTCTTTATCTAAAGTTTGATAATATTTTTTCAAAATAAGTTCACCTCAAGAAATATTTTACCACAAATAATTTAGATTTACATTATATTATTTGCATGTTATAATTTTATTATTAAATTTAATAGGTGATAAAATTGAAAAAAGAAAAAATTAATTTTGCCACATCTATTTGGCTTTTTACTATCGGCGGCTTTTTTGGTTATATATTAGAAACAATTTGGCATTTCCTAAAACATGGTGTATTTATAAATAAACAAGGGCTTATTTATGGTCCCTTTAAACCCATCTATGGCTTTGGTTTACTAATAATAATTATTTGTATGCAACCCTTTAAAGATAAAAAACTTTTACCCAAATTTATAATTGGTACTCTTATTGGCAGTGCATTTGAATATTTCGGAAGCTTATTTCAAGAATTATTTTTTAAAACAACTACCTGGAATTATTCCTCTTTTCATTTTAATATTGGTGGGCGTATTTATTTACCATATTGCCTCGCTTGGGGAATTATCGCCGTTTTAACCATCGATTACTTATTTCCATATCTAAAAAAAATAGCTTTAAATATTCCTCTTAAATTAAAAAAAGCCGCAACTATCTTATTAAGTATCTTTATGATTTTTAATGTATCTATAACCACTCTTGCCACCATTCGTTATAGTGAGCGTGCTAGAAACATCAAAGCCAATAATGAATTATTTAAATTAATTGATAAATTATATCCTGATAAATATATGAATAATAAATTTCCTAAATTAAAAGTAATTAAAAAAGATTGAAATATCTGTAATTATATAATAGAATAAATATCCAAGATGTTTATGATAATAAAAATAAATTAAAATACCAAAGTAGAAGGAGTCAAATTATGAAATTAAAAGAATTAAACACTTTAAGTAAAATCCTAATTGGAATAATAATTATTATTCTAATATTTAGTATTGTCTGGTTACTAATAAAGACCTCTAAAGAAAAAGATGACTTAAATGATACTATAAATAATCTATTTAAAGATTTAAATGAAGATACTATTCCCCCAAATTTTACCTCTAATTATTTTAATTATAAAGGCATTATTGCAAAACAAGATATTGATAATGACTGGGAAAAATATTCATCTACTCTAAAAAACTTAAAGAATACAAAAGAACTTGAAGAAAAAATAAACACGAATATTAAAGAATTTGTTAAAAAAATTACTAATAAAGAATATCAAGTAGAATTAATAGAAATATTAAATACTCAAAAAATAAATGATGAAATCGAAACTATAAGAGTAATTTTTAAAACCAAAGAGAATGGCTCTAATTGGCTTAAAAAAGAGGGAATTTTTACTTTTGCTAAAAATAAAATAATTGATATTGAAATAATAAACGCTGAAAATGAAATAATTAGTCTTTTTGCTGATTTTACGACTAACTATAAAATTAAAACTACTGGCTATTATGTTTATAAAACTCCTGAAACTTGGCATGAAATTAAATTTAATAGCGATTATACAGCCTCTTATTTGCCATGGTTTTGTCCGGGATCAGGCTGTGGTGGTTATGCTGAAGAAGGAACATACACTCTAAATAATAATCATCTTACTATAACATTTACGCATGATTATGATGATATGGGCGAAAAACAAGTATTTACTGAACCTGATATCTGGGAACTTGACATGAAAAGTAACGATGAAATTGTCATGGATAAAATGACTTTTACCTGGCAAGAAGAATATGAAGATTAAAGGCTCTATTAATAATTTTTTAAATTTCATATATGTACTCATATTTTAAAAAACACTCATTTTTTGCTTGCATTTTAATAAAAAGTATGTATATAATATTAATAGGATTAAAAAAAGAGATGCCGTTTATCGGTGCTCTCGGTCCTATTTTTGGATTTTGAACACCTTATCAATAAAGATATGGTGTTCTTTTTTAATGGTTAGTTTGTTATACGTGCATCTAATTTATAAAATAAAAAAACCCTTATATTAAGGGAATTTATAATCTAAACTGGTGACCAGTACGAGATTCGAACTCGTGAATGCTGCCGTGAAAGGGCAGTGTGTTAAGCCGCTTCACCAACTGGCCAAAAAAATGGTGGGACTGGGGGGACTTGAACCTCCGACCTCACGCTTATCAGGCGTGCGCTCTAACCAGCTGAGCTACAATCCCAACTAAAGTGCATAAACAATATATCATTTTATGTAGTTAAAGTCAAGCATTTTTAAAAAGTTTTGAAATTATTAGTTACAATTCACAGTTAAATGTTAGGACATACTAAAAGCAACGATTTTATTCGTTGTTTTTTTGAAACTTATTA
>CANQHE010000030.1 GCA_947623735.1 uncultured Bacilli bacterium
AGTCTTATAATTCCACTCGTCTAACGAGTGGATTTTCGATGGCTTGCCCATAGCAAGCCACACCCTAAAAGGTTATTTAAAAAGAACTATTTCTAGTCCTTTACAACTTCTGTTTGATACCAATAGTATCCGGCTTCATTTTTTCTAAAAGTATGTTTATATTTTGTAAATTTATCTTTGTTATTTTTCATATATTTTACTACAATATCATTATCTAAATAACCTTCACTATTTTTTTCAGTTATATGATAAACATTATTTGTATAAACATCTTTTACTTCATCTTGTCCACCTAAAGAATTATACACCCCATAATAACTATAAATTACTAATTCATCATTAGTAGCTTGATAACTATCAAATAAACTTACACTATCATAACCAGAAGAAGCTAAACTATAATTAAATGTTTTATCTTTCTCATTATAATTAAAAGCGAATCCTCCATAAGTTGCTGCATACCCAACAAAATTATCTTCAGCATCATAAGTGCTTTTAAAGTTATTATCTATTTTTACCCCATACATTTCTAAAACTTTACTTGCAAGTTCCTCAAAAGTAGCTATAGTTTCCAATTCATCTTTACCACTTGCAAAAGTAAACAAAGCCTTACCAACTAAAACTTTCTTATCTAGATCACTAACACTTATTTTTATTTTACAATATACATTTTGATTATTACAAACATCATTATCTCCAAAATCTATTGTAGAATCTGGAACATAACTTAAATAATCATTAAGTTCCTTTTCACTTAAAGTTATTTCTTCTTTTTCATTATCTTTATTATCATTACTTTCTTTATCCTTATCATTTACTTCATTATTTTCTGTATTTGTATTATCTTTATCTCTCATTATTAGATAAGTTGTCCCACTTGCTATAACCGCCACTAAAACAAGAATAATTACAGCATATATACTTTTTTCTAATTTACCCATACAAACTCCTCTTTTCTTAAGTCTATTTAATCATAATGAAACAATTAAAGCAAGAGAAAATTATACTTTAAACCATACTTTACACTTATTTACATTTAAAAAGAACTATTTCTAGTCCTTTACAACTTCTGTTTGATACCAATAATATCCGGCTTCATTTTTTCTAAAAGTATGTTTATATTTTGTAAATTTATCTTTATTATTTTTCATATATTTTACTACAATATCATTATCTATATAGCCTTCACTATTTTTTTCTGTTACATAATAAACATTATTTGTATAAATATCTTTTACTTCATCTTGTCCCCCTAAAGAATTAAAATAACTCATATAGCTATAAATAACTATATTATTATCATTAACTTCATAACTATCAGCAAAAGTTGCTTTTTCTAAATCACTTCTACAATAACTTGCAATAAAATTATCATCATTTATTTTATAACAATAAGGCCCATAATGTACAATCATATTATAATCATCTAAACTTTTTTTATCGAATTCCATATTATACATTTTAATCATCGAATTATAAACATCTCCATAAGTTCCCACCACACTTAAATCATCTGCACCATCACTTAATAAACCTAATGCATTACCAATTAAATAAAAAATCTCAACTTCTGAACTATAAGTTTCATCATGCACATAAGCATTACATTTTCCAGATACATAATCCTCGCAATTTGCTTCTCCTGGAATATATCTTAAATATTTATTAAGTTCGTTTTCACTTAAAGTTATTACTTCTTCTTCATCTTTTTCAACTTTATCATCATTTGGTACTATACTATTATTAGTATTATTACTTTCTTCTAAAGTTTCACTATTTTTATCTTTCATAACTATATAAGTTATACCACTTGCTATAAAAGCTACCAAAATAACTATTATCACTGAATATACAATTTTTTCTTTCTTGCTCATCTTAAATTCCTCCTAAACTGTTTGACAAACCTGAAAATCTTTATAAGTGTTTATTACTTCATAACTTAACTTATCATTATTTATTGTATATACTCTTTCTTCTATTACTGCACCATCAGTAGCTAATACATCTTTTCCCTTTAAAGCTAAATAATATATTTTATTATCTTCTATCTTTACTTTAAAAGCAAGTTTAGGTCTATAAATTTCATCAATTATATTAAATGTATTATCATACCAAGTAAATCCCTTTTCCAAACAAGGCGAATTATAGAAAGTAGTAATCATAAATCCCCTCACATCTCGATATAAAGGATAATATATATCATTTGAATTAACATCTAATATATCTAGGTTATCATTTAGTATATAAAGAACATTATCTGATTTTGTACTTGAAATAACTCCTAAATAATTTTTACTATCATTTCCCTTTATAATTATAAAATCATCTGCGGTTAATCTTTCTCTAACTCTTTCCACATTAAATATATCACTTTTAGTAAAATACAAATCAGAATACTCATACTCAGAAAAGACTGCTTTTCCAAAACGTCCAACTACAGACTGAACATGAAACTGAGAATCATAATTATAAGAATACTTAACCGTTAAAGTGTTCTGTTTACCATTTAATGTAACATCAAAATTTTTAATTATTTCATCACCCACAAGTTTTACATCAACTAATTTAACTCCATCATTAGAATTCTTATTTATCTCTTCATTATTTTCTGTATTTGTATTATCTTTATCCATCATTACTAAATAAGTTGTCCCACATGCTATCGCCGCCACTAAAACAAGAATAATTACAGCATATATACTTTTTTCTAATTTACCCATATAATTCCTCTTTTCTTAATCATTACTCTAATTATATTTTATATTTGTTGTCCAACTAAAATATTTTCATATTTATTTATCACTTCATAACTTAAATTTCCATTATTTATTTCATAAACTCTTTCTTCAATTATTGCATTACTTTCATCAAGTTTTACTGGATATAAATAATAAATTTTATTATCTTGAACTTTTACAAAAATATTTTCACTATCACCCAAAATTATAGATCCAAAAGTATTTTTATATTGTGGAAATTCTCCATTTGGAATATTACTAGTTCTTGTAATTTTAAAACTACCTGTAGCCGAAGGAATGCCACTTCCTCCATAATCATCAATATCCCCACTTATTATATTTAAATCATCATTTAAAACATACAAGCTATTACCATAAATTATAGGTGCCACTAAACTTAAATAATTTTTATTATCTTTCCCTTTAATTAATATAAAATTATTTTCATTAAAATAAGTTTTGATTTTATCTAAACTAAAAACATTTTCCACATTAACATGATTACAATAAAAATCATAAGTTCCAAATGTTCCCAAAATGTATGGAACACCATCATTAGTTACATTTTTAAAAATTAAATCTAAATCATTCTTTTTCCCATTTAATGTAACTTCAAACTTTTCAACAATATTATCTCCCTGTTTTTTAACATCAATAAGCTTAACTCCATCAATTAATTCTTCAGTTTCACCCTTATTATTTTCTTTATCTTTATCATTTACTTCTTCATTGTTATTCGTATTTGTATTATCTTTATCTCTCGTTACTAAATAAATAGAACCACTAACTATTGCTGTTACTAATACTAAAATAATAACTAAATAAATACATTTCTCTAATTTACTCATAGTTTCACCTTTTTATTTTTCTTTATACAATCCTTTAAGCTTGCTGACAAATATCCTTTCCTACAAAATATTCATTAATAACAGTATAACTTAATTTACTATTATTAATTGTATAAACTCTTTCTTCCAAAGTAGAATTTGGATAATCATTTAATTTAAATGCTAAATAATAAAGCTTATTATCTTCAATTTTTAAAGCAAAATTAGTTTTATTTTTAATATTAAAAGCATTTTTATACCATATTGCATCCATATTTTCTCCACAAGGTGTATTATAATATGTTGTTATCATAAAAGAATTTTTATCATTAACTCCAGGAATAATTTCTATACTCCTATCATAATCATCATAAGTATCATCTATTATATTCTCTAAATTATCATTAAATATATATAAAATATCATCATTATTTCTATTAGCAATAATACCCAAATAATTTTTATTATCTTCTCCCTTAATTATTTTAAAATTATTACTATTAAAATTCTCTTTTATACTATCAACACTAAACACTTTATCAATAGACGTATCACTTAAAGAATAATCACTACCATGAATTAAAAAATTTTTATAATTTCCCTTAATCACATATAGATCAAAAATTTCATTTTTCTCATATTCAAATTGAAAATTCATTTCTTTTTTCTTTCCATTTAAAACAATTTCAAATGTTTCAACTATCTTATCTTCCTGTTTTTTAACATCAATAAGCTTAACTCCATCAATTAATTCTTCAGTTTCACCCTTATTGTTTTCTTTATCCTTATCATTTACTTCTTTATTATTATCTGTATTTGTACTATCTTTATCTCTCATTACTAAATAAATAGAACCACTAACTATCGCCGTTACTAATACTAAAATAATAACTAAATAAATATATTTCTCTAATTTACCCATATAAACTCCTCTTTTCTTAAGTCTATTTAACCATAATGAAATAATTAAAACAAGAAAAAATTATACTTTAAGCTTTACTTTACACTTATTTACATTTAAAAAGAACTATTTCTAGTCCTTTACAATTTCTGTTTGATACCAATAATATCCTGTAACATTTTTCTTAAATGTATGTTTATATTCTGTAAATTTATCTTTATTATTCTTTATATAATCTTTTGCTTGATTTTCTTCTCCATCATTAAATGTTTTAATCTCATTATTTTGTTTAGTATTAAAGATTGTAAAATTTCCATTCTCTATGTAATTAACTTGAGCAACTCTTGTATAGATTACTAATTCATCAATACTTGCTTTATATTCTTCAACATCATAAAAATAAGTTGGAAAATTAGTAAAATCTATAACTTGAAAGTTATTATCTTTTAATTCATAGTAATAAACACCATCTGTAATAGAATTAGTTAAACTAGTATTTTTAATATCTTTATTATACATTTTTAAAACTAACTCATCGATTACACTTTTATTTATTTTATCATTTTGAGATTCAATTTTTAAACTTAAAGCATTACCTACTAAAGTTTCCGTTGAAATATCATTTACATTTATATTAGATTTAGTAAATAACGAATTATTTTCTTCATCCAAATAATTTTTTGGAAGATAATCTAAATACTCCCTAAGTTCCTTTTCACTTAAAGTTATCTCCTCTTTTTCATTATCTTTATTATCATTACTTTCTTTATCCTTATCAATTATTTCATTATTTTCTGTATTTGTATTATCTTTATCCCGCATTATTAAATAAGTTGTTCCACTTGCTATAACCGCCACTAAAATAAGAATAATTACAGCATATATACTTTTTTCTAATTTACCCATATAAACTCCTCTTTTCTTAAGTCTATTTAACCATAATGAAATAATTAAAACAAGAAAAAATTATACTTTAAGCTTTACTTTACACTTGTTTACATTTAAAAAGAACCATTTCTAGTTCTTTACTACTTCAGTTTGATACCAATAATATCCTGTAACATTTTTCTTAAATGTATGTTTATATTTAGTAAATTTATCTTTATTATCTTTTAAATAACCACTTAAATCATTACTAGAAACTGAAACACTATAATTATTATAATAATCAACCATTTTATCTTGATCATAATAAGCAGCTACTTCATATATTACTATTTCACTATATGATACATCATATTTATCAATTAAACTTACATGCTTATTTCCTGAATATCCTCCCCCAATTGCAAGAAAATATTCATCTTGATAAATATAGCTAAGACCACTATTATATACATCATCAACACTAGTACTTTCTTTAACATCACTTAATTTTACATTATACATCCGATTTAATTTACTATTAATAAAATCTAATGGAAAATAAACACCCGCGTATTCTCCCTCATAATAAAATGCGGAGGCATTATTAACCTTTAAATTCATATTCATATCAAAATCACAAATCTTTTGCTCCCAACAACTATAACTGTTATTTAAAGCCATCTCTGTTAAAGCTTTCGTGTCATAATCGGAAACACTTACCTCATCTTTTTTATAAACTACATTATCATTTATATTAGGAACATAACTTAAATAATCATTAAGTTCATATTCACTTAAAGTTATCTCCTCTTTTTCATTATCTTTATTATCATTACTTTCTTTATCTTTATCATTTATTTCTTTATTGTTATCTGTATTTGTATTATCTTTATCTCTCATTACTAAATAAATAGAACCACTAACTATCGCCGTTACTAATACTAAAATAATAACTAAATAAATATATTTCTCTAATTTACCCATACAAACTCCTCTTTTCTTAAGTCTATTTAATCATAATGAAACAATTAAAGCAAGAGAAAATTATACTTTAAACCATACTTTACACTTATTTACATTTAAAAAGAACTATTTCTAGTTCTTAATCATTCCTAAAAAATAGTTCTTTTTTCCTTTTTTAATAATCATCACTTTATTATCTATCGCATCTTTATCACTTACTACATATTCTAAATCTGTAATCTTTTTATTATTTAAACTTATTGCTCCCGCCCCTATAAACTCTCTTGCTTCTCTTTTGCTAGAGCATATCTTATTATTAACTACAAAATCTACAATATTATCATTAAGTGTAACCCCTATTGTTGGCACTCCCTTTAAAGAATTAATAATATCTTCACTTGTTAATTCTCTAACTTTATCACTAAATAAACTCTCACTTATTTTAACTGCTTTTAAATATTCCTCATGTCCATGTAAAAAAGTAATAACTTCTTCCGCTAATTTTTTATGAGCCACTCTCTTTTCTGGTTCTTTTTTATTTATTTCATCTAACTTTTCTATCTCTTCTCTACTTAAAAAAGTAAGTTTCTTTAAATAATCAATAACCATTTCATCTTCGACATTAATAAAGAATTGATATAACTCATAACTTGATGTTTTATTAATATCAAGCCAAATAGCTCCTCCTTCACTCTTCCCAAACTTCGTCCCATCTTTCTTCGTAATAAGGGGCATCGTAAACCCAAATGCTTCTTTACCTGTTTTCTTTCTAATTAAATCAATACCCGCGGTAATATTTCCCCATTGATCTTGTCCTGCCATCTGCATTATACAATTTTTATTTTCAAATAACCACAAAAAGTCTAATGCTTGCATAATCATATAAGAAAATTCTGTATAAGTAATACCTTCTTCTATTCTTCTTCTAATAATATCTTTATCAAGCATATAATTAATACTAAAATATTTACCATAATCTCTTAAATAATCAATAAAATTAATATCTTTACTCCACTCATAATTATTTACAACTTCAAAGCCAAATATTCTTTTTACTTGTTCAGTTAAAGCTTGAACATTTTTATTCACAGCTTCTTTACTAATCATTGCCCTTTCCGCGGTTGGTTTTGGGTCTCCTATTTGTCCGGTTGCCCCTCCAATTAACAAAATTGGATTATGTCCAGCTCTTTTAAGACGGGTTGCCATTAAAAATGAAGAAAAATGTCCAATATGCAAAGAATCTCCGGTTGGGTCAGTTCCAATATAAAAAGTAACTCCCCCATTATTAAGCATTTCTTCTATTTTAGAACTTGATACATCTTTAATTAATCCTCGCCATTTTAAATCTTCAAAAAAAGTCATTTTTATCCCTCCACAAAATTTCCATCTTTCATTATAACTACTTCTTCTCCATTTTGCAAGACTGCTTTTATCTCTAAATCTCTCGTCCCGATAAAAAAGTCCACATGTTCATGAGAATAATTAAGGCCTTTTTTAACTAATTCTTCATAACTCATATTAAGTCCCCCTTTAATACATTCAGCAAAACTAGCCCCGATAGCTAAATGACAACTAGCATTTTCATCATATAACACATTTTTAAAAATAACATTTGTAAGTGATATCGGCGAATCATAATCAACTATCGCTACTTCTCCTAAATATTTAGAACCATCATCAGTTAAAATTATTTCTCTTAATTCATCTTTTCCTTCTAAAGCATCATAATCAACTATTTTTCCTTCTTTAAACTCCAACCAAAAATCTTTAAGCTTTCGATTATTATGATATAAAATTTTTGAAGAATAAACTCTTCCTTTTACTCTTAATCTATCGGGAGATGTAAACACTTCTTCAGTTGGCATATTAACAATATTATCACCATCAGCACTTTGAAATAAATAATCTTTTGGAAGTCCTACTTCTAAATTAGTTCCCAAACTATTATGATAAATTAATTTATCAATATTTAAACTATTTAAATATTCCGCTCTTCTTGCTAATTTATCCATTTTATTTTTCCAAGCTAAAACCGGATCATCTTCATTTATTAAACATATTTTATAAATTAAATCCCATAATTCATCTTCATCTTTAACATTATCTAACGCTTCAGCCCATATTGGATTAGGAACCGCACAAATATTCCATTTAATTAATCCCTTATGTTGATACTTTTTATACTCTTCGATACTTTCTAATTGAAATTTAGAAACTTTACTTAAAATCTCTCCTGATACCCCATCATAAAAATTAGGAATTGGTGAATTTAAACTTAAAAAAGCATATCCTTCTCTTGCCATTTTATTATATTTAGTTCTATCAATTAAAGGACTTTTAATTATCTCTTCATAAGTATTATTTAAATATAATTCTTTTTGTTTTTCCGGGTAATTAATTAAAGTCTCAATATCTGTAATTCCCATTTTTTTGGCTTCTAAAATTAATATATTAACAAACTCTTCTGTAAAATTATTTGCAATAATAAAAAGTTTATCTCCCTCTTTTAATCTTAAACATCCTTCAATTAAAAATTTAGCATATTTTCTTTTCTTATCCATAATTTATCCTTTCTTTATATATTAAAAAGTCCACAAATAAAGGACGAGCTAAAACCCGCGGTACCACCTTTATTCATGAACTTTTAATTCATACACTTCTAATCTATAACGCGATTATTCGCCTTAACTCCAGAGTTGTAAATTCCTTCAATGTTAATTAATTATAATAACTATCTACTATTTCATAATTTTTATATTTACTAGCATTCGTTGCCAAATCATCAACACAACTATTTTTATCTGTATATTTAACCACAAAATAGAATGGAACAAAATAAATACTTGAATTAATCTTTGAAGAATAATAACTAGTTACATTATTATAATTTCGAATATTTACACTTGCTTTAGTATACCAATATCCTCCACTATAATATGGTACTGATAAACTCATTCCAAAATTATTATATTTTAAAGCATATTTTTGTAACATTGAACCTGATGTAATTGGTACCGAATATTGCCCATTACCCCCAACCATTGAAATATCTTTATTTGTTGATGTCTTATTATATAAACTATTATATTGATTGGTTGTTGTAATATATCCTACATCAACAATTTTTAAATTACTAGTATTTCTAATTTTATCAAATCTTATTGTCCAATCATAATTCCAAGTACTTTGATTAGCTCCAACATAACTTACAGAATAATATGTTTCATTTTTAACTTCACAATAAGTATTATATTTAACTTCATCTTTCTCCCATCTTGCATAAAGAATTATATCTTCATAAACTCGCGCATTAAAGTTATATTTATATCCATATTCATCATACCATCCTAAAAATCTATAACCACTTTTAGTTGGATTACTTGGTTTATAAGCTCTATCTCCGGCATCAACAGTTTGACTTCTAACACTACTTCCACCTTTAGAATTAAAACTTACAGTGTATGTTTCTCTCTTTTGATTACAACTTCCATCTTCTTCATATCTTGCCTGTAAAACTATATCCCCCGTTACAGGTCTATCAAAATTATATTTAACACCATTTAAATACCAACCAATAAATCTATAGCATTTTCTTGATGGATCACTAGGTCTTGAAACACTCTCTCCATCATAAACCCATTTTGAAGTAGCAGCATTACCATTATTAGGTTCAAAAGTAACTTCATGTTTACTTACTGTACTCTTTTCCCATTTAGCTACTAAAGTAATATTACTTTTAACTGGTGTATCAAAATCATATTTTTCACCATTTAAATACCATCCTAAAAATCTATAACCAGTCTTTGTTGTTACTCTATAAGAGGCTTTTTCTCCAGCCTTTAATATCTCTCTGGCAACAAACGTTCCACCCTGAGTATCAAAAGTAACATAAACTGTTTTAACTTGATTATTATTACTATTATTGTTATTATTAGTACCACAATTCTTTCCTACACAAGAACCTGTACAATTACAATTAGGACAACTACAATTATTATTACAATTACCACTTTTACATGTATAAACATAATTTATATAATAATTAGTAACATTAGAACTACTATTATTAGTATTATAATAATAATCTTTAGTATCACTATAACTATTTGATGTATCTATATAATTACCATTTTTATCATAATATCCTTCATCATAACTTTTACTAGTTATATTTTCTTCATCATTTTCTTTATTATCAGTATTATCTAAATTAATATAAGCTATATTATCTGCAATAGATGTAACAATATAATCAGTTTTATCATCACAACTTAAATATACTTTCATCGCATATTCATTATCTAAAGTTTTAGTTGTTTTAACATAACTTTCTTTTGTATCACAAGCTTTACCATGATCGTCAGTAAATTCCATAATCAGCTTACTATTAATCATTTCTTCTAAACTAATTTCGTAAGCTTCCCCAATCTTAGTTGGCAAATTACTTCCCTGAAAATATTCAAAACCCGCATTTTTCATTAAATTAATATTATTAATATATGTATTATTACTACTAACCCCTTTATTTTTATTCTTTGGCACTAAAAACCAAATAATTGCAATTAATATCACTACTACTAAAGTTACTCCAAAAACTTTTCCCCAACTAATCTTATATTCTTTCTCCATATTACCACCCTTACTTCCTAATTATTTATATGTTAAGTATATCCTTATTATTATTTAAAGTCAACCCTTAAACAAAAAAAGATAGAGAGTAACCTCTATCATGGAGTTTCTTCCTGCCCATATATAAATTCGAAAGCAATATGAGCAAGAAATATTTAATTAACAATTACATTTAATTTAAGTTGTTACAACTACGTATGGATTTTGTCTCGAACCCTCTGTTCCTCCTCCAGATGTTGTTAATTTTGTATCAGCTTTCAGATTTATTACTGGGCGCACACCATAGATAGAGAGGTTCACGTACTCGACGCCGGGGGCGCCATTAAAATTCACTCGGATCACGAAAGCAAAGCCGCCACCAAAGTAACACGGAGACATAGTCCAATAGTCTTGGTTTGTATATAACCAATAACCATTGTTTGCTTTTCCTCCAAATCCTCCGGCATAGATTACTTCATCCATTGTTATTAAACCAACTGGTACTGGTAATGCATTGTTTCCTGTTATTGATGTTCCATTACTTCCTTTTGTTCCTCCCTTAGCACTTGGACCTGTATATAAATCTCTTTTTCTTGATGTTTCATCCGTTCCACATTTTAATGTAGGTGTTTGTTCACTTGAATTCCAACTTGTACTATTGGCTTGCCATACTCTATCTAATCCTGCATAACCTGATTGACTTGTTCCATAACCATTTCCTGTATAGCTTCCATGATTTCCAGTTGCTAAATTTGTATCACTACAAAATCCAGTTTCAACATCTATTTTGTCTGACAAAGTAGATAAATTTGTATCATTATTATACCAATATACTATTTGATCTAATATAGTACTATTTTTACTACTACTTGTTACATTATGGGCACTTGCTTGAGTTGATGTTGTAGGACTGTCATTATACATATAACCTACATATTTATTATCATTAGATGTTTCATTAAACATTACTGCTCTTGGATATGAACTATGTCCTGCATATTGATTTGGTTTTATCATTGTTGCTTCACCCTGCGGATCTGGAGTACTAGTAGTAGTACCAGCATAGATTAACCTTATTGTTCCATTTCCATTGATTCTTATGATCCTCCACCAGATATCGCCGGTTTCTTTATTTTTTCCTGTTCCAAATTTTACCCAGTTATTATCTACTGTTCCTCTATAGTAATAACTTGTTCCATAATCATCTTCTGCTTCATATATGCCATTTTGTTGTAAATCACATCCACTATCACATGATGTACCTGTAAAACTATTTACTGGACCTTGTGAATCTTGTTTAAGTTGTGCTAATGTTTGCTCGCTTGGTTCTAATTCTTTTTCATCAAAAAACAAATAACATTTAGTACCCTTTTTGCTATATGGTTTAATACTTATTGTTTTACTTTCTCTATCAAAATTTATTTTTAAACTTTCATTCTTTACATCTCTAAAACTATCATCTTCATTAGTATATTTTTCGGTACAATAACTCATATCTTGATTTAATTCATAGTTTCCATCTTGTATAATGCTTGCATCACTATACTCACTATCACTTAACCCCTTTACTTTTATTTCTACCAGCTCAAAGTCAACTAATGTATAATTAATTGTCCCACTGGCTAGTTTCCTACTTTCAATTAATTTATATTTTGCTCTTGTCAAAAACAAATTAATTATAACTATAAATAACAATGTTACTACTATTCCTATTACAAATGCTTTTTTAACATTTCCACTATTATAATTTAATTTCTCAAACTTCAAGTTTATCTCCCTTTCTATTTTATCAAATATATTAGTTTTTTCTAACTTATATTTAAATTATAGTCTAGCAAATGTCAAAAGTCAATAACCTTTGTCAATATTTTGGCAATATCAACAAACTGATCTTTAAAAATGAGAAAATAAAGCTGGTGAAATTTATGAACTATCAAGATAAAATGAACGAAATAAGAACAATGAAAGACATACCTCAAAAAGAAATGGCTAAAATATTAAAAATATCCCCCTATACATACAGCCATTATGAAACGCAAGATCACATAATACCTTTAAAACATTTAAATAATTTTTGTAATTATTTTAAAGTTTCTATTGATTACACTTTAAACTTAACCCAAATAAAAAATTATGAAATTATAAATAAAGAAATCGACTTATTGAAAAGCGGTAAAAGATTAAAGGAATTACGTCAATCAAAAAAACTTACTCAAGAAGAAATGGCTGAACAATTAAATATTGCTCGAACTATGTTAACAGAATATGAAAATGGTCATTTTCCGATTTCAACACATATTTTATATACCATTTGTGAAAAATATAACCTATCAGCCGACTATCTTCTAGGAAAAACTGATACTCCAAAATACTTAATTAAATAGTCAAAAAGCAAGCCTATTTGCTTGCTTTAACTGTTTTCTTAACTTCTTTTTTAGGTTCTTCATCATCTTTAAGTTTATCAGTTATGGCTTCTAAAGTTTTAATTGTAGAAGCTTTAACTTCTCTTGCGGCAGCTTCCACTACTGGAGTGCCTTTTTTTACGGCATAATCTACTAAATCATCAGCTTTTTTCTTTATTTTTTTAGCTTGATCTTTTATTTTTTCAGCCACAGTTTCTTTATCCAAATTTTTTAAATCATCTTTTATTTCTTGAACTTTCTTTTCAATAGTTTTCTTAACATCATCTAATTTAACACTTTTAGCTTTCTCTAAAAGATCATCCATCTTTTCTTTTAACTCTTTTCTTGTTTCTTTACCACTTTTAGGTGCAAAAAGCATTCCAAGACCAATCCCAATTCCAGCCCCCACTAAAAACTTTCCAATTCCTTTATTATCTTTACTCATTTTCTTCCTCCTTCTTTTTCTTTTTTTTATTTCGTAAAAATAATTTTGATGCTACTGCTGATACTCCTTCAATAATCTTATCTGTCATATTAACAATCTTATCAGTAGTAAAATCAACAATTTGAAATAAGCCATTTAATGATTCTACTTTTTCATTAACATCATCAACTACTTTTTCGACTTTATTAATTGTAATAATTGACTTTATTCCCAAAATTATTCCAACAACTAATAATACTATTAATAGTATATATATAATTATTGGTAAAAATGATAACCAAAAGTCCATTACTCACCATCCTCTCTATTCTCATACATTGAATCTATTAAATCAAATAAATCACTTTCTAAAGTATCATCAACAGAATTATCTTTTGAAGCAACATTAACATCATCTAAAGAAGTTATCGCATCTTCTTCATCATTAGTCACATTAATATCATTAACACTATGACTAGGCTCGATAATTTCTTCTTCTATCTCACTTGTAACATCGTATTTTTTAATATCTTCTTCTTTCGTATCTTCTATTTCAATTACTTCATCACTACTATCTTTTAATAGTTCATCTATTGTTCTTGCTTTTTCTAATTTTTCTTCTAAAATCTTTTCTTCTTTCGTTTTTTCTTTTAATATTTCTTCTTGTTGTTCTTCAATCGTTCCAAAAGCTTTCTTTCTTACACTATCAACATCTAATTTTCTATTTAAAACACTATCTGTTCTACTTGTAATTTCATCAGGTGTATAATTTTTATCTAATATTCCATATACAGGACTAATTATTGGTGAAGGTTTAAATTTAGTTCTATCTCTATTATCATTTACAATAATTTCTTCTTTTCTAATCGAACTTTTAACTGAATTTTTAACTGGTGCTTTATATTCTTTTCTCTTAGCTTCTTCTTTCTTTTCATGTTCCATTATATTAGTTGCTCTAGGCTTAGGTGCTATATTATTAAATTCATCTTCATCAAATGCTGGAAAGTTAAATGTTTTTTCACTTCTAAACATTTCTCTATCCGAAACCGTTTCTTTTGTTTTTTCTTGAACTCTACTTCTATTTATTTCTTCTTGTCTTTTTTCTTCTTTTATTACTGGTTCAAGATCATCATAAAAACTCCGATTTACAGCTGGTTGTTCTTCCTTTTTAGGAAGTTCTTTATAAACAGGTTGTTCTACTTTTTGAACTTTTTTTTCTATAACTGGTATTTCAACTTCTTCTTCTTCAAACAAAATATTTTTAAGTTTACTCATTAAGCCCATAATTAAACACCTTCCTATTTAATATAATCCGGGTCTCGATTATCTTCATTATCATTTTCATCATCTGCAAATTGTAAATAATTATCACTACCTACAATTTCAAATATATCAAACTTCTCTTCTGCACCTCTATATTCATCTGTTGTCATATAATTTTTTATTACATTATCATTATACGTAATAGATGAAAGTATTGCCATTGCATTTGCAACACTTATATTTATATCATTCATCATTACTACTACTTCTATTTTAGCATAATTATACATAATTTCAATCAAATATTTATCATTTTTATAATTATTTATTTCAATATAACCCTTTTTCCCATTATTATTAAGTTCTAAAGAATAATAAGCATCTTTATTTTCTTTATAAGTAAAATCAGTCTTATTAAAATAACTAACTAAATCTACATATAAATAAAAAGTATATTTCTCACTACTAATTACTTCATTATAACTATCACTATTCTTTATAACTAACCCTTTAGGTAAATAATATCTATAACCCTTTTTACTTGTATTTAAAGTTTTAACTGAACTATTAAAAGAATTATTTATAATTGTATCTATATCACTATTATTAATACTAGTACAACTAGTAAATAAAAACATGATTATACCAAGCAGGAATACTTTCTTCATTTATATCCTCCTACAATTAACAATTATAACTAAAAAAGAATTAAAAATCAATCTTTATCTGAAATTTCAGCCAAAAAGAGTAAATTTGAAAAAAATTTCTTCGCAAAGAAAATTTGATATAATATTATCATAAAAAGGTAGG